>JASHOY010000354.1 GCA_030038435.1 Acidobacteriaceae bacterium | reverse complement strand
CCGGAGGGGGATTCACCACCAGTATTGACATTATAGGCAACGCGCCTGCCGACTCGCGTAAAAGAAAAATCCGATCCTGCGCCCCAAACCACCTGCTGAAGTGCCTTGAGCGAGTGTAGGGGGATTGCGGCAGCCCGATCGCTGCGGATAACCCCTCCTGCAAACGAGGTAGAGTTTGCCGCAAACTGCGCACTCAGGACGACCTCGGGCCACGGCAATCGCGAATGATTGCCGGATCGCCACGGGACTGTCGCCAGAAAATCTTCCGAAGCGCTCCGCTCTCAGTCTTATCTCAGGCACGTCAGGTCATGATTCAAGCCGGAATCCAGCCGCGCGAGAGTCGCCCGCCCAATGGGGGCTGAATCTGCTCCGTGGAAAATGGAAAATTGAGATTTTGCTGTTGTTGATGAATGGCCCTGTTCGGTTGAGCCAGGTTCGCAGGCGAATCCCTCAGGCAACAAAAAAGATGCTGGTCCAGCGCCTGCGCGAGATGGAGAACCAGGGGATAATCACCCGGACTGATCTGAGCGGGAAGATAAAGCATGTCGAATACAGGGTGTCCGTCCCGGTGGGCGTCGCCGTTCTGAACCTCCTCGCCGCACTTGCCGAGTGGAGCGCGTTCCATCTACCAGCCTCGGACTCGACTGACGTGACGGCATGGAAATTAAGGACGGGTCTGGTGGTAGTGCCGAATATCATGCCCGGAAGGCAGCAGTGAGATGTATGCCCGTAATGTGCACCTCTCTGGTGATGATTCAGACTCCGGCGACGGACTCCCAAGAACGAAGACAAGGTATGGGCAGTTTCGGACGGCGCGAACAATACGCGAACAACTTAGAAGCGACAGCAGCCCAGATCGTCCCAAATCGCCCCAAATGCATTGCGCCGTAACATTCTCGCTCTCAATCGCTTGCTCTGATTCCGAACCACTTAGCGTTATCGGTAGGCGGCCCTGAAAAGGCCGGCGTCGGCGGTTCGATCCCGTCCCTGGCCACCACTTTATAATCAATAATTTAGAGGACGCGACCGGCAGATCCTCTCCTCGACTCACGTCCTCAGATATTCCATTCCATAAGGACGGGCATCGCCTGTTGAGAGCAGCCAGTCCCTCATGAGGCGTCCGGCCAGGACAGGCGCATCTGCCAGTTCCCCGAGAGTGCACCTGCGGAAGTCGAAGACAGTGCCACTTTCCTGTTCAACCCGAAGACTGGATGCTATATGGAAACCGGCAGGGAGACGCAGCCGCGCCACCACGGGAATTTCGTTCCCGCCCATGCTTTGCGGGTAGAGCATCAGGTGTTCCCACTGGACCTGCACGATATTGCGGGTCATGACTCCCCCATTGAGTGGAGAAAGATATTGAAATTGGGCTTCGAGCACGGACGCACTGCGCGGAATAGATACGTGGAAAGCGTTGACATTGAGCGGATCGCGACGCCACTGCAGAGGCTTGCCACTCAGCCGTAGCTCCAGACCCGCAAGGTCGGCGACGGAGATGGTCGGTGCATGACTTCCAATCTTCCATCTCGGATACAACAACGTAATCGAAGTCTCGTCATGAAGAGGGATGAATTCGGTGACAGAAAACACCTTGTGCACGGTGTCGGTGGCGTCCACGTCGATACAAATGGGCAACTTCGCGCCGGCAGCAGCGGCACCCTCGACGTTGAAAGATGCGGCGCAGCAGAATACCGCGATGCGAAGGATGGTGGATTTCACTCGGGTCCGCATGGGACCCCAAGGATAGATAGTGCTCCGCGAGCGCGCCGCACTTGTGCCACATACTCGCAGCAGGCGCATCGGCATGCAGTACCAGCGGCTACCCGTCCACGCAAATCACTGGCCCACAGCGCCCAGGCCGGAACTTCGATGTGAGCCGGCCACACCCAGAGCCCAGGTTGATGCATGAAGGGGTTCTTCCTGGAGAGCAACGATCTCCACTCGAAACCGTGCCCGGCCTCTCGACATCCTTGAATCCAATCGCATTGGCAAACATCTCTACTGGCACCGGATCGTCTGGACCGTGAGTTTGTACTGGTTTGTCGCGTCGCGAGTGTCTCCGCCGAATTGGGCATCCAGCGGAGGGAATATTGCGACAGAATGGAGGTTACAACGCGAACGATGATCCATCCAGTTAATCTTCAGGCGCGAATTCGGGGTCCTCGAAGGTAGGTCCAGCAGAAGTTGCACGTGGTCGCTGATGCGGTGAGGAACGTCAGATCGCTGTTAGAGTCGCCCTATGTCAATCAAAGTTTGCGTGGCGGGTGCAACGGGCTGGGTTGGTCGAGCACTCGTCACAAAGATTCTCGCCTCGAGCCGTTTCACCTTGTCAGGCGCAATATCCAGAGGTGCTGCGGGGCAGGATATCGGAACGTGTCTTGGCCTCGAGCCGGTTGGGGTGAGGGTTGCGAATTCTCTTAACGATGCCCTGTCGCTGCCGGTGGACGTAGTTGTGGATTACACATCGCCGGGCTCGGTGAAAGAGCGGACATTGCAGGCGCTCGACCGCGGCGTCCGTGTCGTAATCGGCACATCCGGATTGACGGCCTCTGATTACTTCGAAATCGATGAATTGGCCAGAAAACGCAACCTGGGAGTGATCGCGGCGGGCAACTTTTCCATTACCGCTGCTCTGGCTAAACATTTCGCGCTCTTTGCAGCAGGATTTCTGCCGTCATGGGAAATCATCGACTATGCCCACGCGGACAAGGTAGATGCTCCCAGCGGAACGACGCGCGAATTGGCGGAGGAACTTGCTTCTGTCGCACGCAACCGGATCGAGATTCCAATCGCGGACACCCACGGTGATTCGCAATCGCGAGGAGCTACCATAGCCGGAACGCAGATCCACTCCATACGTCTGCCAGGGCACGTGATTGGATTTGAAACGCTCTTTGGATTACCTGATGAACGTCTGGTTATTCGTCACGACGCCGGTTCCGGGGCGATGCCATACGTGGCGGGCACGATGCTGGCAATCGAAAAGGTCATGGCGACGACAGGACTGATTCGAGGCCTGGACCGTTTGCTGTTCGACAATTGAATTGGATGGCGATAGCAGAAGCAGCGGCGGCAAGTTGCAGCACGCGCGGGCGGTTACTCCTCGAACGAGTCAACGGTTGCTCTGTGGTGCGATCGGCAGGACATTCGAATATCCGCGTAAATTGGAGCTGTCCATATGATGGAGCCCTTCCTTCTACCATATTCGCAGCCGGCAGTGGACGACCTGCGCCGTCGCCTGCGGCAGACGCGATGGCCGGAAACCGTTCCCGGCGCCGGGTGGTCCCTGGGCGTGAATCGCGAATTTCTCGAAGATTTGTGTCGCTATTGGATGGATACGTTCGATTGGAAGGCGCAGCTGGATCGTCTCTCGGCTCTCCATCACTACCGTTACAGAGCTAAGGATGGCTGGGTTCACTTCATCTGTGAGAAAGGCGCCGGCCCATCTCCAATGCCGCTGGTTATTACACACGGCTGGCCCGGATCGTTTCTTGAGATGCTCAGGATTCTGCCTCTTCTCACCGATCCTGCAGCACATGGCCACGACGCCGCAGACTCGTTCGATGTAGTCATCCCATCACTGCCTGGATTCGGCTACTCCGACAAACCCGCACAACTCGGAATGAACGTTTTTCGTATCGCTGAAATTTGGGCCGAGTTCACGAATGCTCTCGGGTATCAGAGATTCGCTGTCCAGGGCGGAGATCTCGGCGCCGGCGTGAGCACTGCGCTTGGCTTGCGCCACCACGAACGCATCATCGGTATCCACCTCAATTACATTCCCGGTTCCTACCGCCCCCATTTGCCTCCCGGCACGACGCCGTCCGCAGCCGAGGGGCGCTTTCTGGCCGACGCTGCAAGCTGGTTCGACGAAAACGGAGCCTACGCACATTTGCAGGGAACGCGCCCCAACACACCAGCCTTCGCGCTCAATGACTCGCCGGCCGGCTTGGCTGCGTGGATCCTGGAGAAGTTCCGCGATTGGTCCGATTGCGATGGCGACGTGTATCGCACGTTCACACGCGACGAACTGCTTCGAAACGTCACACTCTACTGGATGACCGAGACCATTTCGTCATCGTTCCGCTTGTATCGCGAAGGAAGGGGAGCACCGCTCCGCTTCACCGCTGACGACTTTGTACAGGCTCCGTGCGCGATAGCTCACTTTCCAAAGGAGATCATAATCCCGCCAAGAGAGTGGGTTGAGCGCGGTTACAACGTGCAGCGGTGGACCGAACTGCCTCGTGGTGGGCACTTTGCGGCTATGGAGCAACCGGAACTTCTGGCCGCTGACATCCGGGAGTTCTTCAGGCCGCTCAGGCGGTGAGCGCCGGGGCTTATCGAATCCACTGAAGCAGATTTGTATGAAGCCATCGGCCATGCAACATCATCCATTGAAACAGCCATTCTGTTGTCCCGAGGCCGTCCATGCATACGACTCACCCCACGTCGCCAGTCGATTCCCGGAACTCGCTCTCAGCTCAGCCAGTCATTGACATTCGATCGCTCGCACCCGGCGATGACGCCACTGCATTGCGGACGCTGAATGAGGAGTGGATTACACGGTATTTCACTCTTGAAGCCAAGGACCGCGAGACCCTGAACGATCCTGTGCACTCCATTCTCCTGAAGGGCGGCCATATCTTTATGGCGTACGCAGGCTCCGAGGCCATCGGATGCGTCGCGCTGATTCCCATGCGCGATGGCGTCTACGAGCTTTCCAAGATGGCGGTTTCTCCTCATCTGCGCGGCAGAGGCCTCGGCCGCCGTTTGCTTCAACACGCGATTGCGCAGGCCAGAAAGATCGGCGCCAGATCTCTGTTTCTCGGCAGCAATACGCGGCTCAGGGATGCCATTCACTTATACGAGTCGGTCGGCTTTCTCCATGTAAAGCCTGAGACTCTCCCCCCAATGCCATATAGCCGCGCCGATGTTTTCATGGAGATGCCTCTGGAGCCTGATTCGCAGTGAGGGCAGCCATTGCGGTATAGGGCTTGTTTCTGCACTTGAGCCAACAGCGGAAGGCAATATGGATGGCCACATTTATAGCGAACAAGACAGTTGCCCCCTTGCTCTCTGCGGTACTGGCGATCGTTTCAGCCAGTGCGCTTACGCCCGTAAGAGCCGTACAGGCGTCGCCGTTTGGACCGGTTACTTCAACGGCGCGCCACGACGAAGTGCTTGCCCGGGAAATTGTCCAATTGTTCAATGCAGACCAGGCGCTTTTGGCGGACCTCGAAAAGGCTAAGCAAGATCCTGCATTTCGGCAGACCCTTGAGTCCTATGTCGATTGTTCAAAAGTGAAAGAGCATAATCCCAATTTCTACGATTCAGTGGTTTATGCACTTTGGGCCCAGGCGCCTGACGCTCCCGAGATCGTTCGGCGCTACGCCAGATTCCGTAAGACAACGGATGCACGTGTCCAGTCGATTGTCGCAGAGAATGGCTGGCCGCAGAGAGCCGCCGTCGGTGATGAAGCCGGGGCTGAGTTCTTCTTTCTCTTCGGACATGCCGATGGCGACAACGTCTGGAGAGTGAGTCAGCTCGCGAACATCAAAAGAGTGTTCCGGGAGGATCATTTTAATCCCCGGCTTTATGCCCATTTATGCGATCGCCTTGCCGAAGTGGCAGGCAAGCCCCAGATTTACGGCTCCATCATGGGACCGGGCGATACCCCGGGCAGCGCAAAGCTTTACTGGCCGCTGATGGATAACATGGCGGCCGCGGACGAGCGGAGAGCTCAGATTGGCCTGCCTTCCATCGAAAGCGACCTTGACAGATTCCGCCAAGGCGCCGTCATCGGTCCTTATATGACGCCCATAGTGAAGGGGGAGGATTGGAGTATGGCTGACGTTTACAGGGCACCCTGGTAGACGCGACCAGCGTGCTTTGTTGCCGATTCATTCACCAGACCGATCGGATGATCGGTTAAGCGCGCGAAGCTGTCTCCCGAGAACCTCCGCTGGCTTTAGCGAGCCCGTAGGGAACTAAATCTCGTGCAATCGGGTGTATCGCGTGCCGTCACCAGCGTGGAGTCATTGTTCGGCACGAAGCCCTTTACTAACTCCCATTTGGCTGTTCATACACGATAGCACCATGACCTCCCGCCCCCATCCCGACGCCCGCGGCGTGAAGCTCTTCTTCGCCTTCGTTTCCATCTACCTTATCTGGGGGGCCTCGTATCTTGCGATTCGCTGGGGTCTCGACGGCATTCCGCCGCTCATTCTCATGGGCCTGCGTCACCTGGCGGCCGCGCTCATTTTGCTGGCATGGCTCGTCTGCCGCGGAGTGAGAATTGACCACCGGCTCTGGAAGCCCGCCGTGCTAATCGGGGCGATTCTATTTCTCGGCAGTCACGGCCTGCTGGCCTGGGCGGAAATGCATGTCGACTCCGGCCTCGCCTCGATGATCAGCGCCACCGAGCCCATCATCATGGTGTTGCTCGCCGGATTTCTCGGACAGGAGCGCCACGCTTCCGGACGAGTTTTTCTTGGCATGGTCTTCGGGCTGGTCGGAATCGGCGTCCTGTTTGGTGTGGGCCAGGGACACGACTCGATGCTCGGCGACCTCGCGGTGCTGGCGAGCGCGATCCTCTGGTCGGTGGGTGCGATCTACGGGCGCGGTGTCGATAACGGCGGCTCCGTGATCATGTTTGCCGCGATGCAGATGCTGGCTGGGGGCGCGCTTTTGCTCACGACCGGGGTCGCACTCGGGGAACGCCTCCACTTTGCTCAAGTGGCTCCGCGCGCCTGGTGGTCGCTCGCCTACATGGTGATTTTCGGCTCTGTCGTTGCCTTTAGCTCTTATGTCTGGCTGCTCAAGGTCACCAGTGCGGCACGAGTCTCGATGTATTGCTACGTGAATCCGGTGGTAGCAGTACTGCTGGGATGGCGATTGGCAGGCGAGAAAGTGACATTGCCAATGATCATGGGTGCCGCCATTATTTTGATCGGCGTTCTGCTGGTCAACACCACCAAACACGAACACGTAGCGCTACTGGAGCCGATTTTGGAAGAAGAGCTGGCGATGCCGGCTGACTAGGTCGCGACGGCATTTTGCCGTTCGCTGCCACATTGCATATTGTCTGGTTGGGAGTGGGAGGCTTTGTGCTGTTGGGATCGCGAAGCTCGAAGCACGTTACCGGCATAGTACAAGAAGACGGTGACGTCGGAGAATCACTTAAGCGCAGGGGGTAACATGGCCGTTCTTCGGGAGTGGCGGGCTGAAATTCGCCGTGAACTGAAGCATGAATACGTCGAGTACGTGCGCAGTACAGGGATAGCAGAGTATCGAGCTCTGCCGGGAAACCTCGGCGCCGTAGTCGCAACCAGAGATCTCGATGAGGAGCGATCTGAAATCGTCACTCTAAGCTGGTGGACCGACAACAAAGCGATCCAGAGTTTCGCGGGTGAGGATATCAGCATAGCCCGCTATTTTCCCGAGGATGACCGTTTCCTGCTGACCCGCCCGGAAGGGGTGCTCCACTACGACTCAACGCCTCTTAGTGAGGCAGGTGGATAGTGACATAGGACGAAGCTCTCAACCGACTGGCGCGACGTGTCACGCCGTCAGCCATGAGAGCTGATCCGCCTTATCGAAAATCGGTAAAGCGGACGCGCAGAGGAGGGAGTGGGCCGACAGAAAATGAGTTTCGTTGCGCCCTGAACTCTGCATCATCTTTACCTGGTTTTCGCCCTCTTCGTTGCCCGTCTGGAAGATCCTTTCGCCGCTTCCTTCTGCGATTGAATGGCATGCGCGTTGACGATCGCCCGAATCAGGCCCGGAAAGCGCTGCTCAATCTCCGCGCAGCGCGAAGTGTTATGCACTTCGACGCCTCGCCGCTCTCCACGAATCAGCCCCGCTTCTCTTAGCGCTCGGAAGTGCTGAGAGAGCGTGGATTTAGGAATCGTCTTGTCGCTGACAGTCAGGAATGTCGAACAGTTCTGGGAGCACCCCTGCGCCACGATGTCTGCGTAGATGGCCACCCGTATCGGGTCGGATAATGCGTGAAGAATCCCCTCAACCGTAACGTCTTCGATCGAGGGATGGTAAAGCGGGCGCACGCCTATAAGAGTAGCCAGAGAATGAAAAATGTTCAATAGTTCAGCGCTTCGGAACTAATGAATCGTTCTTCGGGTGACCTCATCTACACTTCAGAGCCCGGCGATGGCCTGCCCAGTGAGGCGCCCATGAAGGCTTCGAATCAATCCGGTTCCGGAAAGAGGATAAAGATATGAGCAAGCTCACAGGTAAAGTTGCAGTTGTTACGGGCGCCTCCAAAGGTATAGGAGCCGCCATCGCCAAATCGCTGGCTGCTGAAGGCGCCGCCGTGATCGTCAACTATGCGTCCAGCAAGGCGGGTGCCGACGCGGTCGTTCGCAGCATTACAGATGCCGGTGGCAAAGCCGTGGCCGTCGGTGGAGATGTCTCCAAAGCTGCAGAGGCACAGGGCCTGATCGACGCAGCCATCAGGAACTTCGGACGCCTCGACATTCTGGTCAACAACTCGGGCGTTTACGAATTCGCATCCATCGAAGCGGTGACTGAAGAGCAGTTCCACAAAATCTTCAACATCAACGTACTCGGTGTATTGCTGACCACGCAGGCTGCCGCCAGGCACCTTGGCGAGGGCTCCAGCATCATCAACATCGGTTCCGGGGCCAGCCGCGTCACCCCGCCCAACACCGCGGTCTATACGGCGACGAAGGGCGCACTGGATGCCATGACCGGGGTGCTTGCCAGGGAGCTTGGCGCGAAAAAAATCCGCGTCAACTCCGTCAATCCCGGCCCCGTCGAAACCGAAGGCACACACAGTGCCGGCGTCATCGGATCCGACTTCGAAAAGGCGCTTATCCAGCAGACGCCGCTTGGACGCACTGGCCAGCCTGATGACATTGCCCGTGTTGTTACCTTCCTTGCCTCCGAGGATGCGAGGTGGCTTACCGGCGAACTCATCATCGCCAGCGGCGGCCTCCGCTAATCCCCTGGCAGTCAAGCGGCCCTGTAGCGATACGGCAGCGGGGCCCCGCACCAACCGCAATCACACACCAGGGAAAGGACGATTATGGGAAAGCTCGAAGGAAAAGTAGCCGTTATCACCGCGGCCACGTCTGGCATGGCGCTCGCAACAGCGAAGCTCTTCGTGGAAGAGGGCGCGTACGTGTTTATCACCGGTCGTCGCAAGGATAAGTTGGATGAGGCCACAAAACTCATCGGCAGGAACGTGACCGGTGTGCAGGGCGATGCGGCCAATCTAGCCGATCTCGACCGTCTCTATGAGATAGTCAACCGCGAGAAAGGTAAGATCGACATCCTCTTCGCCAGTGCAGGTCAGGGCGAACTGGCTAAGCTCGAAGAGGTCACGGAGGCGCACTTCGACAAAACGTTCGACTTGAATGTGCGCGGCACCCTTTTCACCGTCCAGAAGGCGCTGCCGCTCTTCAACGACAACGGCTCGATTTTCCTGAACGGCTCGATCGCCAGCATCAAAGGGTTTCCAGCCTTCGGCGTATACAGCGCCAGCAAGGCGGCTGTGCGCTCTTTCGCTCGTACCTGGTTGGTGGAACTTAAAGAACGCAGAATCCGGGTGAACATTCTTAGCCCTGGCACAATCGACACACCGCTCCTCGATCCTCTCGGCTCCGACGCCAGGGAGTTCTTAAAATCCCAGATACCGCGCGGGGAGATGGGACGACCGGAAGAAATTGC
>JASHOY010000353.1 GCA_030038435.1 Acidobacteriaceae bacterium | reverse complement strand
GTCGGGCCTGGCGTCCAGAACCAACGATGGCGCAATGAACAAGCCGTCAAGTTTGGCGATGAATTCAGCATCGCCTCCATGCAATTCGATCAATCCCTGCACATCGTGTGGCACACTGAAGCTGGCCTGCCACGCATCGGTCTCTACATAGTCGTCATATTCCTGGTCGGGGCGAAATGGCTGTCGCCAAGAGCCGTCTTTGGTCTTACCCCGCATAAAGCCGGAAGAAGCGTCGTAAACATTCCTATAGTTCTGGCAGAATTTGTAGAACATCTTCGCATCGTCATGCTTCCCGAGTAACTCGGCCATCGCGCCCGCGCACCAGTAGTCGTAAGAGAGGTCGAGAGTGCAAGAAACGGAGCCCCCATGTAAGTCCATGGGTACATAACCATACTGTCGAAACATCTCTTGCAGCTCTCGTCCATGAGAGGGCGCGCCATTCATCGCTGTATCGCGGATGGCGGCGTATGCAGCCTCTGCATCAAACCCCTTAAATCCACGCGTGTAGGCACCTAGAATCATTCCAGCCGCATGGAATCCCGTCATGCTCCAGGTTTCATTGCCCCACAATGGCCACATAGGGAGCGCATGTTGGCCGAGTTGGGTGTAGTCAGCCAGCAGGGTGCGGACAATGTCTTTTGTCCTGCCAGGCTGCGTCAGCATGACAAAGGGGAACTCTCCGCGGTATATATCCCAAATGGAAAGCGTTGTGTACTTGGTGAATCCGTGGTTCGCGTGATTGCGGCGGTCCTGACCGCGATAAGTCCCGTCCACATCATTAAAAGTTGCCGGTGCTACCAGACTGTGATACACCCCGGTGTAGAACGTCTCGCTGGAGGCTTCGCTGGGCAGGTTCGCCTCGATTGCCGCAAGTGCATTTTCCCAAGTCTCGCCGGCCTGTCTGACAACTGCGTCGAAATCCCAATGCGGAATTTCAGTTCTAAGATTCTGCACGGCGCCAGCGATGCTGGTGCAGGAGATGCCAGTACGTATCACCAGAGGCACGGAAGCGGACGCGTGAGTGAAGATCGCCTTAATTTCCGTTCCCGTAAACTTGTCACCCTGGGATGCGGATGTAAGTCCACCATCGGCGGTGACCTGGACAAGGGTCGCCGGTCGCGAAAATTCGATTGCAAAGTAGACTTGCTTATCACGAGCCCATCCGTGCGTAGCTCGCATGCCGGTAATCCGCGTCGTGCTCTCTAGGTTCAATTCTGCGTGATAAACCTTGGAGCCGAGCGAATGAACCAGATCCGCGATGATTCCGATTCTGGCATCCGCGGTAGACTCGGCAAATGTGTAGCGATGCATTCCGCATCGTGTCGTCGCCGTTAACTCTGCCTTCACACCGGGAGTGTCGAGATACACGCTGTAATAACCAGCGCGCACCATCTCTCGATCATGAGAAAAGAAAGAGCGGTAGCCGGGAATCGGCTTGTCAAATTCCCAGCCTGAATCTGGCCCAAGGAACTCCGACTGCATTGCAGCCAGAGGCTGAAGCACGCCCGCATCCCAGGCCCAGTTTCTTCCTTCTACCAAGGGCATCAAGAGGATATCGCCAAGATCTATACCCCCCGTGCCTTGAAGGTGAGTATGAGTGAATCCATTTATGACATTGTCAGGATAGTGATAGCCGGAACAATGGTCCCACCCATACCAGTCACCCTGAACGTTCCAGTTCGGTTCTGGTCCCCCGGCGGTGTCAGGGCTAAGTTGTACCAGGCCGAAGGGGGCAACGGCGCCTGGAAACATGTGGCCGCGCCAACCAGTACCGACAATTGGACGCACGTAACGCAACTTGCTATTGCCGGCAGTTGTACGGACGGAAGGGGAAGCCTGTTCAGCGGTCGCGATCGCTGCGTCCACGAAGATGCTTCCGGGCAGCATTGTGCCAACTGCGGCGGTCGAGCACACCTTCAAAAAGTCACGCCTGGCCAATTCCGAATCTTTTCGATTCATCTCACATCCCCCAAATTTGAACGAATTCTCCGGTGCTCATTTAAAGAGCGGGGCTCTCCTGCAGGTGAAACGTGAGAGTCGCACCGCCGACGATCTGATGGTGAGAAATAGTGGGTAACGCGCAAGCGCTTCCGTTCAGGACCAGCTTGGAAACGTAGACCGCCGAGGGCCCCTCGGCATGCGCCTCAATCACGGTTGTCTTGGCTCCAGGCAAGTGCAGCGTGGTCCGTCTAAAGAGAGGAACACCGAGCACATACTCAGCCTTTCCCGGGCAAACCGGGTAAAAACCCAAAGCCCCGAGAAGAAACCATGCCGCCATTGATCCGGTATCTTCATCTCCGGGGAATTTCTCAGGACCGTATAACTCCGACATCACCCGGCGCACCCAATACTGCGTCCGATCGGGGCGGCCGGCGAGCGCAAAGATATAGAGAAGATGATGCACCGGTTGATTGCTCTGCGCGTATTGTCCGAAATTAACGGCGGCCATTTCAGACATTTCATGAATTTCCTGCCCATACACGCCGACGTGGAAAATAGGCGACAATGAGAGCATTCTTTCCAAATGGACAACCGCGCGTTCATTCCCACCCATAGCCGTAATTAGACCGGGAATATCTTGGGGAACATCCCAACGGTGCTGCCACGCCGAACCCTCAACGTACGGGCTTCCCCATGCGAATTCGTCGAAGGGTTCGAGCCAAGTACCATCCGCGTGCTTGCCGCGGAGAAAGCCAGACCCCGCATCGAAAACGTTCCGCCAATTGCGTGAGCGAGTAAGAAACATATCAGAATCGCGGTCCCGTCCCAGCGCTTTCGCAACCTGTGCAATGCAAAAGTCTCCATATGCCGCATCGGCAGTTTCTGCGACGGATTGCTCGACATGGTCTACGGACACGTAGCCCAGGCGGAGATAATCTTCTATCCCGCGCCTGCCGTAACCGCGGTCCGGAGCGCCCGGTTGCGTAGCATGTTTTCTGAGGCCTTCGTAGGCAGTCGCAAGGTCAAATCCCCGGATGCCCTTCGCCGCCGCATCGCCAAACACTGAATCAATAAGGCTTCCAGTCATACATGCGCGGTAACCGGGGGCAGGGAATTGAGGGAGCCAGCCGCCCTCAGTATATGCATTGACCCAGGCTTGGAGAATCTCAGCAAGCTTTTCTGGGTAGAGAATTGACATAAATGGATACCAGGCTCGATAAGTATCCCAGTAACCGTGATCGGCATACATTACGCCGGGCACAACTTTACCATTATAAGGACTGAAATGATGTAACTTGCCGGCGCCGTCAGGCTCATGCCAGATGCGTGGGAAGAGAAGTGCGCGATAAAGACAGGAATAAAAGGTCCGGAGCTGCGCTAAGTCATCACTTTCAACTTCAATCTGGTCGAAGTACTTATGCCAGGACGCAGCGGTTTCCGCCCGTATCTGGTCCGCGGATTTCGTAGTCAGTTCGCATTGCAGATTGCGCTCTGCCTGCTCATATGAAATGAAGGAGGTTGCAATCCTCGCCACAACTGAATCACCGCCAGCGTAGCGGACGATAGCTACGCGCCTGTCCGGCAGATTGCGAATTTCTGTGGCGTCCCAGGATCTATCGAGGCGCACCATGTAATAGGTCGCGAAGTTAGGCGGCACGCCGCCTTCATTGTTAGAAGATCTGAAGCGTATAGTGCGTGTCGCGGCATCGCATTGGATAGCGTCGTCATTCCGGGGAACGTCGATCATGAATGCGGGCGGCCCACCACTGCTAAAACGAGCGCTGATCAGCGCACTGCGCTCCGTGGGAATCATCTCTACGTCAGCTTGGTATCGCGGCAGAGACAAGCGGAAGGAGTAGGGCCGCAAAGTGGACCTCTCCGGTAGCCATGAACAGGAACGCAAGCTGGGATCGGGATCAGGATCGCCGCAGACAGGCAGAAAAACAGCTTCTCCGTAATCGGACAACCAAGGGCTGAGCTGATGCGTGCAACGGAGGCCCTGCAGCCTGCGCTCGTTCGGTTGAAACATCCAGTCAGTATTGCTGTCGGATTGAATGGTCCAATGCGCCATTCCAAATGGTGCCGCTGCGATTGGCAAGGTGTTTCCGCGCGAAAAGACACGCGTGGAAGCGGTTCCCTGGAGAACGTTGACAAAATCGAGGGGATCCTGGGCAGCTTGGGACCCAGCGGGCGAGAGAGGTAAATTGGACTGACTTGCCGAGGGGGATGCTTCGGACTTTGTTTCCAAAGCGGCAGCAGCAATCGCAAGCCCCGAACTCTTCAAAAACGTTCTTCGATCGAAGCTGGTTCGGCCTGCTTCCTGGCTCTTGTACATTGCTTCCTTTCCGGTCTTATAGTGCGACTAAGCAGCGTTCGAGTTGAAGTCCTGCTTCAAAAGTGCGGGACGGGTGGCGGCTAGCTTCAGGATTAACTCGCCGAAAAGAGTGTTTGCCCAGGCAAACCATGGTCGCGTGAATTGCTCCGGGTTGTCATCGTCAAAAGACTCATGAATGAAGTCTGTCCCTGCAGTGGTATTCCTTAGCCATTTCAGGCACATCGTGACCTCGCCATCGTCACGGGACGTCAGAGCGCGCATGATGATTGAAATTGGCCAAATCTTGCCGAGCCCAATATGCGGGCTGCCGATTCCATCTGCGCACTTACCGCGAAAGAAGTAAGGATTGGCTGCATTTAGCGTGAATTGACGCGAGCGCAGATATAGCGGATCGCTGGCGTTGCAACATTCGAGGTAAGGAAGACTTAGAAGTCCGGGAGCGTTGGCGTCATCCATGACAAGTGCTCCCCCGTAGCCGTCTACTTCGTAAGCCCATATTTCGCCGAATTCGGGATGCCGAAACTTTCCATGCCGCATGACTGCCTGGCTGACCCGATTTCGAAGCGCCATGCAAGCGTCCGCAAGCTTTGCATTATTAACGACTCTTGTGGCTAACTCAGCTATCTGCTCAAGTGTACGTACGGCGAAAAGATTCGCAGGCACGAAGAGAGGGAAAATACACGCGTCGTCCGACGGGCGGAACATGGAGAAGATCATTCCTACTGGCTTGGCGGGATTTCCGTAGCCATGCAGTGGAAGCGTGTCGGTCGGAGTCGAGGTTTGACGCATAAAGGAATATGGGCCCGCGCCGTTCAATCTCTGCTGTTCGCGAAAAGTCTCGAGAATCCTCCATGCGGCGGCGCTCCAGTGGGCATCGAATGGTTTCGAATCCCCGGTCTGATTCCAATAACCATGGGCCAGGCGGACCGTATAACACAACGAATCTATTTCCCATTTACGCTCAGCCACTCCTGGTTTCATATCGGTCTGGTCATTGACCGCCCAGGGAAGGGGTGAGTCGGATGTTGTCCGCGTGAAGGCATTAGCATAGGAATCGATAAGGATCATTCGCGACTGGCGCCTGATAACTCCTTCGAGAAGCGTCGCCAACCGGGAATCCCGTCGCGCGAGACGAAGATAGGGCCACACCTGCGCGGAGGAATCGCGCAACCACATGGCGTCAATATCGCCGGTGATTACGAACGTGTCTGGATTGCCCTGGAAAGTGCCAGGAAACACGGTCGTATCCAGCGTGTTAGGGAAACAGCGCTCAAACATGGTTGCGAGCACCGGATCGGCAATCTGGCTGCGCAAGGCGGCAATTGTAGATTCAACTACAGGGCTTCTAAATCTTCGATCGGGAGGATTCGGGCGCCCATTCGCAATATCCCATGTAAGCGCGGGAAGTCTCGACGGTGCTGCGAGGAATGCACACGTTGCCAGTCCGCCCCGCAGAACTTCGCGCCGGGTAGGCGTAGGACTAGATAGTTTTGTGCTAATGAAATCCTTCATCATCGCGCTCCGCCTAGAGTCAGCTCGAGGCCGGCTGCTTGGTTCGCAGCAGAGGAGAGCTTTGTCGTCAATCCGGCAATAACTATAAGTCTCATGGGGTGCGGATCACCTCACGCAGGCCATCTGCGCCAAGGAGTCGCGGTGGACAGGTGGAATCCCGCAAGATGAATCGTGTCTTATATTCAAGGTTTGTTTTCTTGGGCGTTTGCTGTATTTCCTCGAGTAACCCCTGAAAGGCGAGTGCCGCCAACTCTCGCGGCGAGAACTGTATGGTCGAAAGGGCTGGCTGAGTAAATCTGCAAATAGTAAGGTCGTCAAATCCAATCAGAGCGATGTCTCTACCTGCCTGTATCCCTCTGGCTGCTAGCGCCTTCAATGCCCCTACCGCCGCCACGTCGTTGCAACATAGAACCGCGGAAGGAGGCTTGGGGAGGTTGAGAAGCGTTCTCATACCTTCCGCACCGCCATCCCAAGTATGATCGCACTCAGCTACGAGATCCTTGTCGAATGGGACGCTGGCAAGTTTCATCGCCCTGCGAAGGCTATCAAAGCGGGTTCTCATGCTGCTCCAGCCAAGCCTCCCACTTAGATAGCCGATGCGCTCATGTCCAAATTCGGCAAGGTGTCGAACCGCATCGCGAAATCCAGGAAGATAATTGATCCGGACAAAGCGCACGCCACGGAGATCGTGGTCTGCGCCGGCATAAACAACAGGAACGTCTATGGCGCATTTAGCTAGTTGTTCCTCCATGCCGAATGTAAGAACTGCCACGCCCTCCACCTGACGCTCCTGCATGCGCGCCACGCATACGGCAATATGATCCGGCTGGGTCTCGGTATCGGCAAAACTAATCAGGACTTCGTAGCCTTGCTGAACGGCCGCGCGCTCAAAATAAAGAATGATCTCTGAGAAGAAAGGATTTCCGCCGCTGAGCTCAGAAACGACTAAACCGACGGTGTGACTTCGCCCCCGCGCCAGCGCACGCGCCTGAAAATTAGGCCGGTAACCGACCTCGTCGATTACCGCTCGCACCCGGCGCGCCAGTTTGGGGTCAACAGATTGAACCTCATTGATAACTCTCGAAACCGTGGAATGAGAGACGCGGGCACGGCGGGCAATTTCTCGAATGTTCATTGAACCCCTCACCTGATTTCCGGATAACCGTAAACTTGATTCAGGAAACCGGTTCCTGAATTATTTGCGGTTCAAAGCTTACCTGAGGCGCCATTCCGACGATTAAGTATACCAGCGGCCGGAAACCCATGCGGCTCATCTACTGGCGTTTGCGCCTGGGGGCGAATTTTATAATGTAGAAGCCTCCGATCAGCAAAAGAATAATTCCTCCCCAGACTCCGGGATGGTAGCGCGCGAGCGTAACCGCCGGCGGATGGGACCATTCACTAAGGGACGTGATGAGAATGATCACGCCATATGCAGTCAGCAATAAGCCTATAAAGAACCATACGGGAAGCATGTGTTGTCGTTCTTTCATATGTTTTCTCCCTGACCTCGGGATACCGGGACCTGAGGCTTAGTGTCTGGTAAAGGATTCACGCTGGCCGCGCATTATCCCCGCAGGAATCCCCACTTTGTGCGACTCCCGCGTTTCCCAGTGACGCTCTATTGACCGGGATGTGGGAAGCGCTGGGCCGGCCGCGAATGGGCCAAGGCGCAAGGCTACGCGCCGCAGCGCGAACCGGATGAAATCGTCAAACTCGTGCGCCCGCCGGATTTCTTGATCTGATAGCGCAGACAGGCACTCTCCGTTTTGCCCTTTTCCCCATGTTTTGGTGAAGAACGCCATCTGCGGGTGGCTCCAAACTGTTTCAGGAAACGGAATCCCATATCGAAACGGCATTTTGGAACTCGTCGCTCTGTTAATGGGAATCGTCAATGCGATAAATCTAGCCTGATTCGCGAAGTTCGGCACGGCTCCTCCGCAAAGACCTGAAACGGAAATCTGAGAGAACTCGGCAAAGAGACTATCGCCCGTACGCAGCCCGAAAATCTTCATCGACACTCCATTAACCTACCAGAAAATCCACTGAAGGATGACAAAAAGGACGGCTACGCCGGAGGCCCAGAATATCGGTCGCTTCCACAGGGACACTCTTTCGGCTTTGGGAATCTGCGTATAGGCCCAGGTAAGGCCGGTTAGCTCTTCCGGCGAGCTGGGTGTTGTCAACAGACTTACAATCACAGTTACCGCGACGCAAATCAGCAAGGACCAAAGCGCACGGTATAAATTCTCGGCCATCGCTTTAGCGTCTGGAGAGAGAGCCACATAGCGGAGCCATTCAGGGTGCGCCTCAACAGCCGCGAACATCGCTACTGAAGAACCCGTGCCGGCGAGCAAACCCCAAAAGCCGCCTTTAGAAGTGGTGCGCTTCCATATCATTCCCAGCAAGACCGTGCCAAAAAGCGGCGAAATAAAGAAACTCACCAGCGCCTGCATGTAA
>JASHOY010000352.1 GCA_030038435.1 Acidobacteriaceae bacterium | reverse complement strand
CGGTGAATGCCCAGCGGTCCTCGAATGGCATTCCCGTACTCTGATTCGCCGATCTCATCCTGGCGCGGAAAGACCTCAATGCCGTCCACCTGCCGGAACGTTCCTTTGATCGGAACGTCGAGGCGGAGAGCCAGACTATATATATAGGTGCGGCAGAGCCGGGCGGGTAATGGCCGCTCGCAGAGGATCCAGAGGTGTGCGCCACGCCGGGACATCTCGACGACGGCGTGAACACCGTCCTGTTCCAGTTCCCACTTCAGGGTCCGGAGATCGCGGTAAGCGCCTTCGTAGTCGGCATCGATGGCCACCCATTTCGAGCACTGCGTCTCTGGGTTGATGGCATACAGGCCGACAGTGAGTTCCCCCGCCAGGTGCTTTTGCACCATCAAAGGATCAAGCGACAGCCGCTCTTTGGTGCTCCGGCTCCGCGCCTGGTAGAAGTAGTACTTGCCCGAGTGTTCATCCGGCCGGTCCGTTTGCCGGGTATAAGCTCGCCGGTTCACAAACCACGCCATGTATTCGGCCGCCTGGCCGACCGTAGCCGGCAGGATCTCCGGCTGCGGTCGCGGCGCCTTCCACGTGCCAACAAGTTGAGCCATGGCTGGTGCTCCCTTCCGGTCAAGCTGTGCTGTTGTAGCCCGGTTCCAAAACTCGGTCAAATGGACCGGGATTCGCCCTTCCTAGCAGGCGGCTACTGCCATAGCTGGAGCACTAAGGCCCAGCTCCGGCACCGGCCCAACCGGGTGGTTTCCCGGGACGTGATGGCGATGAGACTTCCTGCGCTTGCCGTCGATCAGGTCGAGCAGGCGGTATACCCGCAGGGCAATCTGGAAGTCGTTGCCGTTGAGCGTGTCCTCCTTCAGGTCGAAACGAAGCCAGAAGAAGGACTGCAGCGGCTCGGCAAAGAGGTAGATTCCCCCGGTGTTCGGCTCTCCGGGAACGCTTTGCAGTATCAGGAAGCCGTCCTCTTCTTCCACGAGCCGTTCCGCACGCGCTTCCCCTGCGGCCAGGAATGCGCGCAGCACATCCCAGCGATTGGTCCTGGCCGCCAGGCCAAGATCGGTGACGGACATGATGTAGTCCACGTGCAAGCTGCCGAGCAGCTCGCGTTTCGAATACCGGCGATGACGGTGCGACATGACACTTCCTCCTTCATTGGTTTTCTGGCTGGAAATGAAAAAGCCCCGACCGAATAGCGGGGCGCGGATGGGTTCCGGTTGTGGGTTGGGGTTAAACTTCGATGGTCGCCTGCACAGCAGCCTCGGTATTTGCCGACGAGATGGCGCTGTCGATGTACAGCAGATCGCCCACTGTGTGGCGCCACATGTTGCCAAGCGTGAGGGCAAGCGGCGCGATCAGGAGCAGTAGAACAGGCGAGACTTTCTGCCCCGCGACCCAATGGACCATCAGGGCACAGACAACAAGGTTGAGGATGGTGAACACAATGCTCGTCGCAAAGCGACAAAGCGCACGGCGGTACATGAAGGCTATTGGCATAGCAGTCTCCTCAAGAGCGATGGATTTTGCTGAAGATCAACGGTATGGCGGTGGGATTAGCTTGGCGGAAGGGTTTTCCGAATGGCTTGTAAGGCAAGCCAGCACTCAGGGAGCGCAACTGTCAGTTGAAGTGGATTCTCAGCAGCTTGAGAAGCGGCGGGCGCGACATGCCGGGAGGCATATCCCGAATTCCCGAGGTCAAGCGTTCCGCTTCCGTTCGCGATAAAAGGCAATCAGGTCCATGGACTTCGGCGGTGCTGCGTCCATTTGTCGCAGCATCGTGGTGATCTGTCCGCGATGATAAGTGCCGTGATTGACGACGTGCTGTAGCATCTGCCAGAGCACGTCCGATTGGTCATTACCGCGAAGGTCCTGATACCCGATCGTGCGCTCCACAGCTTCCGGCCCCAATCTTGCGAGTTGTTCGCGCATCTCGCCTTCCAGTTCGGCCCACTCCTTGCGAGCTGCGTCGACATCAGGGAGGCGGTCCGGCTTCTGGAGTCCCTGCGGCTTTTCGCTCTTCAGTCGTGTGATCCAAATGCGCTCGGCGGCGCAGATATGCGCCACGGTGTCGCGTACCGAGCTGAAGCTGCTTCCCATGGGACGGGTGAACTGCTCAAGCGTTATCGCACTTACGGCGTCGAGCACCCGGTCGCACGCCCAGTAGTGGTAGTCGATGAGCAGGCGGAGATCGTCGTAAGTCATCAGGTTCAGTTTAGACTTTGGCGTACCCGCCGAACGGCCGTTATGCCGAATTTTCATACCACTTCGTCCACCATTCAATGGACACAGATTGAAGCGATCCTCAACCTTGCGCCAGGACAGGTAGTGTCTTAGTTCTACGAATCGGCGCAGTCCGCCGGACGAGTCGCACTAAGCAGGCACGTACGTCAACCTGATCACGTCCTCGACAATTCGATCGCTGGCCACCAGGCGGAGCGCCGGCCGCGGGCCGGTGAAGAATGGCCGGCCAGACCCAAGCACGATGGGGTGCAGGTAGATTCGATACTCGTCAATAAGACCAAGGTCGGTCAGGCTTCCCGCCAGGATCGGTCCGGCAACTTCGATCTCCCCGTCTAGCTGGGCCTTCAGCCCGCGTATCGCTACGTCTATGTCGCCGTCGACGAGTGTGGCGTTGGGGCCGACCAATTTCAAAGAGCGTGACACAACCCATTTCGGCTGGGCTCGCCATACCGCAGCGTACTCGCGTTTCTCCGCATCCCAATCCGCAAGGTCATTGTCCCAATAGCGCATGACCTCGTACATCCCGCGACCGTAAATCATGCCCGTCAAGCAGCGCACCCGGTCGATGAAATGACGAAAGAGCGCGGGGCGGGGTGGCCCCATTTTCTGGTGGTCGACGTAGCCGTCCAGGGATTGATTCAATTCATACACGAGCTTCGCCATGCTGCAAAACCTCCACCTCGGGTCCTTCAACATAGCTTAGGCCGACAGATCCGTGCTGGCTCCCGCGAGGCGAAAAACAAATGCGATTCTCAGCCACAAATCAGAGCTTTTGAGGGATAGTCAAAAA
>JASHOY010000351.1 GCA_030038435.1 Acidobacteriaceae bacterium | reverse complement strand
CCGCCGCGGATGTAGCCGGTGAGCGGCTGCACGTCTTTGAGTGAAACCATCTCCGCCTTGCGCAGACCGGCGGCGCGCGCCAGCTTTTTGAAGTCGAGCTCGGCATTGCCGGGGATGACGGCGAAGATGTGGGCGCCCGGGCCGCCCGTGGTCAATAGAGTTTTGAATACCTGCTCGGCGGGCATGCCGATTTTTTTGCCACCGTGGTAGCGGCGAGGTCGTCGGGATCGACTTCGTACTCGCGAAGCTCGAAGGGGATGCCGAGGGACTCAAGGAAACGTGCGCCGTTGGTTTTCATAGCGAGGGATTTCCCGGATCGCCACCCCTTCGGCCAGGACCCGCCGTCGGGGACCCCGGGTCACCACCCCGCCGGCCCAGACCCGCCGTCGGGGACCCCGGGTCGCATGACTTCACTCTGCCGGCGTGCAGGGTCAGGACCCAGTCGGCGATGGGGGCGGCCAGCTCGCGCTGGTGGGTGGTGATGACGATGGTGCGGTTGTGCTGGCGGAAACCGGCCAGCAGCTCCACCATCTGCCGCGCGCTTTCCACATCCATGTTGGAGAAGGGCTCATCGAGCAAGAGCAGTTCCGGCACGGGCAGCAGCACGCGGGCCAGCGAAGTGCGCTGGCGCATGCCCTGGGAATACTGGCCGACGGTGCGGAGAAGATTGGGGTCGAGGCCCACCTGGCGCAGGGCGTCGGCGGGCGAAAGGCAATCGCGCCCGGGATAAAGGCGGCGGAAGTATTCGAGGTTTTCCTGCGCGGTGAGCTCGTCGTAGAGCATGGGGGCGTGGCTCATGTAGCCGATGCGGGCGCGGGCTTGCTGCGGCTCCTGGCCGTCAAAGACGCGCACGGTGCCGAATGAAGGCCGAAGCAGACCGGCGAGGATACGCAGCAGGGTTGATTTGCCCGCTCCGTTCTCGCCCACCAGGACATAGCAGCGGCCGGCAAGCAGCTCGATGGAAACCTGGCGCAGCGCGGCGAAAGCCTCGAACAATTTGGAGACGTTCAGAACGGTTGCGCAGATCCGCGTGGTTTCGCCGGCAGAGAAATCCGGCGAGACGTCGGACAGGGCGTTCATCGGCGTCACGCAGCCGGTTGGCTGGCACTGGCGGCAGCGGCTGTGGAGCTTGGAGCAGGTTTGGCGGGCTCGCCGGGATGGAGCGGCTTGCTGGGCGCGTATTTGCTGGCGCATTTGGCCTGGAGCACGGTGGCGTGGAAGATGCCGTCGCGTCCATAAGTTCCTTCGGCCAGCGCCTGCGCGTTGTCTTTGAAGGTGTCCGGGGGCGGCTCGGAGCCTTTGTAGACCACGGTCAGCAGATGGCCTAAAGATGCTTTGGGCGAGTGGCTCTCATACTGGTTCATCACAAAGGTGACGTTGGGACCATCCTGCACGATGGAGCCGGGTTTTACGAAGCCTTCGACGCGCAGCTGGTCCTTGTATGCGTTTGCGCCCATGGAGGTGAGCTCGGGGATGGTGACGTAGTAACTTTTGCCCGCGCCGTAGCCCGAGTACGCCAGCCAGCCAATCGTGCCCAGAATGATGGCTGCCGCGATGCCGATTCGCCAGGTGGTTGGTGTGATTTTCATGGCCAATTTCAACGATACGAGGGTCTTCGCCGGGGGTCAATGTCATTCGTCACACCTCGGGCAGGGGCACACAGGGATATGGCCGGAAAAACGGGGGTCGGAATGGGGCTGGAATTTGCTTCCGTTCAGAGATAGAGGTCGTCGGAATCGGCGCGCTGAATGGCGGTGAGGATGGCGGGACCGATGAACATGAGGATCAGGGATGTACCAATCAAAAGATCGTACATAGGGGGGCTCCTGCCGGATGTGCCGGCTTTATATCTGCTTGGATGCGGAAACAGCGCTGGAGAGCTGGACGGAGTGTGATGAGATCTATCGGGCGTATTGCCCATCTGCGGCGAAACTGAAGGGCCTGAAATTGCGAGGCTTGCGGCAACAAGGAATGTCCTGCTGCTTGCCGTGTTCCTTCGGGGCGCGGTGCATAGCCCTTGAAATTTTCCCAGGGCTGCGTCTGCCGCGGGGGGCTTGAGCTTTGTTTTTCTTGCCTTCGCCCTAAGGAGCAGGCGCCGAATTCAGCGTCTCCGCGGCCCGGTCCAGCGCCTGGGTCAGCACGGCCAACTGCTGAGCCGCTGTGGCGGCGTCGTGGGCGTCGATGGCCTCGTTGACTCCGGGAATGACAACGGCTGCGTAGCCTGTGTACTCGCCGGGCGCATAGATGACGTGCTTGTACCAGGGGCGGTTGGGGAGTCCTGCGGGATTGATGAAGTCAGTTTCGGTCTGGCGCAGGGCGGAGTTGAGCGCGTCGATATTTCCTGCGGGTGCGGCCTGCAAAGCTTGCACCTTGCGCGCTGCGGCGAGAAATTGCGCTGCCGCCGACTGGGCCGGCGCGAAATCCAGCGCGAGATTGTCATCCTGCGCCTTGCTTTTTGCGGCGTCGATATAGGAGCCGATCTCGCGCGCATAGCTCACGTAGTCGTAGGGAAGCACTTCGGCATCGGCCATGCGGACGGCCTCCACGCCCAGCACCCGCGCCATCTCCTGCAGGTATACAAACTGCGGATCGGCCTCGTGGGTGAACCAGTCGAAATCGTCAAAGGTGGAGTGGTAGACGCCATAAGGGCCCTCGGAGCTGATGTCGTCGGAGGGCACACCGATGTGCTGCAGGAACGGGGTGTAGTCCGAACCGGAGCCAAGATCGCCGATGTGTATGCGGGCGATTTCCGGCGGGGCGTCGAAACCCGGATGCTGGGTGTGCTCAGCATGACTTTGCAGCCATTGGTCGTAAACCGTGCCGCCTTTGGGACTGGGAACGGCACGGGTAACGCCGAGGATGAATTGCTTCAGTGAGGGCACGGCGGCGGCGGTGAAATCCGGCCCGGAGACTCCGATGTCCACGTTGAAATAAGCCACCGCGTTTTGGAGCATTGCTGCATTCTGCTCCACCCACTCGGTGGAGCCGATGAGGCCTTCCTCTTCGCCGTCCCAACTGCAAAAAAGGATGGTCCGCTTGGGGCGCCAACCCGTTTTCAGCAGCGCTCCCACGCCGTGAACGGCCTCGAGCATGGCGGCGGTGCCGCTGTTGGGGTCGACGGCGCCGAAGGTCCATGCGTCGCGGTGATTGCCGACGATCACGGGATCGCCGGGATACTGCGAACCCGGGACTTTGCCAATTACGTCCCAGATGAGGCGGAGCTGATAATCCTGTTTAGAGACGAGGTGGACCTTCACGCCGCCGGGGCCGAGGTGATAGCGGAAGGGCAGCGCGCCCTGCCAGCCCTCGGGCGCGCCGGGGCCTTTGAGCGCTTGCAGGATGGGCGCCGCGTCATGGTAGCTGAGGGGAATGGAGATGATGTGGGGTTGGGCGTTGTAAGGGGATTGGCGCGCGGAATCGGGCAGATCGGGAGTGGAGGCAACGCCGGGGGTTTCGGGATCGCCGGGAAACTTGAAGAGGTATTGCACCGAGCCGCGCTGCACGGCGGTTGCCGGGCGCCATGGTCCATCGGGCCAGACATCGCCGCGGAAATACCCGTCGTCCTGGGGGTCTGAATAAATGATCACGCCCACGGCGCCACGCTGCTCGGCAAGAAATACTTTTACACCGCGAAAGTTCGCGCCGTAGCGGCAGATCACGATCTTTCCGCGCACATCGATATGCCGCGCGGCCAACTCATTGAAATCCTCGAGGCGGCCGTAGTTCGCGTAGACCACATCGGCGGTGAGATCGCCGGAGGCCGAGGATGCGTTGTAGGGCATGACGATGCGCGGATCGTTCTGGTAGGGATCGCCGTTGACGTGGACGCGGGTGGGCCCGGTCATCAGCAGCTTTCCCGCGGGGTCATACGCCTCGACGCGCACCTCTTTTGGCCAGTCGATGAGCACGCGGTAGGGCACAATGCTGGTATCGAGACCGGCGGCATGGAACTTCTCGGCCACGTAGAGAGCGGTTTTGTGGTCTTCGGGGGTGGCGGCTACGTGGGGGGCCGCGGTGAGGGTCTTCAACTCTTCGCCGGCCAGTTTTGCGCTGGGCACGGCAAGAAACTGATTCTCGAGCTGCGCTTCTGGGGTGAAATTTGCATACCCCGGGACATTTTGACCGGAGGCGGTCTGGGCTCCGAGCCGCACCGGGAGCGGAACCGGCAGCAAGACAGAAAAGAAAAACGGTACGAGCGCTTTGCGCACGTTCATCAAAGGGTGCTCCTCGGGAGTCCAGAATCGGCAGGCCATTTGGCGCGTGGCGACGGCAAGGCGCGGGCGTACCGCGGTAAGTCACAGGTTACACCCTGGGAACGGCGGCAATTTGTCTGGGTGCGACTGTGTTCAGTTTGGCCGCGCACCTCCCGGCATCGGCAAGTTCATTCGGGCTCGAGGAATGCGAGTCCCAGGTTCCGGAATGAAGAGCTGAGGCGTCGCCGATTTATGCCTGACCAGGCTTTCAGAAGCGTTGCGGATCTTTTTCCAGCAGCATTTCAGCGCGCATAATCCGCGCGGCCATTGGCTGCGAAAACGCCAGGTTGAAACGGATGGAAGTGGCATGCAATCGCAGCGACACGGCATCAGGCAGCCGGCGCCACGGCGGGAACGGGCTGTGCGCAATGGGCGCAGCGCGTGGCCGCCAAGGGGATTTCGCTGAGGCATTCCGGGCAGGGCCTGGTGGTTGGCGCGGGCGGCGGCGCGGGCTTCTTCAACCGCTTCATGATGGCGTTCATGGGCGCCACGATTGCAAAATAGACCGCTCCCGCTATGAGTAAGAATGAGATGACGGCGTTGAGAAAATCGCCGACCTGCACGGCGCCGTGGTTGATGTGAAGAACAATGTAACTGAAATCGGGCTTGCCCACTGTAGCGGCGAGCAGGGGGTTGATGATGTCGGAGACCAGCTTGCTGACGATGCTGTTGAAGGCCGTGCCCAGAATCACCGCCACCGCCAGGTCGATCACGTTTCCCCGCATGATGAAATCACGGAATCCTTTGAGCATGCTTCCTCCTTTGTGAACACCCACGCGTGCGTCAGGAGCGAGAGGATTGGCGCGGTGGGCTTCGCCTCATCGTACACGGCGTCAAGAGGACGCGGGTAGAGCCTGGCTTGAAAAAGTGGCTGTTTTTTGCAGAGGCACGGCTAGGGATAGAAGGTGAGGAAAGCTGTCAGCACCAGGATCATCAGCTCTGAATAGAGCAGGAGCAGCACTCCAGCGTGATAGAAGCACCAATAAGGACGGATGCAGCGCGCGGTCTCCCCCATTCCCCATCCTGCGCCCAGCATGGTGAGCACCTGCCAGCGGGAACCGTGCAGGTTGGCAATGTGGGGAAAGCCGGCGAGAAGCAGACTGGTTGCAAATGCGGTCAGCGCCAAACCTACTCCGCGCACCAGGCATTTCTGCCGCAATTCAAAAATGGGAAGCCGCACAAACACCACAAACCACTCTACGCCCAGCGGCGAAGCTTCGTCGCTAAAAAATTTTGGCTCACCATCTTACGCGAGCTTCTTTTTCTAAGATGACTTGTATCTCGGGACGTTGCTCACCCCGCATGCGCAGGTTCGCCGAGCGGGAACGAATGTTTATGCTCTCAAGCTCAGATTCAGATGGGAGACCGACGCTTCGTCGGTCAACGTAACGTATGGAGGGCTGCGTTGCACTCCCGCAGATAATCGTCGGCGGAGTCAAGTAACGGGGTCACATTCACAGGGCCAAGTTCGATGTGCTCAACGCGCGCCGATCGGCATGCGCTCACGCTGAAGTTCGTTCTCAAAAGCCCTCGCCGGTGTTCCCATCCCGCCGGCGATTGGCGTCGATTGCGGTTCGCCTTCGCCGACGATCAGTGCGAGGAAGCGATCCTCATTCGCCTGGCGCTTGAATCTTTCTATTTTCTGAAGATGCTCATGACCCGAATTGAACTCTGTCTGCCGTTTCGCAACGTGAAGGAGCAAAGAAGCGTCCAAGCCTGCCTGGTCGCAGTGGTGTGCCGACTGCGCAGTCGCCTCACCAACCCATCTGGTTTCGCCAACAGAGAAGTTTGTGCCGTACCCGCCTTACCGCGCGCTGCCGAAGCGCGGGCCAGAGAAGTTTCGCGTATTCCTCGCGCCGGAAACGGGAAAGCGCGCGGTCCAGCTCGCCGGGCGCGAGACAGCCAACATGATGCAGCAACGAGGAGATGTATCGTTGCCGGTCGAGCACAGGGTGAAGAAAGGCATCGCCATTGACTTTCCCTAAATCCGGCTCCATTGTCGGGGGAAACCAATCAAACTGAGAAACGTCGCCAAACTC
The DNA here is from genome assembly GCA_030038435.1 of Acidobacteriaceae bacterium. GTDB lineage: Bacteria > Acidobacteriota > Terriglobia > Terriglobales > Acidobacteriaceae > Telmatobacter. The sequence continues at coordinate 6,394 of JASHOY010000351.1, read as the reverse complement.
GGCAAGCGAGATCCACTTCATGCCGGCGCGCGCAATCTCGGTGGGAACAAATGCCTCCGCGCTGGGCCAGGCGAAGCTGGAGGAATTGGTTTTCATGGCGAGCCGCCGATGGTGCAAATGTCTTAAGGCCGGCGCCGTGAGGAAACATATGTTGAGCAGAGAAAGCTTCACCTCGGCAGGCGGGTAGGCATTGCGCTGGTAGGGCATCCAATGCCATTTGTCGATCGACGAGGAAATCGGCATGGCCACCAGATCGGCGCCTTGAGATAGGGCGCGAACGACGAACTGCTGCAGCGAGCATTGCGCGACGCAGTCGTATTCGACGAACAGGTAGCAGTCGTAGTCCGGACACTGCTCTAAAAACTGATAGTGAGCATAATCCGGGTTCCACCATAGAACGCCGCCCAGGCCGAAGCGCATAGGGAAGCCTGCGGCGGCGAGATCAGCGCAGGTGAAACGAATCACGCGTTCGAACGGTATCGGTCCGACCGAGCCGCCGGTCTCATCCACCGAGATGTAGAAATCCAGATTTTCAGCCGCCAAGGCAAGGCGTCGTGCCTGACGTTCAATGAATTCATCCCAGGCATAGGTCTTGAATACAACCGCACATTTAGGAATGGTAGCGGTCATGTTGTTTTCTCCTCGAAAACTTGTTGTGGAGCGACGGCGGCTCTATGCTGGGTATGGGTGAGCCTGTGACCCAGGGTGGCGCTTGGAACTGTTACCAGTCGATCGAAGACAACAGCAAGAAGCAGTGAAATGGGGACCACAAGTACGATCAGCAGCGGTAAAGGAAGTTTCCCATGGGTAAGAATTGTCAGTGCCAGAACCACGGGAACATGGACAAGGTAGAGACTGAAGGAGATCTTACCGAGATATCGCGGAATCGGCTTCAAGAGCATGGTCTCTATGCCCCCGGGAGCGAGCGAGGAACCCAGGATCAGGATTGATCCAACCGTGACCATAAATTCCTGAACCACATGCCATTGCGACCAGCGCCCCTGAAAGATCAGCAGACCCAGGATGAAAATAGGGATGCTCAAGCTGGGCCCAAAACGCGCAAACAGCCGGCGGATATCGCGAATTCGGGTGGCGAGAAGAATTCCGAAAACAAATGTGCAGGCGTGATAGGCGGTCCATTGCAGTTCAATTCCCAATGCGCGGGGGATGCCTTGATGCCTGAATCCTTCCAGTAGGTTACCAATCGCGCTGATGTTTCCGAACAGCAGTTGCATGCCCACAACCACCGCCAGGAGGCAAGCGAAAACAGGAAGTGCGCCGCGCATCCCCCAGCGATAGATTGGCCAAATGAGAAATGGAAAGAGAAGCGAGACCCTTATCTCCCAGATCAATGTGTGGGTGGCGCCGTCAATGGTAGCGTGGTGGCCGATGAGAGCGAAGTGGTCGATGATGACTTTGAGAGTGACTGGATTCGTCCAGGTCATCTGGTTGACCCAGTTACTAGCTCCATTAACGTATGCCTGGTGCACCAGGGCGATGTTCAGCGCCCCGGCGGCTACGATGATCACACCGTAGGGAATGTAAAGCCGGCAGAGACGTTTCAGGGCGAATTGATTGTAGGCTGGCGGCCGGCCTTCCACCCAGGGCAAGGCCAGGACGAGCCCGCTCAGCACGTAAAACAGCGTGACCGCCTGATACCCGGCCCAAACAATACGGGCGGGAGTATAGAGGAAGATCGCTGAAATCACTCCGGTGGCATGCGTCTTCCAGTGCGAGAAAAAGAAATTACTGTAAACCGGACGCGAAATGAAGCAGTGGTGGATGACCACAATAAATGCTGCAAGGCCTCGAATCGAGTCCAAGGCATCGATCCTGCCGATTCTATTCAAGGAACAATCCCTAACTTGCGCGACGCAAAGCTTCGTAAGCCGGCTGCGCGCGCTGGGTGCTGTGCAACCCTCGCCCCCTCGGCTCGCGGTCCACAATAGTTAAGACGTCGCGAAGGGAATTAGCCACTTGGTCGACCTCAAGATGAGTCATCATATCGAAGAGAGGTAAGCTGATGATCCTTGCCGACACTTGGTCGCAGACCGGCATCGGACCTGCCACGCAAAGTCTCTTGAAGTATGGCTGCTCGAGTAAGTGAGGGCTGAAGTAGGTTCCAGTGACGATGGCCCGGTTTGCCAGATGCTCGCGGATCGCGCCACGGCTCATACTCAGATCTGGTGGCAATAACGCAGAAACAAACTGATGCGCCTGCCGGCCTTGCGCTCTTGCTTGAAAATCCAATTCGGGCAGTGCATCGCGATAGTGGTCAAGCAACTCGCTTCGCCGCGCGATAATGCGGTCGTAATCGGCGATGCGCAGCCTGCCAAGCAGCGCACCTACCTCGCTGAGTTTGGCATTTAGGCCGGGCATGGTCGCCGTGCGCGGCTCACCGAAGCCAAAGTTGCTCATGGCGCGAAGACGTGCGATGCGATCCGGATTCGCACTGTAGATCAATCCGCCTTCTCCGGTCGCGAAAGACTTGGTGGCATGCATGGAAAAGACCACCGCTCCGGAAAAGCCGCTTCCAAATCCATGTTGACGCATGTCGAATGTGCCCAGCGAAGCGGCGGCATCGACAACTACGGGAACGCCATGCTGTGCCGTGATTTTCGTGTAATGAGTGAGGTCGATCGGATATCCAAATGTCGCATAGGGTACAAGAACAGCGATCTTCTCGGCATAGCGGCTCAACATCGCAGATTCCGCCATGGGATCCGCCGCCCAATTCTGCGCATCGATGTCGCAGAACAACGGCGTAAGACCGCACCACAGCGCTGCGTGAGCGGCGGCCGCGAAGGTGAAGCTCGGCATCAAGGCGAACCGGCCTGGCGCTGTATCGCCGACTGCCTCCTTGATTGCCAGCATCAGACCGATGGTGGCGTTGCAAACCGTCATGCAGGCGCCCTGGCCGCCAAAGAAACGCGCCAGCATCTCCTGCTCAAAACGAGTGTTCACGGGACCGAAGTTACTGAAGATAGCGCTCTCTTCAAGCGACTGCAGTTCGGCGATGGCAAGAGACAGCCGCGGCGGAGCGGGGCGCGTCAGCGGAATCCTCATGCTTCGAACTCCTGTGCGGCATTGAGCTCTGCCCCAGTCCAGGCGGCGACGGAAGCGGATTTCAATGCGGTTGGCGGAACGAAGGGAACATCAGGATCGTCAGGAGACAGGATTGCATCGACGATCAAACCGCCCACGTCATTCTGCCAAAGCCAGAGACCATTTGCCTGCCCCCTGAAGCTAGGCTCACCGCCAAGTTTTCCGTGAGGGACAAACCCCGCAGCCAGGCCGATCGCGAACAAGTCAGGAAGCGGCCTCCCGCTCTCATCCATAACCCGGCAGTGATCATCGACGAGTCTCGCCTTGGGACTTGTGTCTGCCATCAACCGCACTGGGTTGCCGGCTTCGTCAAAAATCGGAAGGGCGCGAGGCCGGTAACCCAGCGCTGCAATCACCAAATCGGCACTGTCCAGCAAAGCCCGTGAAGCCGCATCATCTATTCCCAGACGGTGTAAGTGCAAGCGAGACTCAGGGGGCCGGCCTCCGATTCCGCGGGCTCTCATGATTAGCTCCCGGGAGTCCAATCTGAATCCAGCCAGACGAAACACGCGCCCACTGACCGGACAGATGTCATCGGGGCCGAATTCTAAATACCCATCAGCGAGCGCCGCGGCGACGTTGGGGTAAAATATCCGCAACTCACGACGGTGAAGGATGGTCACTCCACCCGGACCAAATGCGATTCCAGGCATATGGTTGAGTAAAACGTTGGCCACCGACGCTGCGCTGGTGGAGCCACCGATAATGGCGATACGTGGGGGTCGGCCAAGCTTGCTGAGACGGGCGATGGTTGCTCGAAAGCCGGCAAAGCTGAGCACGTCTCCGGACTGCACCACTTTAGCGCCGTAATGCTCGACAAGATTGACGCCAGCGACTATTTCGCCCCGAAGGCGTTCTTTTGGTTGCCACGCTCCCGTAGCGAGCACTACATTTCGCGAGTCGACGGTACGCTCCTGTCCAGTTTCGACATCTCTGACAAGTGTCAGCCAGCCCCCCGCCGTGCGCCGCGTCGAGACCGCTTTGCTGCCAGTGAGAATCAGACCCTTGGGTGAGGCGGCGATGAGATCGTTCATCCCTCGTCCAACTAATGCCAGAAACTGGGCGGCACGGCGTAATGGAACGGTGCCCTCTCCGATCTCCAGGAATTCCTTCGTAAGGTGGTGGTCTCGCAGCGCGGCAAGCTCGCTACCAGGTGGCCCGGCGAGACAGTCGGCAAAGGTGAAACCGGTGCTATCGGAGTTAATGCACCAGTGGCCAATGCTGCCTTCACCGATGGCGTCCGATCGCTCTATTATTGAGACACCTTCATTCAATATGGTAGCGAGGCGTCCATGTCTATGCGCCGCCAGCAGCGGCGCCAATCCTGCGGGCCCACCACCAATAATGGCTAATCCTATGCGATCTATGCTCAATGAGATTCGCCTCTTCATTGCCGTATATCAGGCAAATGCGGTTCCAGATTTCTTAGGGGAAAATAATTGGAGTGCCAGCAGCACGTAGTTATCGAAGCTCGACATTAAGGAAAAGTGTATCCATCGGCAGGTGGAGTACCAAGCGGCAAGATGCGCCAACATGCGCCACAGGTGTTCTTGTAATCGAAACCCGTTTGACCCTCGGGTCCACAAAAGTTCATTGAAAGGCCATACTTCTCTGCGGCTTGAAGCGTCCGCGAGCCTCTGACAGTTCCATAACTCGCCTTTTGCCCAAGTCACCTCCCGGTTTCAAGAATGTCTGAATGGCAGTAATATTACGGCGAGAGACTGTTGTTGCGGACAGCGCGTGATCGATGCCCATGAGGAGGGTCGATGCATGGGGCGATGCCTGCTCGCACCTGTAAGCAAATTGGAGTTCTGTCCATGAAACCTGGGGGGCAAGATGCGATACCTACGGATCCGGTGTCTCTAATCTGGCAGACAAGCGAAGGATCACACCTCCAGTTAAAAACCTCTTTCGCGGCCGTTGCTCTGGGTTGCATCGTCCTGGTATGCGCGGCGTTGAGGATTTACCATCTGGGGTCAGCCTCGTTATGGTCTGACGAGATCTTTTCTCGCTATTACGCTGACTTATTTGGACTGCACTATCTTCTAACCAAAGGGCTGTCGGTCGAGGCTACTCCACCAACGTACGCACTTTTGCTCCGCGCCTGGATTGGCTTTTGGGGTGGCAGTGAAGTCGCATTGCGCTCTTTGTCAGTTGTGGCGTCTATTCTTTGTGTTCCACCAATCTATCTGCTTGGTCGAGAGTTAACCGGAAAGTCATGTGGCTTAATGGGCGCTCTTCTATTCGCTTTTTGCCCAATGAGCCTGTATTTTGCACAAGAGGCCAGGGTTTATGCGCTGTTCATGCTGAACACCACGATCGTGCTGTGGGCAGCAGCGGTATTCCAGCGCGATCCGCACTGTTTGAAGGCCAGCATTCTCTATATTGTGTTTGGCACTCTTGGTCTTTACTTGCACGCGACTGGATTGCTTTTTATCGTGGCCTGCGGCGGAGCGGTGGGGATATCTTTGCTGATTCAGCGCACCACGGTACGCCCGGTACTCCTGAAATGGACGGGATTGAATGCGCTCGTTCTCGCGCTCGGGTTACCCTATTTTGTCCATGCGTTTAAGGCCAGCCAGGGCGGTGGACTCGACTGGATCCCCCAGGCGGGTCTGCACCGGATCATTTACTGCGTCTCTCTGGTGGTGATGGGCATGGTGACCCCCTATCCGCTTCCTGCATTCTTTCTCGCTGCCGCAGTCGTTATCGCGCTCGTTGTTTCGGTCTGCCTGCACCCTCCCAGCGTCCGGCCAGCCGTCACGCTCATCGGCGTGCCCTGTTTGTTTTTGGTGCTCGTAATTGTAGTGAGCCTTGCTCGCCCGATTTTGTTACCGCGAGTTCTTGCCTGGACAGTCGTGCCATACTGCATGATTGCCGGGAGCCAGCTTCTGGTGGCTGGACGCGCGCGCCTGGTTGTCCTGCTGACCATCATTGCCTCGTTCGGCACAGGCTTGCGTTATCAATTGACAACGCCCGGCAGCGACAAAGAACCCTGGCGAGACGCTTTGCGTACTCTTGCACCCGAGTTTCAACGAGCAGATATGGTGGTGCTCAGTCCTCTTTTCGATCCGATGGTGCTGAGCTATTACGTGTCAGCGCCGGTTTAAAACGGAGCCATTTTGGCCGGGTTAGGCCGGAGCCAGGGAGAAGCCGAAGGTGGTGCAGGCAGACGGTGGCGCTGGCCGCGTGAGCGAGACAAGCGCAGTCATGGTTCGAGTTTTTTCCCTGCGCAACATGTAGCTATTTCACGGCCGATCCTCCCGCGCCGTCGGCCGTCTCCGGTCGA
>JASHOY010000350.1 GCA_030038435.1 Acidobacteriaceae bacterium | reverse complement strand
ATGACGATGCCAGGGAAATCCGCTGGCAGGGGCGACAACAGATCCTTAAGCGCCTCTGTTCCTCCAGTAGAAGCTCCAATGGCAACGACTTTGTGTGTCGCGGAAAACTGACAACCCTTGGGCGCTGTCAACGGGGCGCGCAACTCAGCCCTTGAAACGGATTTGTGCACGTGTGCTCGTGCCGCCCCCTTGATCTTTTCCACGATCTCTTCGGCCATCTCGACCGTACCTGTCGACACATCGAGCTTAGGCTTAGAAACATAATCGATTGCGCCGAGGCTGAGAGCATGGAGCGTGGTGTCCGCGCCTTTGCTGGTGAGGGACGAAATCATCACAACAGGCATGGGATGGCCGCGCATGAGTTTGTCGAGGAAAGTAAGCCCATCCATCCGCGGCATCTCGATATCGAGAGTCAGTACATCGGGGTTGAGGGCCTTGATCTTTTCCCTGGCGACAAACGGGTCGCCGGCAACACCTATTACTTCGAGCTCAGGATCTGAGTTGATGATCTGGGCGAGCAACTGACGCATCAGCGCCGAGTCGTCGACAATAAGCACCTTGAACCGTTTTGCCATATTCCCATTGCCTCACACCGCCTGATGGCGTTCCCTGTTACACGAACCACGCCCAAACGACCCACGCCTCAAAAGAGAGTGGTCTCACCGCTCTCAAGAACCTTGCCCGCATGATTCCGCCGATACATATCTTCCGAATGAACAATTCTTGGCAATAGAGATCCGTTCACCGTCCGCACCATTGCCTTTCCCGTATCTGTCCTGAAGCGAACGTGCAGTGCTCGATCGCCGCCCAGCTTTTCTGCAATCAATGGAATGCGTTCGACGGCGAGGAAACCGCGAGTGAACTTTACGTTCTCATCTCCAACCGGCGTGTTCTTCAAACCGGGAAGAACATTTGCGCCGCCGAATGCCTTGGCGAGAAATCTTCGCCGGTCCCCACCATGCTTCATCAACTCATTGATCAAGAGTTCCATCGCGTGCACGCCGCCCCTCGTGTTCTGTTCGCTACCGCAACACGAGGGCAGAAGAATGTGATTCATGCCCCCGATGGAAAGAAAAGGTCAAACAGACAAACTGCGACGCAGGAGCCTAGCAAAACATCCAGAGTGACGGGCATCGAACTTGTCACCACGTCGCCGGTGTAGACGCGCACCCACTTGCTGTCTCCCGAGCGGAAGGTTTGGTCAGCCGCCGTGCGTGCATGCGCCGTATGCGAAATGTTCCTGATGCGCAGCATCGATAAAGCCTCTTAACTAACTCTTGCCTCTTCAACTTCAGTTCATCACCCGTTTTCGCGTAATCGGTACATGGTCCTATTCAAGGGCATAAGAACATCGTTCATCCATGGAATATGCTCCGCATTGCCAAGAAACAAATGTCCTGCCGGCTTGAGGTACCGAATCATTTTGCGCAGGAACATCTCCTGCGTTTTACGCTGAAAGTAAATGAGGGCATTGCGGAAGAAAATTACGTCGAACAGGCCTTCGAGCGGCCATTGGGAATCCATCAGGTTGATGCGCTGGAATCCGACCAGGCGCGCAACTTCCGGCTTCACTTTAACTTGCCTCACCATCTCGTCTTTTCCCCGCAGAAAATACCTTCCCCATATCTGGCGGGGAATCGTCGCGAGAGAGTCTTGGCTGTAAATTGCGCGCGTGGCCGTACTCAGCACGGCAGTATCGATGTCGGAGGCGACTACTTCAATGGAATAAGAACGCGAAGCAGCGGGATGAGTGGATGGTGCTTTGTACTTTGGAGCCGAGCGATCGTAGATCCTCTGAAGCGATTCGAGTAATGTGATGGCGATCGAATACGGTTCTTCACCGGTGGAGCAAGCGGCGCTCCAGATACGGATATTTCGCGAACCGCCACGCAGAGCTGCGGCCTGGATCGCGGGAACAATTGTGTCTGCGAGGTAGTCGAAGTGATGCTTCTCGCGGAAGAAGGAGGTTTTGTTCGTGGTGACGCAGTTGATGAGCTGGCGAATCTCGTCGCGGTTGTCGGGCAGATTCTGAACGTACTCGTAGTACTCGGCAAAACTGGCGAGGCCGTAATGGCGAAGGCGGCGGGAGAGGCGCGAGGCAAGCATGATCTGCTTGCCATCGCGTAGCCAGATTCCCGCGTGTTGGTGAACCAGCGAACGGAACAGCTTAAATTCGCGTTCATTCATGGAGAGGGCCGAACTTTCGAGCGTCAGCGCCTGCACTATTTCTGCTCCTCTCCCGTTGACCCGGCTTATCGTACGAATACCGGGCCGTCCTTAGTCGACCGGCTGCGCCACCGCCAACTCGCAGTCGGTGAGTAGCTCTTCCAGGTTCAGAGCGACCGTCAGATGTTCGCGCGACTGAAAGACGCCGTTGATAAACCGCGTGTCGACAGATGCCCCAAAATCCGGAGCTTCGCGAATGTCACTGCGCCCCACCATCAAAACATCGGAGACAGCATCGACTAACAGGCCAACGGTCTTGTCGCCCACTGTGGCGATTACGATGACAGTGAACTTGTTGTATTCAACGGCGGGAAGATGAAACTTCATCCGCAGATCGATGACCGGCAACACCGTTCCGCGAAGATTCATAACGCCCCTAACGTGCGCTGGAACATTCGGGATCGGCGTAATCGGCGAGTATCCACGGATCTCGCGGATTTTGAAGATTTCCAGGCCGTACTCCTGATCGTCCAGCAGAAAAGTCAGGAACTGCTGGGACTCCTGGGGCTGGCCTGTCACGGTCTGTTCCTCCATCGCTGGTCCTTTCCCGGTGACCTGGCTATCGCCAAAGCCCTGCCCATTTGCCGAAATACGCTGCACCCTCGCGTGTGGGTTTGTGATCTCAGAATTCCTCAAAGCTTGCATCGCTCGCACTCCCTCCACCGGCTGTGGCCGTAGCCGCAGCAAGTACCGGTTGCCGTGGCTTAGTCGTCTTTGCTGCCTTCGGTCGAGTTTCGGACTTGGGCAGCCCGTTGCCATTGGCCTTGCCTGTTTTGGCCGGTTGGCGCGCTGCCGCGCCGGCCTCGTGCGAGAGCCCCTGGTGCAGATCGAGGTGCGGCGCAGAGACATGCTGAGCTGGAACAGTGCTGGTTGCGTGCGCTGTTGAGAACTGCCTGCTGCGCGATCCGGACTCCCCGCGGGTAAGTGTGAAGGCGCTGATGAGTTCCAGTAGACGAGCCGACTGCTCTGAGAGAGCGTGTGCTGTGGCCGAAAGTTCTTCTGTCTGCGCTGAGTTTGCCTGAGTCACCTGGTCCATCTGCGTCATTGCAGTGTTCACCTGCTCGATGCCGGTGCTCTGTTCGCCGGAAGCCGCAGCGATCTCGCCTACGATATCGGTCACACGCTTCACCGAACCGACGATTGTCTGGAGTGTTTCGCCGGATTTATTCACCAGTTCCGAACCGGCTTCGACCTTACGCAGAGAATCCTGGATCAGCCCCTTGATCTCTTTGGCTACCACGGCGCTTCGCTGTGCCAGGCTGCGCACCTCCGATGCAACCACCGCGAAGCCACGCCCTTCCTCACCGGCGCGCGCCGCTTCAACGGCGGCGTTGACTGCGAGCAAGTTGGTCTGGAAGGCGATCTCATCGATCGTCGAGATGATGTCGGAGATTTTGGCCGATGCGGCATTGATCTCAGACATGGCTGTAACGGCGGTGGATACCACTTCCTGACCATGCTCGGCGGAGTCTCTGGAACTGGTTGCAAGCTGGCTTGCCTGGCGCGCGTTGTCGGCGCTTTGCCGGACCGTTGCGGTAATTTCCTCCAAGCTGGCCGAAGTCTCTTCGAGGCTGGATGCCTGCTCCTGAGCGCCCGAGGCGATGGTCTCAGACGCTGCCGCCAATTGCTGGGCGGATGAGCTTGCGTTAGCGGCGCTGTCGGCAACCTCGCGTAACGTGTCGGCGAGCTTCTCTACCGCCTTGTTGAGCGCGGCCGCCATGCGGCCCACTTCGTCCTTAGTCTCAACGTCTAATGACGCAGTCAGATCGCCGCCTGCAACCTTTTCAAGTGCCACAACTGCCTGTCCGAGCGGTATCGAAAAGCCGCGCGAGATGATGAAGCTCAGGATCAGCCCAAGCGCCAGCGAGAACACGCATGCCCCAAGCATGATGTTTCGCGTGCTCTGATAGGCCTGGAGATTCTCCTGAAACTGCTGTTCCGCGTGCTCCTGCTTGCTTTGACGGGCAATGTCGCTGGCATCACGGAGCGTTTGCCGGATTTCGCTCATCGCCTCGACCTTCGATTTGGCTCCTTCGAGATCCTTCGCCTTGAGAGACTGGAAGACGTCGGTAACGGCACCTTCAAAGCTGGGCAGCGTCTTGCGGATAATGGCAAGCTGATCGAGACCTTTCTTATTCACGAAGTGCTTGTCCGCTTCGTCGAGATTGCTTCTCAAGTCGGCTAGTGTATTTGCTGCTTCTCGTTCATCTTCGGTGACAATGTTCGGCTCCGACTGGTGAACGACGGCATGAAGCACAAACCGTGCTGCTGTAGCCACGTCGATCGTGATCGCGTTAGCATTGTCTGCGCCCACCAGATCGAGGTGATACAAGGAATCGATCCGGTCGTTGGCCTTACTAAGGTTGCTAATTGCCAGGTAACCGACACCAAGGGTCAGCACCATCATGACTCCGAAGCTGATCATCAGACGGGGAGTTGCGTTCAGATTATTAAACCAGCGCATGGGCTGATCCTCCTCTTTCGTTTGCGTTAATCGCAGCCGCAAGCGCAGGGCGAGCCTGCGGCGCAGCTTTGGTTGATGTTTGAAGCGAAAACAGATTCAGCGTGGCAATGCCCGCCACGTCGACGATGGGCGCAACGCAGCCGTCACCCAGGATGGTTGCTCCCATCAAGCCGTCAATCTTGCGCAGATGCCGTTCCAGGCTCTTGACCACCACCTGCTGCTGGCCGAGAAGCTCGTCCACCACCAGACCAACCTTCTTCGCGCCAGCCTGCACAATAACAGCGAGTCTCCGATCGCTGACCTCACGTGAGACGAAGTTCTCTGTGCAGCTGGGGAACCCCAGGAACCTGGATAGGCGCAGCAGGGGAATCGATTCCTCGCGTATGACGACCACCTCGCCGTGCGACGCCACGCGGACGATCTGATCGTCGCGCAATGGCACGGTCTCGATTACCGAGAGAAGGGGCAATACCAGTGTCCGATCGCCGACGCGGACAAGCAGTCCTTCGAGAATGGCCAGAGTTAGAGGGAGCTCGATCGAAACCGTGGTGCCGTGGCCTGTCTCGCTGGTTACGGCAATTGTTCCATTCAGCTGCTGGACGTTGCGCTTGACCACATCCATGCCGACGCCGCGGCCGGAGAGGTCGCTTACCTTTTCGCTCGTGGAGAAGCCAGGCTCAAAGATCAACAACCGAAATTGTTCCTCCGTCAACTGCGGATCAGCGGCGATCAGGCCGCGTTCGATGGCCTTTTCGCGTACTCGCTTCGTGTCGATTCCCGCACCGTCATCGCCGACCTCGATCACGATCCTGCCGGCGCGGTGAAAGGCTCTGAGCGTAATCAGGCCTTCCTCGGATTTGCCTGCGGCGGCTCTCTTCTCCGGAGATTCGATGCCATGATCGGCCGCGTTGCGAATTAGATGTGTCAGTGGATCGCCCAGCAACTCCAGCATGCTTTTGTCGATTTCGGTCTCTTCTCCGTCAGTTTCCAACCGGATCTTCTTACCGGTTGACTGCGCGATATCGAAGACTGTGCGCGAGTACCTTTGGAAGAGTGTCCCCACGGGCAGCATGCGCACCGCCATAACGCGCTCATGCAGTTCTCGTGTACTGCGTTCCATGGACGCCACGGCTTCACGCAGCTTGGGTAAGCGCGAGGTTTCGAAGCCCTCTACCATCTGTGCAGTCATCACATGCGCGATCACCTGCTTCCACGCCCCGGAATGTTGCAACAGGTCTTCCAGCAGGTCGTAAGGCAGGCCGCGATAGCTGAGCGCCGCTTCGCCCGAAGGCGGGACTCGATAGGACTCGCAGGCGCCGGGCACGAGTTCCGGCAACTCTTGATAGCTGCCGTAGAGGCCGATGCGCTGCAGCAGGCGCTTGTTCGCATCCACTGCCGCGCCGCGCACGTTCGAGCGAAGTCCAAGCACGACGATCTGCCGAAAGCGCACCGACTCCTCGTCGGTCATGCGGAAGACACTGAGCGCACTGAAGTGCGAACCCAACAGCCCTATGCAGTCCTTCAATCTCTCGAAGGGAATGACCATCGCCAGCACGCCATCCATTACGAGCCAGCGATAGGTGTGGTCGAGAAACAGCCGCTCCATGCGGTTATTCGCCACCAGACCAATCTCGGAGTCGTAGGGCGGATTCAGATAGAGCAGCGAAAAGGATTCCGGCTTGGCGACGGCATCGAAGGCATTGCCCTGAATGGTCTCGATGCCCTTCGATTGGGCAATGACCGCCCGCTCGGCATCGAGTTCGACACCGAAGCGATGCACGTCCGTGCCATGCGTGATGATTTCGAGCGCTGTTCCTTGCCCGACGCAGGGATCGACGACCGACGCCGGGCCGGCAAACTTAAGCATTGCGCGAAGCCGCGCGGCCTCGCCTTCGGGAAGCGGGTAATAGCCCATCTTCAACCGTGCCGCGTTGCGCGCCATGGTTCCTCCTGCGGCGATGAAATGTGGGTGTGACGTAAACCATAACTTTGCCGTTTGGCAACTTTATGGCTTAAATGAGGTTCAATTGGAGTTGGAAGCACTACCGATTGCCGATCGAGATGCCAAGTGTTATCTGTGCCTGTCGAACAGCGGCATTGAGGGTCGCCCACTCGCACCGATATCCCGGCGGCACCCTATCAGTAATCCTCGGGACTGAGGGGTAGAGCCCCTCGCTGTGGAGTTCTTTGGCTATTTCTAAGACGATTTCAACCAATTGACCGCGGCGGCGGGCGGTGTCAGCGGCCTTCCAGCGTAGATGCCGTTTAGCGATTAGGCGCCCGACATCCGGGAAGTACTGGTTCATAAACCAGGCCGTGATCCCAAGGCGCTCGCAAACAGTGCACACAGTTGGCGCGGGCGTCTCATCAAAGGAGAGCTCGGCCGCTTTTCTCAATGAACTTCCGCGCTCCTCCAGTTGGGTGCGGTAGCGAGCCAATATCCGATCGCACAACTCTGGATGGTACGATCGCAAAGTAGTCGATGTCGTGCAACCCAAACGGCGAGCCAATTCGATCAATGTGGGGGCCGGATCTTCTTCAATCGCTTTTTCGAGAGCCTCATGCATCGCTTCAAGGCTGGCCTGCTTTCTCTCCGCGATCTTTCTGCCGATAGCTGCACAAAGCTCAGGGAACTTCTGCTGTATGTATCCGTCATTTGAATAACCCAGTAGAGCGGCGATGTGATGAACAGAAACTGGGTCTTTGGATTTCAAGGATTCTTCAAGAGTCTGCTTCAGCCGAGGTCCCTCGCAGATTCTTGTTGCGCCCGGTTTTCTCCACCAATGACTTCTGCCGGATTTCCTATATCGGGCGGCAATCGCATGGCAGAGTTTTCGGTCAGCCAAATAGAGCCTCTCAGTGGTGCTGTAACCCAGGCTACGCGCCACGTCTGACAGACTCATGGGGAGATTCATTTTGATCGCCCTTCGCAACGCTTTGCGAATGTCGCTCGCAGGCCGAGAAGGGATAACATTCCGATTCCCAAGAGCGGCGATCGCTTGTTTTGCGGTGGCAATATCGGTCGTGGTCGGCGATCCTCGATAGAACAAGTCGGCCGCGGAAACGTTCAGAGCCTGCACGATTCGGAATAGGGAGTCAATGCTTGGCATTGTTTCGCGATCGAGCCAATTCTGCAGAATGCTGCGCGGGCAACGAATGTATTCGGCCAAGGCCGCCACATTTCCACCCACCACCTCCTCAAGGTATGCAGTGAGGTTCGCATGAAAATGCTCGCAAGAGTTTTCCGGAGTGAAGCACCGCAGCATGGCCAATATTTCACCAATCTGTTCACTCGCCCACAATTGTTGTGGGCTGGCACCGAATTCCTCGACCACTTTTGCGTTGCCGATGCTCTGCCCCAGCCAACCACCACAACGCGAGCAGTGGCCAATCCGGTGATAGACTCCCATCGGGCTCAATTGAAAGCGGCAATGATGGCATTGAGTGCGAAGTTGCAGTCTGTGCAGCGGGCAACACGACGAGAGTTCGATAGCCCAAGCGAGCGACTCATAAATAACTTGCCCAATTACCCGCCAGTGTTCGAGACATGCCGGACACCAAGCTCTAAACCGTCGGAATACCTGCTGTCGCAGCGCAGAAGTGAGGGAGGCAAGGGTGAGATAGCGGAGATCAGGTCGGCCGGTTGCAATTTCAAGGACGTTCACCCATTTCGCACTCCAATCGGAATTGCCGTTAATGCGGTAGCCGCAAGCGTGAAATCCGTGACCTCCGGTTCTGAATTCCAATGCGGCCTGAGTCAAAAGAGTGCCCCTCGGATTTGGAATTCTCGATAGCAGTCGCCCAACAAGATTACCTACCGTCACGGAGTGCGCTTCCGCGAGCCGAATAATGTAGCTGGTGAGACTCTCGGTCATCGAGGTCCCGATGCCGAGCGGCTCTATCGCGTACGCCGCAGTTCTGGGCGGGAGCTGAGGCCGCAATATCGACCACGTTTCAAATAGCTGCTATTTGCGCCAACCCGCCCTACCGTGTCGCGTACAGGAAGCCTTTGACCCGGCCGCCGGAAATGGAATCGAGATGCAGCTGGCGGGGTTGCTTTTACCGAGCCATGATCAGTCAAACCCAGCTTGCTTCGATATCGCATTACGGCATCCCGTCGCTCCTCCAGCTTCAGTTCCCCGTCCGCAATCTCCGTATAAAGCTGCTCGCATTGAGCCATGCACAGAGCTTGGGACTCCAGGTCACCCTTTGCCAGACTACGGGATCCCCGCTGCGCGGCCGCAGTAGCGGCGCGGACCAGCCATTGCTTCATGATGCCCACGCAGCCGAGACTCCGTTCATACAGAAATTCCCAGTTGTGAACGAGATTTGATGGTTCAGGAAAGGGTAGTTCACGTTCGAACGTCTCTACAATATTGATGAATATCTGACGCTCTTCCGGAGCACGATAGCGAGCTAGGTGAACATCGATGCTCCGCCTGCTCAGCTGACCGTTCAAGTTTCGGAGAGCGAGCAAATCGTAGGTTCCAAACAAGACATGGACAGTGCTGGTTCGGTTCGCAATCGACTTGATGACATCCAATTGGTCAAGGAGGCGCCGGCCGGAGCCAATCTTGCCGAGATGTTGTGCTTCATCGATCATTACCGCGACAGGGCGGCGATGCCGGATGGCCTGTTCCACTGCATATCGGTAATCGGCCGCAATTGCTCGCGGTGGAGGCATGAAGCGCCTGCCCGCATGGACGGATTCACGCTCGGGGTGCCGACCCACCTTATAGTCAACCAACGGCTCCTCAAGTTGCCGGAGAAGGCGTTTGTAATGGTCGCGCCAATTGAAGTTTCCCGACTCCGGAGCCACGGCTTCGACGCTGACGACAGGAATCCTCTCGCGGTCTTCTTGAAGTTCGGTCAAAAGCCCAGCAGTGATCACCTGCCCTGTTTTCTGGAGAAGGGTTGTTTTGCCAACGCCCGTTGGCCCAAAGACGAAAACCAGGGAATTTGATTCCGCGCCAGCTATGGCGTTCATCAGCTCGTCTTTGGCTTTCACAAGCCGAGGATGCGCGATGGTACATCTACGGAAACGATCGAGTCCGGAATCACGGTTGTCATGGATACCCAGCATGCTTGCTGCCATCAGAAATCTCCATACAGAACCGTCGCCGCGAATGCTCGATCGCCAGCGCAAGATGATGCAGCCTCCGGACCCAACTCGCTCGGAGGGTCTTCGATCGTGGTTGAATCATGGACAACGGAGAGATCGTTCTGCTGAACGCTCTTGCCTTCGCCATCTCGCAATTGCTGAATCAGGATTTTCTCTTCGCTTTCCGCTGACGCGAGGAAATCCGCCAGCTTCCGCGCGGTCAGCGTAAACCGGCCACGTGAATGCAACTGGTCTCGACGCCGTGCCTCCTTT
Organism: Acidobacteriaceae bacterium; assembly: GCA_030038435.1. Lineage (GTDB taxonomy): Bacteria > Acidobacteriota > Terriglobia > Terriglobales > Acidobacteriaceae > Telmatobacter. The sequence goes on along the minus strand of JASHOY010000350.1, from coordinate 9,198 downwards.
GCGGCAATCATGATTTCCTTCTGCGAACGGCCATGCAGCATCGCGTAATGTTCGGAGTGACATTCCGTCCACCGCCCACTCAAAAAAGCGTATGCCGTGCCCATGTCGAATGGGTCATACCGGATGGCGACTTCACAGTTTTCGACAGAAGGATCCCGGAACGCCTCAGCCCAGTAATGCACGCCGTTCACCTTCACACCCCGGCCGGGACTGACCTTTGCGGTTCCACGATGAGTGGATGGGAGCGTCGCCATCAGGAATACTTGATCGTACGCGATTATGCGGTTTGCGCGGACGCCCGCTGTTCTTAAGCCAGCCAGATAGGCATCACGCGGTGTCTGACTCAGCACGGGATGCTCGATCATGTCGTATGTCTCAAACAGAAAGGTTGACAGGTGGGAGTGGAGGCTACTGAGTGTCCATACCGCCTGCCCGTCGGGGCTGTTGCTCTTCGTGACCTGCCGGACATTCCGCATGATCTGCGTATTGCCGAGCAAATTATGAATGAACTGAGTGTTCGTGGTGCCGAACAGCCGCTCGCAGACAGAGCCGAACCTGGCCTTGGCGGGAGGCCTCGTCTTCTTCGTGCACTCATATTGAGCCAGAAGCGTTTCGAAATAGATGCCGTTGAACTCCGGCCCGCCATCAACAACGATAATCTGGGGAAGGCGATGGTGGCGCAGGACGCAATCGCGCAGAATCATCATGCACGATCTGTAGCTCGGTTCATCAAAGGTCAGGTAGAACGCTAGACATCGTCGGGAGAAGGCGTCCGTGAGGACCGTCATCCACGGTCGGCCAAGATTGCGCCCCGTTTGCGAGCAGACCAATTCGATGTCGAGTTCAGTATGATCGATATGGCCAATCTCAAACGGACGATCACCGTGCCGTGGGGTTGTCAGCGTGAGTTCGTAATGGAAGGGCGAATGGACATAGGCCGCCCGCCGGCCCTTTCGCTTCAGCGTCTGCTCAAACGCAGAGCGCTTTCGCACGGCGGAATTGAACGTCACATGACTGGGAGCGGCGACGTCGGATTCGTAACATTTCTTCTTCAATGCCGCCCATGACGCAAACAGAGACTTCTGCTTGAGACTTTCGTAGTCGTCTTCGATGAAGTGGGTGAGCAGTTTCCTCGATAGCTCGGGCAACCTGCTCGTTCGGTTCCCTCGCTGACTCACCCGGGGGAGGAGCCCCACGTATCCTGATCCGTACCGCTCCCGCGCTGACCGATATTGCGCCGTCCAGAGGCGAAGCGTTCTTGGCGGCGTAGAACATGTTTGACGATCCCCTTCGATATATTGCTTCACAAGTTCGAAGCGACGATTCGCAACTGCGAGATCCCCTTCGCTGGCCGCCGCGAGAAGCAGATATGCCTCGCTGCGCGAACCCGACGAGTGGTCCTGCCGTTCAAAGGTTGAGGAGATTTCGGCACTTCCGTGAGCCTCGCTGCCGACACGCTCATAGGCGGCAGCCATTTCTTCCGTCGGAAAGAGGCGAACTTTGTCTGGCTCAGCCAGTGGGGTTGCATGGAGATCGGCGTAGATAGCTCCGCTGGCAATCAATATATAGATGTCGTCAGGTTCTGCAGCGCCCCGAGTGTTTTCCAGCAACTTCAGCAGAGTCATTCCTGGCTCACCCTCGATGGCGGCCGTGATCGCCGCCTTCTCGAGACCCACGCCGACTGCAAAACCGAATCGCAGATAGTCTTCCAGAAATTGAAGATTTCGCTGAAGAGTCCAATTCACCTGCGCCGCCGACCAAACCTCGTATGTCAACCCGAGTGTCACCGCGTATTCTTCTCCCGGCATGCACCGCCACTTTGACCTGGTGTCGCGAGCATAGCGATTCGGACTCCGGATTGCGAGCGCTTCCAGATCCTCCTCAGTCTTGCACTCGACCCAGTTCGCCGACCCCTCGCGAAGTACAAAATAGTCCGGAGTGTGCATGACCGAAAGGCGTCTGCCATTTGCCGCGCGATAGCAAAGTGGAATGGACGGAGGTTGGTCATAGAATTCCAGTACCTGGGGATCATGTTCTGCCTCGTAAATGAAAGGCAGTTCCACACGGTGGCTCTCGAACTGAATTGTGAAGCCCATTTTGCGGCTCGGATAGCGACCGGCGACGTTTCTTTGACCACCGCCGACCCTACGGGCAGGGCGGCCTTGGCGGATCGCTGCGATCGCCTCTCGTGCAGCCTGCGTCAACCCGATCCGGGAACCCCAGTCACGAAAATCAGCTTCGTTGAGCATTTCACCTCCGCTGCTGGAGGATAGGACGGATCCATCGCCTACTTTTGGGCTCGTGCACTACGCTCGTTCTTCCGCGCCAACGTATATCTGCGGCCAGCTTCCGATAGCAGCCTCTGGAACGCGCGCCCATTATGAATGGCTTTTTCTACGTCCTCGGCCAGATCTTCAGGAACATAAACAGCAAACCGCCGACTTCCTTTGCGGCCATACAACGCGAAGCTGGGGTGTCCTTGGCCTGATTCGCAAAGCTGGCAATGCTCGCGAATGCAAGGGCTCTTCCGTAGCGATAACGACCCGAGCGCCACTGGCCAGATCTTCCGAACTTCGCTTTGAAACCAAATTCTGACTTGCTCCGCTGTCTCCGAACGTTTCATGTACAGGTGAATAGTGGCACACATACGAGTGGGGCGCAACGAAAAAGAGATTCGTCTGTGCTTAAGGGGAAACGGGTTGGTTAAGAGGGGAACCTTGAAGCGGAGGAAAGGGCATCGCTTGTTCGATCCTGTAGCCGATTGCACTATACCCCTTCAATCGGCGCTCGAACATCCTTGCCAGCATCGGGACACCATCATCCACGTAATCGTAAACTTGAACGACGCGCTTGTTGTCGTGGAGACGATGCAGGCGGCCAACATACTGCTGCAATGTCCCCCTCCAGGAAATTGGCATGGCCAGGAACAACGTATCCAGGCGCGCGTCGTCAAATCCCTCGCCGATATAGCTTCCTGTGGCCAGAATCAGCCGCGATTCATCGTCTCGTACGGCCGCCATGGCTGCGGCGATCTCGCGGCGCTGCTTCGTGCCCATGCCGCCCTTCAAAACAAAGACGTGCTTGGCGATCCCACGGAGTTGGTTCGCGAAATACTGCAAATGCTCCGTTCTGCCAGTCAGAAGAAGCGGCGAACGGCCGGATGTAATGGCATGTGTAATGTCGGCGGCGATCATTTCATTGCGCGAAGCATCATTCGTCAATGCAGCATAAACATCCTGAATCGTCACGTCAGCGAGGTCGGCTGGCATCTGAAAATCAGTTTGGCGCGGAATGACCTTATGCTCGAAGGGGTTCGTCTCAGTCATTGTTTTTGGGCTCATGCTGAATCGAACTGGGCCACATTGCATATAGATGATGGGATGGTGTCCATCTTTCCTCGTCGGCGTCGCGGTCAGACCGATGACATATTTGGCTTTCACTTCTCGCATCACCTGCTCGAAAGTGAAAGCGGAGATGTGGTGGCATTCGTCAACGATGACCTGACCGTATTCGGCAACGAAGTCCTTTACCGCTTCCTTTTGATAGAGACTCTGAATGACCGCGACATCGATACATCCTGTCCGGTGCATTTTCCCGCCGCCAACATGCCCAATCGAAGGAGGAGGCATATTCAGGAACATGGCTAACCGTTCCTGCCACTGATCGAGCAACTGCTGCCTATGGACCAGAATCAGTGTGTTGACCCTGCGCTTAGCGATGAGCCAAGCTGCTACGGCAGTTTTTCCGAAAGCAGTCGGAGCAGAGAGGATACCCTCGTCGTGATCGACGATCTGCCGAACCGCCTCCTCCTGGACCGGCCGAAGCTGACCATCGAATTTCACTTCGATCGGCACGCCGCGGAACCGCTCATCTTGAACTTCAGGCCGAATGTGGTGCGTCTGCAAAAGGGCCATGACGTCTGTCAGACAACCCCGCGGGACGGCAACATGCTTGGGAAAATCCTGACCGCATGCGATCACGCGCGGTTTTGCGTAGGTCGGAAGCCGCATCGCCTGCGCCTTGTAGAACTCTGGATTCTGAAATGCTGCCAACCTGAGGAGACGGTTCAGCATGGCGGGCGGCAGGCCTTGCTTCTCCACATAAAGAAGATTTGCGCGGACGATTACAACTGTTGCCGGCAACGGCCCTTCAATCGGCCGTTCTATGCGCCGTCGCGACGGTGGCAGGGTCCAGGGATCTTGCCCATCTTCGTCGTCGGCAACGCTGATGCGGACCCCGATCAGATCGCCCGTGCGTTGGGCTTCGATAATAATTCCCTCTGCAGCCTCTGTTGATATCCGCTGAACAACAGAAAGAAGCTCCCACTGATCAGGGTGCGGGCGAAGCGCGGCATCGATGAAGACACTGTTGCCGCACTTGCGCGGCGCAAACTGCAATGGCAGAGCGATAAGGTTTCCGAACCCGCCTTTGGGCATCGTGTCCTGGTTCGGAAACAGGCGATCATAGGAGGCGAGACCGAGTTGATGCCGGCGCTCCATGGTTCGGGTGAGAATTGCGCAGCCAAGTTTACGCGCCGTGCTCGCGGGCACAGCATGTTCAAAGAAGATCCAAACATGACCGCCATTTCCGGAACGCGATCGCTCAAGTACGGCCGGCACATTCAACTCCCGACATGTTTCGAGAAATGCACGTGAGTCATCCGCCCACGTTTTCTTATCGAAATCTATTGCGAGAAACCAGCAGGTTTCGTCCGGCAGAAGCGGATAGATTCCGATGGTCTCTTTGCCGAGGAGATGGTTCTCAATCACCGTGTCGGTCAACGGGAGCAACTTCCGTGTAATCCGCTCAACCTTCTTCCGATCTTCTGCCTTGCTGGCGTTGATCGCCTTCCAGTCCTTTAGTGCTGCTGGCGAGTATCCAGACCGACCGTCGGGATGCTCCCATCGCCGTGCATAGACATCCTCTCTCCCGCGAAACAGACTGCGGAACAGAGCAATCCGCTTGCGAGCGCGCTCCCCCTTGCTTTCACCGGTCGCCGATGCAGCCGTTTGGAGCGGACCTACATGGTCTACTGTGTGCTCTGGAACAGGGATGCCGTGAGCAGCCAAAAGACGCCGCAGCCTTGCGTTTTCCTCCCGCAACTGCTCGTTTTCCTCGTCGCGGTGAGCGAATGAAATCAATTCTGGAGTCCTGCTTGCCATCTTTGCTTCACTAGTTCGCGCCGCGGGCCATGACTTCTCCGAAGAATGTACGCACCTGGTCAAACACCGCGGCGATGCCGGTCCGCAACCCACATTCCTCAGCGAGCGCCTGGAACGGCGTCTGCCATTCTTCTGGCGGGGCGTTTAAGCTCGCAGGCAGAGCATGTGTGCTCCTTCGCTCAAAGGTGAGACGCAATGCGTTGAAAGCCATCGCCCGGTCAAGCCGATTATCTCCGGTGAGAAGCGCCAGATCGACCAAATCCTTCACCCGGCTGTTCGGAGAGCTTCGCGGAAGCGTATATGCGTGAATCTTTTCTGCGTACTGCTGTTCTCTAGAGATCATCCGCACGCGCGGCTGCTTGATGCCGGCGAATCCGAGCCAGTCAGGGCACTCGACAATTTCCAGAGGCTGGATTACGACATCGCCAATCGCGGCATCCAAGTGGAACTTCGCGAAGACTCGCCCATCCATGCGCGTTTCGACGGAATAGCGTGCGCCGCCATACGGGGCAGCGGTCAGATCCATCACTGGCGGCCCAATCGTGTACTGAAACCAATCATCGAGCGATGCATCCGCCGCAGCCTGCAACATCTCTCGAATCGCACGAACCGCGTCGCCGGCTTCTGCCGTCGCAACGACACGTTGCAGCGTCAGGTCAATATCGATCGTAGATCGCGCCGCCTTGAAACGAAGTTCCAACGCGTAGCCGCCTTTCAAGGCCCATGGCGTCACATCGTTCGGGAACAGCCTCGCAAGCAGTCGATCGAACGCAACCTGACGTCGGAGGCGATTGATGTCAACCTGCTCCGCCCGGGACAGATTCTTCAGGCGTTCTTCCAAAGCCCTCCGGAACGCTCCTGCCGTCGCGTATGTTCTCGCTGTCGCCATCATGCAGCCCGCCGTAGAACCTCATCAACCATCTTCCGCGCTCGCCCATCCAGTTGCGCTTTCCGAAGTTGCTGGCGCGTGATCAGGCCGCGTTCAAGTGCCTGGTTCAGCGCCTGACGTATAAACGTCGGCTCGATCACTTCATCCTCGATCAGATCAAGAATCGTCCGCAGTGGCCGCGTGTAGTTGTAGCCGGGGCCAGCCTGGATATCGCTTTTGGGCAGGTCGCGGTAATGGAGCACTGCAATCCCGGGAATATCGCTGTTGCGCCGGAAGTTTTCCGGAACCGTCATATGGAGTTTTGCCGGGTTGAGATCCGACAGCTCATGGAGACTCAGGGCAGTTTGATGACTGTACACCCCTTCGACTTCTTCCTTACGGTTCCTGGACCATAGCGACCAGAGCACAAGATCAGGCCGATCCGGCGTCGGGAACAGCATCAGACGATAGATACCGCGGTGTTCACGGATCCAATTTCCCGCTTGTACGTGATAGGGATGTGTATTTTCGGCGAATCCGGCCGCCTTGGCCTGCTTCGTCGTGAAGAAGCCTTGTTGCTGCTCGGCGAGATCAAAGAGCCGCCGCGACGCTTCTCGGTGCGACTGTGCCATAAACACAATACTACAACTTTCTTGATGATTTGTCATTTCATGAGGTAGGCGCAATTGCCACTTTTGCCAGCTGTGCTCCCGGCAAGGTTATGCTTTCGGGACAGATCTCCCTGGACACGAGAATAGCTCACGATTGACGGATTTATTGGGCTTTGAGCGGCAAGGTTATGCTTTCCAAGCGGCAAAGCTATGCTTTAAAGCACAGTGGGTTGGGAATCAGGTTGTATGATCGACCGGACAACTACTGCTGCTGGATGTTGTCTGCAATCTCTTTGGTGGATCTTTGCGAGACGCCGGCCTGTTCGGCATGGCGGAGCCAGTTGGCCACGGCCGCGCTGACCCCGGCCAGGATCTCCGGCGCGTTCTTGAGGCCATGCTGTTTGCCCAACGCCTGAAGTTGGGTTGCGCTGGGATTCCGTCCCTCTCCCATCACAAGCATGCTCTGCTCGCCGCCCGGGCCATAGGAAAAGGTAAGGTCGTAAGCAGGTGCGAAGATCCACTCGTTCCCTGCGTTCAGCAGGAACGAGAAATTCTTCACGTGATCGTCGCGGTTATGAGCCAGGACATTGAAGCAGGCGAGCGCGTAGACTTTTTCGGCTTCCTGGATGTTTCTGGTCAAGGCTTGGGTCACCCGCAGGACCATATCGTAGTCGAGAGTGGGAGTGCGATGATCGGCATGAATCAGGCCGGCAAGACTGTGCATGTGGATGCGCGCATCGCCATCCCGGTCGAAGCGCTTCGTGCCGAAGTATTTGTTTTTTCTGGTGCGAAAGAGATGCGTCTCCGGCATCTCCACACCTGCTGCCTTTGCCATCAGACTATAGCCGTACTCAATCGCTCCTGCATCCCGCGCATCCTGAGAAGACGGAAACTTGATCATCCAATGGGTGTAGCCGGGCTGCAGTTCCTGCCGTCCGTGAATGATTCGCTTCTTGTCAGCGCTCACCTGCGCCACAATCTTGGGCCGGGCGCCCGAAGAGGAACCATTGAGCCGTAGCAACTCTTCAATCACTTCTTCGTTCTCGCCGGCCAGCACCGCGGCCGATTCCTCAGCGAGCGTGTCGAGCGACAGCATGGAATCGTCTCCGTTTTGTTGCCCCAATTCCGGCTCGTAACTGAGAGCGCCCATGCCATGCCGCCCCACATAGGCCAGCCGGTCGAGCGGGCTCAGTTGGCCGCGCTGGACTCCATGCTTCTCTACCGCGCGGTCCAACAGCAGGCGTCCCCATCCATCCGGCAGGCTGTCATTGAATACGCCGAAGAGGCCATCGAAGATCGCGGTGTCGGCAATCGATACGCCTGGCCTGAGAGGAAGTTTGATGGGCGAGATTTCGATGCCGGAATTGAGGAATGAGGCATCGTATTCGAAGAGAATCTGCCTGTCCTTGAACGCGAGGCGTCCCACCTTGCGGCGTTGGCTTCGCGCACCGAGATAGACGGTCAGCAGCTCTGTCGGCTTATACGCCATGCTCGCGTCCTTTTCTCCCCGTCGCTCTCCGCCGCCGCACCGGCGTCGTCAATAGGGCGCCGAGTGACGGAGCGGCTGCGATGGGTTGGCTTTCCACGGCGAGCTTCTCGAAATCATCAAGGCAATTGAGCACCAAAGCGAGATTCAAGAGTGAATCGAGCGCAATCAACCCTTCGCGTTCAAACCGCTTCAATGAACCGAGAGTTACGCCCGAGCGCTGTGCCAGTTCTCTCTGCGTCAGGTTCATGGCAAGACGCCGAGCCTTGAACCGCCCGGCAATTCCCGCCTGGGCTTCCTTCACGGTTCTGAGAGAAATAGCCAATTCTTTGCCTCTTAGTCTCAATTATACGAGATAATAGTCAAAATGTTAACCGTATAGTGCAAGCAAATGATCTGGTTACGGGGGCGATGGGTTGCGGGCCGATCCAGCCTGCTACGCCGCTCTGACCAATTCGATTTGCATAGTTGGCGCGGAATGCCGTGCCGATGCCGAGCCGGAATGCGGACCGATCGGCGGCTGCGGTACCAACTCGGCCAACGGCCAAACGGAGATGTTGCCGCACACGCCGCAGCATCCTCCGCTGGAGTTCGAGACCGAGGCGCAACTCTCGCAGTAGACGGCTTCGACAACCGGAATGCTGACGAGGCTACGCCTAGGACGCAAAATGCTGAGTTCTCCCATGATTTCCTCCTGTGCAATGCAGCGCTAGGCGACCTGCTGGTTGGTCAGGGACTCAAGTTCCTCGACCAATTGCTTCAGCGCCGCCAGGCTCGGAAGTTCTGCGACTGACGCGATCCTGAGGCGCTCCGCCACGGCGAAGAACCGCGCCTCGCCAGCCATCTCGGCCAGTTGGCGCAGCCGCTCGAAGCCGCGCGTCGCTGCCGCTCTATCGACAGCAGGCCATCCTCAAGCGCGATGCCGGCGTCCAGATCGCGCTATCGACACTCAACGATGGGGTGCTGCGGGTCGGCGAGTTACTGATGCCGATCTCGGCGGCGATGAAGCGTGAGGTGCTGGCCGAAGCTTACATCCAGGCCGACGAAACTCCCATCGGTGTTCAGACGCAT
>JASHOY010000349.1 GCA_030038435.1 Acidobacteriaceae bacterium | reverse complement strand
ATGCAGACCGAACAGATGCGCAAGCTGGATTTCGGGCGCCTTCGCACCGCCCAGTGCGATGGTGCTATTACCGAAGTAAAAACCTCGATCCTGCTCGACCGCATCGCCGCTGCCGAGAACGTCACGGTAAGTGACGAGGAGGTGGAACAGGAATTGCAGATGGCGGCATTGCAGTCGCGCGAAAACGTGGAGACGCTGCGCGCGCGTTTGACTCAGGACGGCGGACTCGCTAGAATCCGGGAGCAATTAAGGCGCGAGAAAACCAGTGCCGTGTTGTATGAAAGGCTGCCCGCGAAAGGGCAGTGAAAGAACGGAACGGAGCCTGGCCGGAACAGGACTTTCGCATCGGCCAATTCACGAATCAGGGGTGCAAGAGGGCCCCCAAACAAAAAGAAACGGGAAAAGACTCGATGGCTTTGGTTCCCATGGTAGTGGAGCAGACGACGCGGGGCGAGCGCGCCTACGATATTTATTCCCGTCTGCTGCGCGACAACATTATTTTCCTGGGCACTCCCATTGACGACCAGGTTTCCAACCTCGTCGTGGCGCAGTTGCTCTTTCTCTCCAGCGAAGACCCGGACAAGGATGTGCAGCTTTACATCAACTCCCCGGGAGGTTCCATCACTGCGGGACTGGCGATCTATGACACCATGCAGTTCATCAAGAACAAGGTGGTGACCTACTGCATCGGCCAGGCCGCAAGCATGGGCGCATTTCTGCTGCTGGCCGGCACCAAGGGCAAGCGTTTCGCGCTGCCCAACTCCCGCATTCTCATTCACCAGCCTTCCATGGGCGGCCTGAGCGGACAGGCGACCGACATCGATATCCACGCTCGCGAAATCCTCCGCATTCGCGAAATCACCAACAATCTGATCGCAAAGCATACCGGGCAACCACTGGACCGCATCGAGCGTGACGTCGAGCGGGACTTTATCATGAACGCGGAGCAGGCCACGGAATACGGCATCGTCGATGACATCATCGACCGGCCGCGAACTTAGCCGGCTGACCCGCCTGGGGCGGAACTTTCGGGATCGAATAAGGGAGTCATCATGAAACCGCGCACGGGACTCGAAGAAGCGCTGCGCTGCTCGTTCTGCCATAAATCGCAGGACGCGGTAGCCAAGCTGATCTCGTCGCCTAGCGACTATCCTCGCGCGTACATCTGCGATGAGTGCGTCGCTGTCTGCAATTCCATCCTGGAAGACGACCGGTCGGAAGCGGCGCCCGCCACCACCGCCGGGCATCTGCCCAAGCCGCAGGAAGTGAAGAGCTTTCTCGACGATTATGTGATCGGCCAGGACCAGACCAAGAAGAAGCTGGCGGTCGCTGTTTATAACCACTACAAGCGCATCCAGATGAACCGCATGCGCAACAACGAAGTGGAGCTGACCAAGTCCAACATCCTGCTCATCGGGCCCACCGGTTCCGGCAAGACGCTGTTGGCGCACACCCTGGCCAAGATGCTCGATGTGCCCTTCGCGATTGTGGATGCGACCACGCTGACCGAGGCCGGCTATGTGGGCGAAGATGTCGAGAACATCATCCTCAAGCTGTTGCAGGCCGCCGAAGGCGACGTGACCCGTACCCAGCAGGGAATCATCTATATTGACGAAATCGACAAGATCGGGCGCAAAGACGAGAACCCCTCCATCACCCGCGACGTTTCCGGAGAGGGCGTGCAGCAGGCGCTCCTGAAGATTCTCGAAGGCACCGTGGCCAATGTCCCGCCGCAGGGTGGACGCAAGCATCCGCACCAGGAATTCACTGCCGTTGACACCACCAATATTCTGTTCATTTGCGGCGGCGCCTTCGTCGGCCTGGAGCGCGTCGTCGGCCGGCGCGTGGGCAAAAAGGCGCTGGGCTTCCGCACCGCGGAGGCCGAGAGCGAAGCGGCCATCGGAGCCGCGCACCGCGACACCGAACTGCTGCGCAAGACCGAACCGCAGGACCTGATCAAGTACGGCCTGATCCCTGAATTTGTCGGCCGTCTGCCCGTGGTCGGCATACTCGACGAGCTGGACGAGCCGGCGCTGATCGAGATCCTGACCAAACCGCGCAACGCCATCCTTAAGCAATATCAGCGTCTCTTCGAGTACGAAAATGTGCGCCTGCACTTTACTCAGGAGGCCACCAGCGCCGTTGCCCGTGAGGCCCTGGCCCGCAAGGTGGGCGCCCGAGGCCTGCGCATGATCCTCGAAGAGCTGATGCTCGACCTGATGTACCACCTGCCCAGCAGCAAGCGCGTACGCGACATCGAGATTACGCGGGAAATGGTCGAGCGCCGCGATTTGTCGCTTTGCCTGCTGGAAAAGGCCGGATAAAAACAATTCGATCATCGATCGAACGGAAAACCCTCGCTGGCGCGAGGGTTTTTCGTTGGTGCGCCCGGCAGGGCGCACTGGCTCCCGGCGAACTCGTCAACAGCCGCATGGCTTATGTGTCGGTGTCGCGGGCACCGTTCGACGTGCAGATTGTCGCGCGAGCTCAGCTTCCTTTCGAGCCAGGCGCCATCTCGGATTTCCCTTTTGGGTTCAAGCCGCAACACAAGCACGACATCGATCTCCCGGCGCCGTGCCGCTTCAATCAGTTGCTCCTGCATCTGCCGTCGTGAGGCGCCGAAGCCGGCTTCCTTCACTGCATGACGACAGTGCAACCTCGCCGCGCGGCATAATTGCGCAGCGCTCGTATTTGCATGAGCAACGTCTGCTGGTCTTTGGTCGAGACCGGCGCGTAAAGTCCGGCGCGGAGTGTAGTTTTCGACCGCTCACGGGGGTGGCCAAAAACCCTTCGCGACTGTTGCCTTGCGGAGGCGGGTTTTGCGGGCCTATCAGGATACCCCCTGCAGTGCCGCGCTGCGCCGCTTCAACACCTCGGCCAGATTCTCGCCCGCATGCTGGCGGCCGGTAAAGAACAGGGCGATGCGGCGGCCATCGGCAACCGACACCTCGCCGGATGTAAATACTCCTGTGCGCTCGTCGACGGCTCACGGGCCAGGTGCAGCACGCGTATGCTGGTATCGTCATGGCGCAGCACCTCGCCCTGGTCGGCAGGTCTTCGCGGTTGCGGCGCATCACCGGCGTCTTTCTCTTCCCTATCGCGCATTCGCCCCCTGGGCTGGTGCGCCGCACAACCGCTTCTGCAAGTTGCCGAAATCCAGCCGCAGCGTGTGCGCCACGAGTGGGGGCTACGTGCGGCTGGCCGTCAATTTCAAACGGAAGGGAGTGTCCAAGGGAACCGGCTCTCACGTCTTCCCTCACAATTACCGCAAACTCATGGATGAGTTAGGCTCTCCGCTTGAAGTGCAGCAGCGCCTGATGCGCCACGCCGACGAGGCGATGACTAAGCACTACTGTAAGCACGGCTGGGCCATCAAGCGTCGGATGCGAGATGTCCACACCAGCGTTACCAACTTGGCCATGGGGACCGCAAAGTTGGAATCCGGACCCAATTATGGACCAGAACTTTTGAGGTTACTTGCCGTAAACTGTTGATTTTTCTGGTGACCCCGGGAAGATTCGAACTTCCGACACGCAGTTTAGGAAACTGCTGCTCTATCCACCTGAGCTACGGGGCCACGTATTGTAAATCACTGTTATCAAGTGATTTATTGCTACTTTTCTGCAAGATTCTCGAAGGCCGATTTTGGCTGGTGACCGATTTGGTGACCAGTTCATTTTCGCGCTTCGAAGCTTTTTTGCTCTTCGTCGTCTGGCGAGCGTCCGAAAGAGACACGAGCCGGTCCACAGCGGCACGGTTGTGCTGCGGCGC
>JASHOY010000348.1 GCA_030038435.1 Acidobacteriaceae bacterium | reverse complement strand
GTTGACGCGCTACGGTTGCTGATTGCTGAGCGATGGCGGCGCATCGGCTGGTGCAGCACCCCAGTTCTGGTTGGGCTTGGCGCCCACATCGTAGTGCAAGGTGCCGCCGGCGGCGATGGCGTGGAACGAGACCCAATTCTGGTGATGCGGCTGGCCATTCAGCTCGACGCGCTGGATGTACTGGTTGGCGGCGGGATCGCCCTTGGCTTCGATGGTGAAGGTTTTGCCGGCGTAGGGCTGCTCCAGGTGGATGGTGATTTTGGGGAAGCTGGGGGCGACCAGCTCGTAGGCCAGGCTCGCAGGATCGACCGAGTACATGCCCATCATGCTGAGCACGGCCCAGGAGGACATTTCGCCGCAATCGTCGTTGCCGGGGATGCCGTTGGGATCGGCGGTGTAGTTTTCATCAAGGACGCGGCGGACGACGCGCTGCGTTTCCCAGGGACGGCCGGAGAAGTTGAACTCGAAGGGAGCTTCGAGGTCGGTTTCGTTGTAAGGGTTGTAGTACTGCGCGTACCAGCCGGGGATCTTGTAGTCGAAGTAATCGGTGAGGCGTTTGTTGAAGAGGTCAGGGCCCATGGCGTTGACCACCCATGCCATGTCAGCGGGCTCGAGCCACTGGTAATGCCAGCCGGTGCCTTCGATGAAGCCGCGGCCGTTTTGCATGGGATCGAAGTGCGGCACCCACTGTCCATCGGCGTTGCGCGGGCGGAAGAAGCGGTCCTGGTGGTCGAAGACATTGCGGTAGTAGAGGGCGCGATCGTAGAGGGTTTTGGCGGCGTCGGTTTTTCCCAGCTCTTTGGCGAGGTCGTAGAGCGAGGCGTAGGCGACGGCATCTTCCTGAAGTTGCGAGACGGAGCCGTAGCGGATCCTGTCGTTGGGCACGTAGTGGAGCTTGTTGATGTAATTGATGCCCTCTTCGCCGACATAAGGATGGCCTGGCGGCGGCGCTTCGGTGGCGTCTTTATACATTCCCTCCCAGGCCGAGTCCATATCGAAATCGTGAATGCCGTCAAGCCAGGCGGTGGCGAGGCCGACGGTGAGTGGACTGCCGGCCATGACGTTGGTGTAGAGATTGATCTGAGGCCAGCGGCCGATCCAGCCTCCCTGCTGATACATGAGCACAACCGATTGCGAGATGTCGGCCATGCGCTGCGGGTCGATCATGGCCAACAGCGGGAGCTCGCTGCGGTAGATATCCCAGCCGGAGTAATTGGCGTAGACGTTGTGGCCGGCGGCAATGTGGTGAATCTTGCCGTCGAAGCCGAGATAGCGGCCGTCGGCGTCGCTGAAGATCGTAGGCATCATCAGGCTGTGATAGAGCGCGGTATAGAAGACGGTGCGGCGTTCAGGTGTATTGCCGGAGACGTCGATGACGCTCAGTGCCTTGTTCCATGCGGCTAAAGCGGCAGCGTGGATTTGAGCGAAGCTTTTGCCGTCGGCTTCTGCTTTGAGGTTGTTTTCAGCGCCCTGCAGGTCAACGTAGGAGATGGCGATTTTTGCGGTAACGGTTTGCGGATCGGATTGGGCAGCCCAGGTGGCGTAAGCGCCGGTCCATCCGTCGTGGGTGGATTGCTCGGCATCGCGGCTGGAGGGCGCGAGAGTCCCGGGACCGTCATAGCGGTTGCCGGTCCAGGTGCCGAAGGAGGAAAACGGGCGGCTGAAAGTCATGACGAAGTAGACCTTGTAGCTCTGCCGGTTGCCGCAGAAGGCGCGGTCTTCCACGAAGCCGTCGATCTGGTTGTTGCCGGTGACGTGGATCTGCGCGGCGGTGGTGTAGTTGAGCGTGTGCGCGATGGGAACGACGATGTTGGCGGGCTGGCCGGCGGGAAATGTGAATTGCGCGATGCCGGTGTGGTCCGTCGCACTCAGCTCGACGTTGGTGTGCCACTGCAGGAGATTGACCCGATAGTAGCCAGGCGAAGCGGATTCCATGCTGTGTGAGTACGCCGAGCTTAAGTCGTCCACCTGGCTAAGGATGGGGCCGGTGGTAGCGGTGAAGAAGACGTCGCCCTCGTTGGAACAGCCGGGGCCGCTCATGTGCGTCATGCTGAAGCCGCGGATGGAAGTGTCGGCGTAGTGATAGCCGTAGCCATGGTCCTCAGTGTCAGGGCTAAGCTGAACCATGCCGAAGGGCGTGGTGGCGCCAGGGAAAAGGTTGATGCCGCCGCCGGGACCGGCGCCGGTGCCGATGATGGGATTTACGCTGGCGGCGGGGCCGGTTACTGCCGGAGACTGCGCGCGCGCCAGAAATACCGCAAGCGATAGGGCGCCTAGAAGCGCGGCGCCACGCGAGATCGATCGGCTTGAGAGAGAAGCAGGGCTGAAGGTGTGCTTTTGGAAGGAAGGAATGGAACTCTGAAGATTTTTCATGGAGAAGTCTGATCCTCTTTGCTGGACTTTGAGATCGTCTTCGCCGAACCATTGCGATTGTACCGCAACTGGCAGGGCCAGCATGTAGACCGGTCTCCGAGGAAATCAAAGCGGTCCACGAACAACCAGAATGAGTCGACATCGGATCGATGCCGGGATCATCGGCGATGGCCGAAGCAGGTTGACTCCTAGCTGCGCGCGGCGGCGTTCAGGGAAACGGAACCGATGCGCGCTTGCACATGGAGAGGCAACAAAACAACGATGCGCGCGCCACCGCCATCCCGATTGGCTGCCGTTACTGCACCGCCGTGTGCGCGCGTCACGGCATCGACAAAGGCCAAACCCAGTCCGTGGCCGTCGGATTCGCGTCCTTTAACGCGGCGCTCAAAGAGATGTTCGAAGACTTCGGGATCGAGCCCCGGGCCGTTATCCTCAACGGCAAGCGAGGCGATTTCATCAGCGGATGAGAGTTCGATGGTTATAGAACTCGTGGAGGGCAGATGTTTCAGTTCGTTGTCGAGCAGATTGGCAATCATACGGTGGATGAGCGCGGGATCGGCGAGAACACGCAAGGGGCCGGAGCTGCGCAGCGCGACTTTCAGTCCCTTCTCTGACATCGACGGCTCATAGAGATCGATCATGACGCGAAGCAGCTCGTCGAGATCGACTTCGCTGCGCGTGAGGCGCAAGGCATCGGCTTTGGACTCGGCAACGTCGAGCGATTTATTGAGAAAGTCCGTTAGACGATCCAGCTCATCGATGGCGGAGACAACCGCCTCCGCCCCTTCCCCATCGGCGGCCGAAAGGGACGACTCAAGCTTGCCGCGAATGGCGGTCAGCGGGCTGCGCAGATCGTGAGCCAGCGAATCGGTAATGGTGTGCAACTGGTGCATCGATCGTTCGATGCGGTCGAGCATGTTATTGAGCGTGATGGCAAGCTGGCTGACTTCGTCGCGGCGGTGCGTGACCGGGACTCTCGCCGTCAGGTCGGAATGGCCGATGGTAGATGCAGCCTCGGTGATATTGCGGACGTGGCTCAGCATTCGGCGTGTGGAGAAGAAGACCATGCCGAAACCGAGAAGTACGAGCAGCAGCCAAAGCAGGAAGAAGCGGAAGCGGAGGCTTCTGAGCACGCGCAGATCATCGCGCTCGGAAAGGCCGAGGTAAATGCGGCTGCCGTCTTCCATGGGAATGGAGGCAACGCGAAAGGGAACCGAGAAACCCGGGATGCGCACGTCTGAAGGGTGATCGGAGACAATGTGGGCGGCGCGTATGGCATTGAGTGCAGCATTGGCGCTGCCGATGCCGACCCATAGTTTGAGCGTGCCGTCCTGGCCGGCTTGAAGAAAGAACACCGAATCGTTGAAGTTGCCTTCGCTAGGCGTGCGATTCGGGATTTCTCGCGTCGCCAGTTCCGCCACTTCACTCACCACGCGGCTGTAGAGCGCATTTTTCGGCGTGTGCTCGGCGACGTCACCAAGGGTTTCAATTTCGCCGGAGAGCCAGGCGTCGGTGCGGCGCTGAATATCGCTGGCGACGAAGTTCTGGAGAAAGACGAAGAAGACCAGGGTGCCGCACGCAAAGGCGAAGGTTGCCCATAGCGAAATACGCCAGGCGGCGCTGCGCAGGGGAGGTTTAGCGGTCTTTGAGGACATACCCTACTCCGCGCATGGTGCGGATGAGCGGCTGCTGGCCTGCGCCGTCGACTTTGCCGCGCAAACGGTATATATGCACATCGACAACGTTGGTGTCAGGCTGAATGCGCATGCCCCAGACCTTGTCGAGAATCATGGAACGGGTGACTACGCGGCCTGCATTCCGGCACAGATATTCAAGGAGAATGAATTCCTGCCGGGTAAGCTGCAAAACCTGCCCGCCGCGCGTGGCCTCGCGCCGCAGAAGATCAAGTTCCAGATCGAGCACGCGCAGGCGCGTCGCTTCGCCGATCGTGGGGCTGTTGCGTTTGAGCAGGTTGCGCAGTCGGGCCAGCAGCTCGGCCAGCGCGAAAGGTTTGGTGAGATAGTCGTCGCCACCCTGCTCGAGGCCGAGCACGCGATCATCGACGGAGCGGCGCGCCGACAGAATCAGCACCGGGGCGCTCACTCCCAAATGGCGCAGGTGAAGAATCAGGCCCATACCGTCCTGGTCAGGCAGGCCAAGGTCGACGATGAGAATATCAAATGGGCTTTCGACTGCCAGCCGCTCGGCAGTTTTGCCATCGGAAGCCGCCTCGATCTGGTATCCCGCTTCTTCGAGTGATCGGCGCAGGAAATTCTGGATTTCAATTTCGTCTTCCACCAGAAGCAGGCGCATGCATGGATATTAGTGCATTTGCGTGAGCGCTTGCACTTGCCCGCGAAGCTGGTGGCGCTTCAGACAGCCGGAATTCGGCGAAGATGAACGCGCTGTCATTCCGGCGTTGGGTTGGTGTCATTTGTTTTGGTTATGGTGTGAAAATGCGACCAATCGTTCCAGTTGGCGCGAGGCTCGACGCTTTCCAAATCGTTACAGTTTTCGTCTCACAGTTAGTTATTGGGGTTGAAGAAAGACCATATCTGGAGTGGCAGGCACGCACATTTTTTCACGAGAACGGCGCGGTTCCAAACGCAGTAAGGCTCGCCGGCTCGAGGAGCAATTGGCATGAATTTGAAGGCCGTAAACGGCACGATTGCAGCGGCTGCGCTGAGCTTCGCAATGCTTACTCCGCAATGCGCGCAGGCGCAAGCATCCATTCCAAACTCCGCGGATGCATCAGATTCTGCGCAGAACCAAAGTTCGCACAGGCCCGCGACGCAACCAAAGCAAAACGGATCGTCTTCGAATTTGCCCAGCGCGCCGGCGCCGGCGCCCCAGGGACCGTCGCTGCAGGATTTGGGTTTCAGCCAGCAGCAGATGCAATCGAACCCCGCGTTGCAGGCGAGGCTGAACCGGCGCACGGAGATGCTCAAGATCCATCAGCGGCTCGGCCTGATCACGCTGGCGCCGATGGTCGCTGATCTCATCACCGGGCCCATGGCCAAGGCAAAAGGCAAAAACGGCCAGATCATCAAGGAGCCCACTTCGACCAATCTCGACCTGCACGCGGCGCTGGGCAGCACCACAGCCGGGCTTTACTTCGCCACAGCTTACTTTGCCATGTTTGCGCCCAGAATTCCGGGCGTGAAAAAGCGCGGAGCCATTCGCATGCATGAGGCACTTGCGTTCATTCATGGGCCGGGCATGATTCTGACGCCCATACTCGGCGCCATGGCTTTCAGTCAGGAACAAAATGGCGAGAAAGTTCACGGCATTGCTTCGGCGCACGGCACTGTGGCTGCGGTGACGGCGATTGCGTATGGAGCATCGATCGTCGCGGTGGCGTGGCCGATTCACCTTAAATTCTGGGAGAAACGATGAAGGTTCAATTCTTGGCCGCTGCGCTTTTGCTGGCGGCATTCCCCGCTTTTGGGCAGAAAGCTGAACAGTGGGCGCTGACTGAGTCCACTCTCACCTACCACGTGACCTCTCCGGTGCACGAAGTGAACGGAGTAAGTCATGCGGCGAGGGGCAAGGGTATTTGTCAGGACGGTCATTGCAATTTTCTGATTGCGGCGCCGGTAAAGTCGTTCTCCTCCGGAGACAGCAACCGCGACCTGCATATGCTGGAGGCCACGCGGGGCGCCAATAATCCCCTGGTGGTAGTGCACGCGATTTTCCCCGAGGCGGCGCTTCAGCAGGCGACGATTTACGCCGATCTCGAAGTGCAATTTGCGGGACAGACTGCGCACTACTCGCACGTGGCGTTTCAGCGGCAATCGGAGAGCGATGCGATGCGTATCACGGGGACCGTTCCGTCAACCTGCTCTGACTTCAAATTTCAACGGCCGTCGTTTTTTGGCATGTCGATCAGTAACGACATTCCCGTGCGTGTGGATGCCACGTGGAAACAGATGTAGGTGCGGCCGGCCGGAAGAATTAAAAACCTATGTAGGAGTGGGCCGCAGGATCAGCGCACGACAATGACTCGCGTTTCGTAGGGATTCAGTTGCAGGTGCACTGCGACTTCCTTGCCCTTGCGCTTGAATGCAAGAGGCTCGATGTCTGCGGTCTTCGGATCCCATGCCTGCACTATGTTTCCCCGGCTGGCCAGCGTGGCTTCGCGATCGCACGGCTCGGCGCCTTCATTGAAAAAGAGGTAGACGTCGGCGTCCTTGAGCCTGCGCGTCATCACCTTGAGGGCCGGATCTGGCGATTCGAGATGCACGCTGGGGGCAGGCACCGTGGAGTGGAGCGCGGCGAGGATTGCGGCCGGGACGTCTTGGGGCGCGGGCGGTGCGGATGGAGGAAATTGCCCGGGCGTAGGCGTGGGCGGCAGCTCCGCATCGACCACGGTGGCCCATGCAAAGTCGGCCGGCGTGGCTGCCCGCGCGTAGCGGATGGTGCGGCCGGCAATCCACTGGGGCGCACCGCCGATGAAAAGAACCTTGCCGCCGCCCTGGGCGAATGCTTTGAGACGAGCGCAGGCCGGCGCGGAGATCAATAGTGGATCGGGAAGAATGACCGCGTGATATCGGTTGCCGCTGAGAGTCTCGAAGCTGCCCTTGAGCGCCACAAGGTCGTGAGCCAGAGCGTCGTCGCTGACAATGTCGAAATCGATCTGGTAATCGCTGAGCAGGCGCTCCGTCGACACGAATTGCGTGTCAGCTTCGGAATCGCCCAGCCACATGGAGCTGGATGGGATGTAGAGCGCGACCGAAGCATTGGGGCGGCCCATGGCCATGAGGTAGCTCATGCGGCGCACGTAGGCGACGAGCGAAGGAAAGCCGGGTTCGCCCATGTATCCGCGCAACGCTCGCGGGCCCATGGAAGTGGCGGGGAAATACATCATTTCGACAAGATTGACGCCGCGCACGAACTGCTCGTTGAGGATATAGCGCGCCATCTTCACATCCGGCTCAGGATGGTAAGCGGCAAAGCTCTCAGTGAATGCGCGCGGCTTGCCGTAGACGTGGGCGACGGAGCTGGCCAGACGCGGGTAATCGGAGACGGTGTCGCTCCAGATCTGGTGCCAGATGGCGTCGATGCCCGGCACCTCCACCCAGCGCATGTCGCGGAAGAAGGAACCTTCGCTGTGCGTCAGCTCCATCTCCATTTCTTCATGATTGAGATGGACCTGGTATTCGACGTGATGGGCCGCGCACCACTTGCCCTGGGGCTCGAAGAAGCCCGCAGCGAACATCTTGGAGAAAACATCGTAGTAGTCGCCCTTGATGCGAAGCTGCTCGGGAGTGAGTTGTATCGGTATGCCGGGGTTGCGGCGCGAGGGCGTCTCCGCGAAGAGCGCGGTGTAGGGCTGGACGTCGTAGCCTTTGAGCTCGCGGAAGCGCACGAAGAAATCGTTAGTCCAGGGAAGGCCGGCGATGGAGTAGTCGGGCTCGTCGCCGCGGAAGCCCATGATGATCTTGCCGAACTCGTCGCCCACCGCCTGCTTGTACTGATCATGGGTCCACTGCAGGTACTGCGCGGTGGCGGCCGGGTTCATGTAGTCTTCGACCGACTGCTCGGTGTCTTTAACGCGGCGCGGATTGGTGTCCGAGCGTGTGGGCGAAGTGCGGAATTCGTGATCGACGACAAGCACCGTCCAGGAGCCTTTGGGAGCCGTCCAATCGAGGGTCTGGCCGTGCAGCGGGATGGGAACCGCAGAGCCCTCCTGATTTACTGCGGCTGCGCTGACGGCGTCCGACGACAGCTCGCGATGGAGCGTCTGGCCGCCAGCGACCGGGATTTTTTCAGCTACTTCGAGACCCTGCATGCGCAGGTTCGGCTTGTCTTTGCTGAATTTGCCGCCGGCAAAGCCGCTGGGGTAGCCGGCATCGTCGACGATCCAGACGCGCATGTTGCGCGCCTTCGCCTGATCGACAAGCTGGCGGAAGAACGCGAAATACTGCGGGGAGAGATAGGCGAACGGCATGTTGAAACCGGCCTGTACAGTGACAGCTTGAAAGCCGAGGCCATGCAGTGTGTCGAGGTCGCGTTCGATTTCAGCCATGCTTACGGGGCCGTTGAGGCCGAAGTAGGGCTCGGGTCCGTATTCGGGCGGAGGCAACTTCCATTGCGATGCGACCTGCGCTGCGGTTGGATTCTGCAGATGCTGCCAGGGCTGCTGCGCGTGCAATACCGCGAATGACGACAGGAATATCGCCAGCGAGAAGCTGACGCTTGTTGGCTTCGGCATGATATGGAAGATTTCCTTCCTGAGAATGGCCCACGGGCACGGGGAAATGCCCAGTCCGAATCATAAACCTGTTCAGTATTGGAAAGTAAAGGAATGCAGGAAGGGCGCGGCCCGCTCCGTCGCGAATTGCGATGTTCTGTATCCCAGTGCCTGGAGTGTACAGTTTCCCGGGGTCCCGGAAATGGGACTCGAGAACCCGGGTTGCGCGGTGCGGCTGGTTGCGCAGGCGTTTACTTCGCAGCCAACTGCCGCAGGACGTATTGCAGGATGCCGCCGTGACGGAAGTATTCGATTTCCTGCGGAGTGTCGATGCGGATTTTGGCTTCGAAGGTTCTCTGCTTGCCGTTGGCGCCGGTGGCGGAGACTTTGACGGTCCGGCCGCTGGCGAACTTGCTGTTGAGGTTCTCACTGAAGCCCAGGATGTCGTAAGTTTCTTCGCCGGTGAGGCCGATAGACTCGGCATTTTCGCCGTCGTTGAATTGCAGCGGCAGGATGCCCATTCCGACAAGATTCGAGCGGTGGATGCGCTCGTAACTTTCCGCGATGACGGCGCTGACGCCGAGCAGGCGCGGTCCCTTGGCGGCCCAGTCGCGCGAGGAGCCTGAACCGTATTCCTTGCCGGCGAGGATCAGAAGTGGGGTGCCGCGCTCGGCGTATTTGACGCTGGCGTCGTAGATGGACATCTGCTCGCCCTCCGGCAGCAGACGTGTGACACCGCCCTCGGTGCCCGGGGCGAGCTTGTTGCGCAGGCGAACATTGGCAAAGGTGCCGCGCACCATGACCTCATGATTGCCGCGGCGCGAGCCGTAGGAGTTGAAGTCCGCAGGCTTGACGCCGTGATCGGCCAGATACTTTCCCGCAGGACCATTGGCCTTTATGGAGCCGGCGGGGGAGATGTGGTCGGTGGTCACCGAGTCCCCCAGGACGGCCAGAACCCGGGCGCCGGCAATGTCGGCGACGGGCGCCGGCGTCATGGTCATGCCGTGGAAGTAAGGCGCGTGGCGGATATAAGTGGAGTCCGGCTCCCACTGATAGACGTTGCCCGTGGGGAATTTGAGACTTTGCCAGTTGGCGTCGCCTTCCGAGACAGTCGCATACTCCTTTCGGAAGGCTTCGCTGCTGATGCCGCGCTGGATAGCTTCAGAAACTTCCGCCTGCGTCGGCCAGATATCTTTCAGGTAAACAGGCTTGCCCTTCTGGTCCTGGCCGAGGGGGTCGGCGTCGAAGTTGTGGCCGATGCGGCCGGCGAGGGCGTAGGCGACGACCAGCGGCGGGGACATGAGGTAGTTGGCGCGGACATCGACGTTGACGCGGCCTTCGAAGTTGCGGTTGCCGCTGAGCACGCTGACGGCGACCAGGCCGTGCTCATCAATGGATTTGGAGACGTCGGAAGGCAGCGGTCCCGAGTTGCCGATGCACGTGGTGCAGCCGTAGCCGACGACGTTGAAGCGGAGCTTTTCGAGATAAGGCAACAAGCCGGCTCTTTTGTAGTAGTCGGTTACCACGCGGGAGCCGGGGGCGAGTGAGGTTTTGACCCACGGAGGGACGCTGAGGCCTTTTTCCACGGCTTTTTTAGCGAGCAGGCCCGCGGCAATCATCACCGACGGGTTGGAAGTGTTGGTGCAACTGGTGATGGCGGCGATGACAACGGAGCCGTGATCGAGGTACTGATCGGGATCGACGTCGAAACGCTCTTTTACGGTGGTGGTGACAGGGCCGGCTACGGTGGTTTTTCCGTTGCGGATTGCGGACGAACCGGTGGGGCCTTCGTTGTCTTCGACAGCGACGGCGGCGTCATTGACCTGGCTGGTGCGTTGCCAGACAGCAGCGGCGCGGGTGCCGAGTGGCTTCGCAGTGGGTGCGAGCAGGTTGGGGAGCTGCTGCTGGAAGCTGGAAGCGGCGTCTTTGAGCAGTACGCGATCCTGCGGGCGCTTGGGGCCGGCGAGACTGGGCTCGACGGTCGAGAGATCGAGCTCGATGGTCTGACTGTATTCAGCTTCGGGAGCACTGGCGGCGTGGAAGAGGTCCTGCTCCCTGTAATAAGACTCGGTAATCGCAATTTGCTCTTCGGGACGGCCGGTCAGGCGCAGGTAGTGGAGGGTTTCGGCATCGACGGGGAAGATGCCGCAGGTGGCGCCGTACTCGGGCGCCATGTTACTGATGGTGGCGCGATCGGCCAATGGCAGCTCGGCGATGCCAGGACCGTAGAACTCAACGAACTTCCCGACGACGCCGAGCTTGCGCAACGCCTGGGTGACGGTGAGGACAAGATCGGTAGCCGTGGCGCCCTCGCGGAGCTTGCCGGTGAGCTTGTAGCCGACGACCTGCGGCACGAGCATGGAGATAGGCTGACCGAGCATGGCGGCCTCAGCCTCGATGCCGCCCACGCCCCAGCCGAGCACGCCGAGTCCGTTGATCATGGTGGTGTGCGAATCGGTGCCAACCAGAGTGTCGGGATATGCCACGGCTTCTCCATCGATTTCAGCGGTGAAGACGACGCGGGCGAGGTACTCGAGGTTGACCTGGTGGCAGATGCCCATGCCCGGCGGGACCGCGGAGAAGTTGCGGAAGGCAGACTGACCCCATTTGAGGAAGGCGTAGCGCTCACGGTTGCGCTGGAATTCCAGGAGCGAGTTGGCGTCGTAGGCGCGCGGCGTGCCGAACTCATCGACCTGGACGGAGTGGTCGATGACCAGTTCAGCGGGGACCAGAGGATTGACGCGCTCGGGGTCGCCACCGAGGGACTTGATGGCGTCGCGCATGGCGGCGAGGTCGACGACCGCGGGGACGCCGGTGAAGTCCTGCATGAGGACCCGGGCGGGCATGTAGGCGATTTCGCGGCTGGGCTCGGCCTTGGGATCCCATTGTGCGAGGAATTCGATGTCATCGGCGGTGACATTGACGCCGTCTTCGCGGCGGAGGAGATTTTCAAGCAGGATTTTGAGGCTGAAAGGCAGGCGCGCGAGATTGAAGCCGCGATCAGCGAGGGCGGGCAGGCGGTAGATGGCGTAGGAGCGGCTGCCGGATTTCAGCACGGCGCGGCTGGAGAAGCTGTTCATCTTGAGAGGTCCCTTTCTATCCGCTCGTGGGCGGATGAGCTTTGGAGGTCGATCTTCTGGCTGCCGCGGGCGATTGGCGGCTCGCGGCATCGGGCGCGGGCGCGGGAACTCGCTTCGGCGAGCACCGGCGCGGCGGCGACTTCAACAGGATAGGTCACTCAGCGGGAGAGGCGGCGTCCACGGTCGTGACGGCCGCGGCGAAAGCGCTTGAGCGGCGGGGAGGCGAGGATGGGGCGCTGCACGAACATGTAGTACTGGAAAATTTTATCGCGGGGCGGGGTGGGTTGAAAACAGCAGCTCTTTGCGGGGTGGTTACGGGTGGGGAGTGGTGATGGCTTCGCGGATTGGGGCGAGGGGGGCGTGGTCGTTGAAGACAACTTCGCCGTTCTGCAGGCTGATGCCGAGGCGATTCCACAGGCTGTCGAGATCGGTTGGGGCAGAGGCGGATTGACCCATTTTTTTGTAGAGGTCGGCAAGGACTCTGGTGCCGGTAGCCTGGTCCGCGACTGTGATCACCTTCGCGATGGGCCAGTCGACGGCGATGGAGCCGCCGGCGGCGAGGATGCCGCGCAGTCCGTCCTGGAGGCCTTTGCGGTTGCCGGTTTTTTCGCGGATGGCGATGTCGGCCATCATGCAGAAGAGCGCGCCGCCCCAGTAAGTGCTGGCCCAGGTGTGCGTGTTGTCGAGACCCTGCTCGCCCGGTTGCGGCTCACCCTGGGGCATGCCCTGCACAGTTTCCTTCCAGACGAACTGCGGCGTGAGCGTGCCTAACTGCGCGCGGGCGATGGGCTCCACATAAGTGGCGAGGCCTTCTTCGAGCCAGTGGTGATTGGGCGAGAGCGAAGGCAGGGCGGTGTGGACGAATTCGTGGGTCATGGTCCAGTCGGCGACGAGATCCTGCGCGGTGGTGTGCTGGCCGAGACGCATCCGTGAGAATGCGGGGAATCCGTCGACGTTGCCCCAGGTGGTGCCGCTGAGCACGCCGCGGCGGTCAGGGACCGGAATTACCAGCACGCGATCGCGGGGGACGGGAAAGCGGCCGTAGTATTCGGAGACGGCGCGGGCAGCGGTGTCGATCCAGTTGACAACCTGTTCCCGGCTGATTTCGAGGGAGCCGGGAGCGAAGTCGATTTGAATGTTGGCGCCGCCTTCATGAATGGTGTGCGACCAGACGACAGGGGTGTCCCACGGCGCGTGATGATGATGCGGAGGCGCAGGCTGAGCACTGCTTGTGCTCAGGCCACAGAGGCTGGCAAACAGGATGATTGAAGTGAGCAAGGAAGCGAAGGGATGGCACCGCAATGGTGTCTGCACTGTCATTTAGACGCCGTGAGGAGAATAGCAGAGGACAGGAAAGCAGCAGGGCAGCGAGTCGGCGCATTGGCGGATGCGTTGTCCCGTCCATTCCCCAAAAAGCCGCGGAAAGGGTGGGTCTGGAGATTGGGTCTGGAGATTGGGCTCGAGATTGTGGCAAGGGCGTGATCCGGTCTTATTGCGGAGGCTGCATGTTATAGAGGAACAAGGCGCGCAACTCGATGTAGGGGCCGTGGAAGTCACTGGGCAGCGGCGGATAACTGGAGCCGGTGATGGCGCCCCAGGCGGCGCGGTCGAGGGCGGTGTCGCCGGAGGAGCCTTCGAGGCGCATGCTGCCGTCGAGCACGCGGCCATCGCGGCCGACTTTGAAGCGGATCAAGACCTGCCCGGACTTGCTGATGGGAGGATTGACTTCGTCGGGGATGAGCGGGTCCCAGGTGTGTTCGGTGTCCCAATACCAGGCGCGCAGCCAATAGCTGAAATCTACGCCCTGAGTCGGGGTCAGAATCTGGACTCCACCGGCGCCGGCGCCGGGATGCATGGACAGCCCGCCGGGAATCGGATTGCCCGTGCCGCTGGAGCCGCGGTTGCGCATGGCATTTTGCATGTCGCGCTGCAATTGCTGCGTGGGGTCGCCCTGGGTCATGGCGAGGAAATTGGGCTTTGCCGGCACCGCCGCTGGCCGCGGAGCCGGGACCTGCGCCTTGGGACTGGGAGCAATGGGCTGCGAAGGCTGCGGCTTGATCTCAGGGGCCTTTTGAACAGCAGGCGGTGGTGGCGAAGCTTTCTCGACAGGCGGCGCAGGCGGATGGTTCAAGGCCTCGAGAGTCTTTTTGTCTAGGGGTGGAATGGGCTTGATTTTGACCTGCGCACGCGGAGTATGCAATGACGGAGGCGCATTCAGGTAGGTCAGATCGTGCTGTTTGATCACATCGAAGGGGTTGATGACCGGCGGCTCTTTAAAGACGTATTTGGGAATCCAGGTCAGCAGCGAGATCAGGATGAAATGGAAGAGGATGGCGAGCCAGAAACCCTCGCGCAGACGTGACCAGCGGCGCTCGTCTTCAAGCTCGCTGATCATTTCGAGGAGTTCGTGGGTATCGTAATCGACCCAGCGTGAAGACCGCGCCGCCGGAGCGGTATCGGAGGCTGGTTCGTCCATGGCCGACACACTCACTCCATGACTGTCGGCGTCCTGACTCGTCTCCAATGGCCCCTTAGGCTCGTTTACGTTGGCTGGCGCTTCGCTGATAGGCATTCTTTGCCCGGGAGCCACTCCAGTCCGGCCCCGTCTCGAGTCCTTTCTATCTATTCTCTCTCATTCCCCCGAATGGGCAAGCCGGTGCAGCCGCGAAAGCTGGAAATTCCCCACCCTCGCCCAGTATCCAGAACGGCGCAGAGGCCGGACTGCGAACCGGACGGCCCGTACAATGGTCCTTTGACTATGGACGGATAAGGGAACGGAAAGGGACGTGGATTGAAGCACTTTTTTGGGTGGATCATGGCCGAATGGAAGCACGTTCTTCTGCCGGCGATCGTGAAGCTTGGCTTTCTCGGCGCCGGTGTGATCGGCATTTTCGATTCGGCGGCCATTCCGCTGCCCATCGATGCCATCCTGGCGGTCTATATCTGGAATGACAAGAGCCACTTCTGGGTCTACCCGCTGCTGGCGGCTGCGGGGTCGGCCATCGGCGGGCTTCTGCCCTATGGGATCGGCCGCGGCGGCGGAGAGATCTATCTGCGCAAGCGCGTGAATCACCAGAAATTCGACGAATTGAGGGAGCGCTTCGAGAACAAGGAATTTGTCGCTGTGCTGGTGCCCTCGATGCTGCCGCCGCCCACCCCGTGGAAGCTCTTCGTGTTTGCCGCGGGCGTATTCGAAATGAGGGTGCGGTCGTTTCTGCTGGCCGTGTTTCTGGGAAGGCTGGTTCGCTGGATGACACTGGCGATGCTGGTTTTGAAGCTGGGCCCGGGAGCGGTGGACCTGGTGGCGCATCACGCAACGGCTGTCGTCGGCGGCATAGCTGGCTTGCTGGTGGCAGCGGTCGTGATCTGGTGGATGTGGATGCGCAGGAAACGCGCATCGACACATGCATAGCTATCCCGCCGGATTGCAGGGCGGCATAGCTCGATTTCCAAAGGTCGGTTAGTGTATTGTCCAACCTTATGAACTCTGCGATTACCGCGCCACATCCTACTGCGGAAGCCGAGGAGGTTTTCCGCCGGTGGATTCAGTTTCTTGATGAAGAGTTCGTGCGCCACGGCTCGCCGGAACGGCGAGCGGAGATTGTGCGCGACCAGCTCCACCAGCTCTACCTGGGACGTCCCTGCGGCGGCAAATCCAATGTGTCGCTCACCTCGGAGTTGCCGGGGCGGGTGCTGGAGTTTTCGCTGGACCCGGAGAACGTAACGCTGGAGGCGCAGCATTTTCCGGAGGTCGACCGGGAACGCTACAACTCTCGCAAGCCCCTGCTGTGGTTCTGGCAGATGTTCGACCGCTCGCCCATTGGACTGAACCACTGGCTGGGTCTGCGCTTCCGGTGCATGCTAGGACGGCACATCTTTGCACACATGGGAACCGGCGTGAAGATCTATCACGGTGTGGACCTGACCTACGGCTACAACCTGTCCATAGGCGACGGAGCGATCATCCGGCAGGGGGCGCTGCTCAACGATCGCGGCGGAATCACCATCGGGAAGAACGCGATCATTGGCTCGTACGCGCGCGTCTACTCGCTCTCGCACGAGGCGGCGAACTATGACCGGGTGCGGCTGGTGCGCACGGTGATCGGCGAGCGGGCGCGGATTGCCAGCCACGCTATCGTGCTTGCCGGCCAGCACGTGGGCGAAGGCGACGCGGTGGGGAGCTTTCCGGAAGACCGGGTGTAACCCTTCCCTGATGGCTGGATGTCGGGCGCCTGACAGGCGCGTGCTAACCTGTGCTTTCAGGTCAAGGGAGATGCCGGTTGCAGTCTACGCGCTTTCTGATTGCGGTATTTGAGTTTGTTCTGCTGTTGTTTTCCCTCAGCTTCCACGAGTGCGCGCACGCGTGGATGGCATCGATGCTGGGCGACCAGACGGCGCGGCTGCAGGGGCGGATCACGCTCAACCCGATGTACCACGCCGATCCCATTGGCACCTTTTTGTTTCCCGCTCTGATGATCTTCGGGCCGCTGGTCGGGCTGGGAATGTTTGGCGGGTTCCTGATCGGATGGGCGAAGCCCACTCCGGTGATCACGCGCAACTTCCGCAGGATTGTGCGCGACGATAACCTGACCACCCTGGCCGGCCCGGCATCGAACCTGATCCTGGTGGCGGTGGCCTTTATGGTGCTGGCGCTGATCTGCATTTTTATTCCCAACGGCCACATCATGGTGCTGGCCAGCTTTGCCGGCATGTTACCGCCCGCAGCATCGGCGCCGCTGCAGGCCATTGTGCTGCTGTCTACGCTCTGCATTTTTGTGAATATGTCGCTGTTCTTCTTCAACCTGCTGCCCATTCCGCCTCTCGACGGCAGTCGCGTGGTGCGCAACATGCTGCCTTACAACGCGGTGGTGGCGTACGACCGCATCGGGGGATGGATCAGCTATCTGCTCATGATCGTCGTGGGTGGATTCATTCTCGACCTGGTGCTGCGTCCGGCCCTGGCGCTGGTCTATTACGGGCTGGTGCATGTGTAGCCGCCGATACAATAGAACCAACCATTGCGGCAATTTTTGAAGGACATGGGCTTTGCGTGGCCGCTTATTCAGACAACAAGAAGAAATCAGATGGCTGAAACTGGGAAATCAATGTCACGGCCGCGCATATTGAGCGGCATGCGTCCGACGGGCAAGCTGCACCTGGGCAATTACATGGGCGCGCTGGCCAACTGGGTGAAGCTGCAGGATGACTACGAGTGCTATTTCTTCATCGCCGATCTGCACGCGCTGACCACCGATTATGCGGATACTTCGCAGATTGCGCCGAACACCATGGAAGTGGCGCTGGATTTTCTGGGCGCCGGTCTTGATCCCGAGCGGTGCACGATTTTTGTGCAGAGTCTGGTGAAGCAGCACTACGAGTTGCCGCTGCTGCTGGGCATGATTACGCCGCTCGGCTGGCTGGAGCGCGTGCCCAGCTACAAGGAGATGCAGGAGAACCTGACCAGCAGGGACCTGAGCAATTTCGGATTCCTGGGCTATCCGGTGCTGATGGCTTCCGACATCCTGCTCTATCAGCCCAAGTTCGTGCCCGTGGGGCAGGATCAGCAGGCGCACGTCGAGTTGACGCGGGAAATTGCGCGGCGGTTCAACCAGTTTTACCATTCCTCGAAATTCAGCCACGGTGAGATTCCGGGCGTTGGCATCGTACCGCGAATGCACCTGGATGTGCTGCCTGAACCGAATGTGTTGCTCACGCCTTCGCCCAAGCTGCCCGGGACAGACGGGCGCAAAATGTCAAAGAGCTACGGCAATACGATCCTGCTCACCGATCCCGAGCCGGAAGTGCGCAAGAAGCTGAAGACCATGGTGACGGATCCGGCAAGGGTGCGGCGAACCGACCCCGGCGACCCGGACAAATGCCCGGTGGGCGATCTGCACAAGGTGTTTTCGACGCC
>JASHOY010000347.1 GCA_030038435.1 Acidobacteriaceae bacterium | reverse complement strand
GGCGTCGATATGAACATGGGAAAGCGTCCAGTTATCGGCATCGGCGACCGTGCCTGCCGATTGCGCCTGAATCCTGATGTGATCGAGAGTGAAGTTCTCAAGCGGCGCCTGCGGAAATGCGCTCACATCGAATGCGCGGCGCGCGCCGGTGGCCTGGATGTTCCAGATATGCACGTTCTGAATTCGCATCATGCCTTTGGAAAGCGGTACGGGCGTGGCCAGGATTTTGTAGTACGGAGGGACGTTTGTAAGTCCTGCCGGGATCTTGGCGTAACTGTAACTGGGGTTCCAGTTCATGCCGATATGGATCGCGACAGGCACGCCGTCAAGTTGCAGATCGTGGATGCGAATGTTATCCGCCCAGCCGCCCCGGGTGCGCGCCGACTTGAAGAGGATGCCGTTGGGCACATGACCGAAGGCGTGGATGTTATAGACCTCGATGTTGCGGAATCCGCCCGAGGTTTCGCTCCCGAAAGTAACGGCAGCCGCGCCGTCGCGCACAATCGAATCGCGCACCACTATGTTTTCATCGGGGCGATTTACGCGCAGCCCGTCAGAATCTCGGCCGGATTTGAAGCAGATGGCGTCGTCATTGTCGGAAATATCGGCATGCTCGACAAGAACATTCTTCGACGAGTCGATGTCGATGCCGTCGGTGCTGGGCCCGCGTCCGCCCACGTTGTTCCGGATGGTGATGCCGTCGACGTGCACGTGGTTGGAAAAACAGATGTGCACCGTCCAGAAGCCGGAGCGGGTGAGCAGCGGGCCGGCCAGCGTGATATTGCTGGACTTGTAAATTTGAATCAGGCGGGGACGGCGCGAGTCGTAGTCAGCGGCCCAGCGCAGGCCTTCGGGGTCGTATTTGCGGCGCAGCGCCCAGTAACTGTCCCACCAGATTTTGCCGTCGCCATCGATGGTTCCCTGCCCCGTGATTTTTGCATGGGATTGTTCGTAAACGTTCACCAGCGCGGCAGGCCAGATCATTTCGATGCCCGCCACGCGCGTGGGCAGCTCCGGGTAATCGGCCAGCTTTTGCGAACCCAGAATTCGCGCGCCCTTTTCGATATCGAGGACGGTATTCGACTTTACGAAGATTGAGCCACTAAGATAGGTGCCGGGCGGCAGGACCACAGTGCCTCCGCCAGCCTTGGCCGCCGCGTCGATTGCCGCCTGGATTGACCGGGTGTCCAGCGTTGTGCCATCGGCACTGGCTCCGTAGTCTCTTACGTTGAAGTCGCGGGCATGAGCTTGCAGAGTCGCTGCAAACTGGGCAATGGCAATGAGGACAAAGGCAAGAAGTGGTCGCACGGTGATCCCGGACCGGCGCAGTTTCAATGGTGCAATTGTTTCAAAGCCGGCGCCTTTTTAATTTATACCGTCGAGGCAGAAACTGTCGCGCGCGGATTGGCGATGAGACGCTTCGTGCATGGCACGAGCGGTCACGGCAAACGCATCCTTGGAATCAGTAAGGGATTTTCGTAGTCGACGCAATCCATGCGGCAAAGCTGGCCCAGGCCTCCTCGCGCAGCAATTGCGTTGCGGGAAGCGTGCGCGCATGCGAATCCTTGCGGAGCTCGCCGTAGAGAAAAGCGTCATCGAAGCCCGCCCGCGCAGCATCGACGGCACTCGAAGCATAGTAAATGGCATCGATTCGCGCCCAGTAAGCCGCGGCCAGGCACATGGGGCAGGGTTCGCAACTGGTATAAAGCTCGCAGCCCGCGAGCGAGAAGGTGCCCAGCGCCCTGGCCGCCGCGCGGATCGCATTGACTTCGGCGTGCGCCGTCGGGTCATTGGTGGCCGTAACCGTGTTGGCGCCCTCGCCGACGATGGCGCCATTGCGCGCGATGAGCGCGCCGAATGGTCCCCCATTTCCCAAGGCCACATTCTCCGTGGCCAGTGCGATGGCGCGGCGCATCCATTCCTGGTTGGGCGCATTCCGGATTGGCTGGCTTGTCATTCGAGCTTGTCTCCGCCCTCGCTCCGCAGCGCAAGCAAACTCAGTATGGCACACGGAATTCGCTACACCGCGCGTGGCGGCGTCCCATGGCAGACGCCCGCGGCCAGGTCGCAGCGATGCAATCAACAATTCCGGCCGGCCATGCTACAGTCGAATGCAAATGGCCGATCCCACGAAACCTGAAGCGAACCTGGCTGCACTCAATCTCATCTTGCCTGCTCCGCCTGCGCCGGGAGGGAATTACGTTTCCTCCAAACTGGTCGGAAACCTTATGTATCTCTCCGGCGTCATTTCTACCGGTCCCGACGGCATCATCACCGGCATGGCCGGCGCCAACCGAACCGTCGAGGAAGGCTACGCCGCCGCTCGCGCCTGCGCACTTACGCAACTCGCTGTGCTCAGGCGCGATTTGGGCTCGCTCGATCGCGTGGCCGAAGTGATAGCCGTTACCGGTTACGTCAACGCAGCGCCTGGTTTCGGCGATTCCCCGTCGGTGATCAATGGCGCATCCGATCTGCTGGCGCAGGTCTTTGGCGAAGCAGGACGCCATGTTCGCGTGGCGCTGGGCGTGAGCGCTTTGCCGCGAAACAGCTTGGTCGAAGTTCAGATGACGGTGCGAGTGAGCGAACCATAAGCGATCAGCTTTGCCGCCAAACCAGCGCACCTGGTCTGATACTGCTGTGTAAAGCCATGCCTGGGCAATGAGCCGCAGTTGTGCGGCAAATCGATCTGCCATGGAGAATATCTCTCCATGGCGCTGCCGCGGCATCGTTGCGATTTACTTAGAATCGGTGTATGAGCTTTCCCGAATGGACCATTCGCGCGCTGCGCACTTCGCTTGCGGAAGGCAAGACGAAGCCCTCCACATTGGCCGATCTGGCATTGTCGCGAGCCAATGGGAATGCCGGTCGCAACACCTACATTTGGCAGAACGCCGAATGGACGCGCTTGCAGGCGGTACGCTCAGAAGCCATGCCGCGCACCGAGGGTGGGCCGTTTGGCGACGGCCGCAGCGCGCTCTGGGGCCTGCCCGTTTCAATAAAAGATTGCTTCGATATGGCCGGCGCACCGACCACTGCCGGTGTCCGTTTTTATGCTGAAACCAACGGCAAGGCCGCGCACGATTCCTGGCTGGCGGAAGAACTTCGCACATTGGGCGCTGTCATCATTGGCAAAACCCATCTGCATCCGCTGGCGTACGGAATCACCGGCGAGAACCCGGAGTTTGGAGATTGCCTATTGCCCGGCGATTGCAGCGCGCTGACGGGCGGCTCGTCCAGCGGCGCGGTGGCCAGCGTGGTTGAAGGCTCGGCGGTGGCCGCCATCGGAACAGACACGGGCGGATCAGTCCGCGCACCTGCAGCGCTGGGAAAGCTGGCCGGCTATCGCGCGACCCTGGGTCGCGGGAATTGGCGCGGCGGTTTGCACCTGGCACAATCCTTTGACACCATGGGCTGGCTGTTTCGCGATCTCGAGGATGCGCCCCTGCTGGCCGCGCCTTTTGCTCCCGCCAATGCAGAGCCGGAGCGTCGATTCAGACGTTTCGCGGTTGTCTCCGTTAGTTATTTGCATGACTGTGAACCTGCGATTGTAGAGAACCTGGAATACACCGCCCTGGAGCTTGAATCGCTGGGCCTGGAACGCCGGACCTTCGATGCAACCTGGTGGGCAGACTCGATAGAGATCTTCGCTCCGATCCAAGCATGGGAGGCGGCGCGCATTCACGCCGGAAACTTTGACCGCATTCAGCCGGACATTCGCCAGCGGCTGGAATGGGGCTCGCGCATCACAGATCCCGAGATCGACGCACTTCGCAACCTGCACCGAGTATTTCGCGATCGTATGGATGACTTGTTCGCCGCCCAGGAGTTACTGCTGCTGCCTGCCATCCCCGTAGCGCGCCTCGCCGCTGGTGCCAATCACAGTGAGACCCGCAACCGGTTGCTGCGCTACACCACGCCGATCAGCCTTGCCGGGGTGCCGGCTGTCGCAATTCCCTGCGCGCAAGGCGGAATGCAGTTGGCCTCCGCTCGCCATGCAGACGAATCTTTGCTGGCGCTTGCCGGCCAACTTGGAGCGCAGCGCAACGCGATGAAGTCCTTATCCGCCGCATAACAGGTCTTCCCGCCACCGGATTTGCATGGCGAGAAACTTGAAGCTACACATGACTTTTTACGCGTGTGTTATTGAAAGGATGGAATTAATCGAAAGAGTTGTTTGAAATACGATTCTCTATAAAGCCAGGTTGCAGTTTGGGTACAGCGTCGCAGGGCGCCTACATCTTGTATCGCCCCAGATCCTCATCGTTCAGTCCCTCGAGCCACCCGCGGAGTTGCTCTGCGGTCGGGCCCTCAGGCGGGCCGGTCGTGTTTAGCTTTGCCGTCTGCATCACGCGCTCATCCACGAAGATGGGGCAGTCCGCACGCAGCGCCAGTGCAATTGCATCCGACGGCCGGGCATCGACAGCCAGAGAGTCTTCGCCTTGGCGCAGCCACAGGACCGCGAAGAACGTCTCGTCTTTAATTTCTGTAATTACAACACGTTCCAATTGCGCATTCAGGTGGCGGATGAGGTTTCTGGTCAGGTCGTGGGTCATGGGGCGCGGCGCGGCCATCTTCTCAATTTCGATGGCGATGGCATTAGCTTCGAAGATTCCGACCCAGATGGGCATCACCGTCTCCGAGGAGATATCTTTGAGCACAATAATGGGCATGTTGCTCGCCGGGTCCATCATCAGTCCGCGTATTCTGACTTCGATATCCATATGCCCCCTTCATGCCCCTTTCAGTTTCGTTTAGATGGCCTGGCCGACAAGACTGTTCGGGAAGGTCGCCGTAATCTTCACGCGGCAATAGCTGCCCGGCGCGGGCGCAATGGGCTGAGCGCTGGTGAAATTCACTGGCTTGTTCTGGCTGCTGCGTCCCACGATCTGCCCGCGGGCGGGATTCTGCCCCTCAACCATCACTTCAATATTCTCCCCCAGATGCTTGGCGTAATTAACCCTCTGAATTTCACGCTGGCGATCAAGCAAAACTTGAAGCCGCCGCGCCTTTTCTTCGTCAGGAATGGAGTCGATCATGGTCAGTGCCGGAGTGTTTGGGCGCGGCGAGTATTTGAACCCGAAGACGCCATCGTATTGCACCCGGGAAAGAAGGTCCATGGTTTCTATGAAATCATTGGCCGTCTCTCCGGGAAAACCGACGATGATGTCGGTAGTGATGGAAATACGGCGCCGCGCTGACTTGATCCAGCTGATGCGTTCCAGGTACCAGTCGGAGCTGTATTCGCGCGCCATCATTTTGAGCACGCGCGTGGAACCAGATTGAACGGGAAGATGAACGTGGTCGCAGAGCGTGGACACGGCGTCGATGGCTTCTACAATGTCGCGGGTAAAGTCGCGGGGATGGCTGGTTGTAAAGCGTACGCGCCGGATGCCGGGAACTTCGCCGACCGCGGTGAGCAGGTCGGCAAAGCTGCGCTTGCCCTCCGGGTCGCGATAACTGTTGACGTTCTGTCCCAGAAGCTGGATTTCGGAATAGCCCAGGTCGGCAATGCGGTGTGCCTCGTTGAGCACCGACGTCGAAGTGCGGCTGCGCTCTTTGCCGCGCGTGTAGGGCACAACGCAATAGGAGCAGAACTTGTCGCACCCTTCGATAATCGTGATGTAGCCGCGATAGGGATTCTGGCGGGCGGTGAATTCGGTCTCGAATGTTTCCTCAGTCTGGCGGTCGTCGAGACCGGTGACGCGAGTTTCACCCGCTTCAAGCCGGGCCAGCATCTCAGGCAGGCGCCGGTACGATGCAGAGCCGGAAACCAGCGAGACGTAAGGTGCCCGCTCGAAGATCTTTTCGCCCTCCTGCTGCGCCACGCAGCCCAGCACCGCAAAGCGCTTTCCCGCTTTGTGGAGAGCTTTGTAATCATTAAGCCGGTGGAAGACCTTCTGCTCCGCCTTGTCGCGTATGGAGCAGGTGTTGTAGAGGATGAGGCTGGCGCTCTCCTCGGAATCGACCTGCCGGTAGCCTTGCTGTTCGAGCGTGCCGATCACCTTTTCAGAATCGTGCGCGTTCATCTGGCAGCCGAAGGTCTCCAGATAGAATGTTTTTTCGGTCGCCATCACAACTTCGAGTATACGGTGTTTTCAGTCGCGGCCGCCGATTTCGGAATCGTCACTTGTGACTAGCGTTTACCCAAGCCCTATTCCTGCAACAGCTTGAAAGCATGCATCCACTGGTTGTGCAGAAATCCGGGAATACACCATAGCATACACAACGGCTCGATGGCGCGAGCAGCTTCCACGCTGCCCATATCGGCCGTCTCCCAGCCGAAGTCATCGAGGATCCGCGTCGCCACCGCCTTGGCGCCAGCATTGCCTCCGCAGATAAACATGGTCGGCTTGCCGCCCTCGAACTCCGGGTTGACCATTCGCGCCGCGCCAACCGAATTGAACGCCTTGACAAGGTGCGCCTGGGGAAACTCCTTCTGCAGCTGTTCCATCAGAGAATCGTCCAGGGTGGTAAAGAAACGAAGCACCCCATGATCTGGCGGAGCATCGGCAATGGGATTGCACGCGTCTATTACCGGCTTGCCGGCAAGATTCTCGCTGCCGGCGGCGCGCAGCGCATCGGCTGCGGCCGTTCCCTTCACTGCCAGCACGATGGTCTCAGCGAAAGCTGCCGCGTCGCTAAGGCTACGCACCTGCGCCGTGGGATTCTTTCCCTGCCATTCGGCCAGCTTGGCCGCGTCCCGCGTGCCCATGGTCACTTCGTAACCATGCTTCAGAAAACCGCCGGCCAGCGTCTGCGCGACAATGCCGGAACCCAGAACTCCGATCTTCACGGTTTGCCCTCCTCCGCGAATTGCGTGGTGTGCAGGTACGCCAGCAACGCCTCCATTTGCGCCGTGGTAAAGCGCCCTGCGAATGACGGCATCATTCCCTTGCCGGTGAGTATGGTGCGCGCCACCTGCACGTCAGTAGCCGGCGCGCCGCTGGGCAGCGTCGGGGAATTGAACACTCCGTGCAGGTCGGGTGGAACTTTCTTCAGCGCCAGATCGTTGTACTCGTGACAGTGCGCGCAGCGCACGTCGTAAAGCTGTTTGCCTTCTGCCTGCTGGTCGGTGAGCTGCCCCTGGCGATGACATCCTGACGAGCCCAGAACAGTCAAAAAAGCTACGCCGGCAAAATAAACGGCCGGAACGCGCCTTCTAGCCGTCCGGCATCCATGGACATTTGAAATGGAAAAAGTCCTCCGGGGATTCGTTGACTTCGAGTGCAAAAGACGGCCCAATTCATCCGCCGTGCGCCGCCCCTTCAGTCTCAGCGGGCCACGGCCCTCAGGTCAAGCACTTCCTATGCCTGAATCGGGCCGGTCAGCCAGGGTTAGCCTACTTCAGGGGACCATGGCACTCTGTCTTGACACCGGCGCCGGAAGCAAAAGCCGGGACTGGAGATCACCAGGAACCTTGATCTCATCCGTCAACATGCCCGCAATGATCTGGTATTCGACAAGTTCCGGAAGGGACTCAGATATTTCCTCACCACTGTCCTGCCCGGGAAAGTGAATGATAAAAACCGGCCGAGGATCGAACCGTCCCTGGGAGATGCGCTCCTCCTCGGCGGTCCAATCATTACCGGTTCTCCAGAGTGGGACCCGCCAGGAATGGTCTGACGAAACGATCAGCGTGGTTTGGCTGGCCCATGGCGTGCGGTCGATCTCCTGCCGGAGAACTCCTAGTGTGTCATCGGCAAGCACCAGGTTGTCCAAATAATCGCCGCCCGCGGTCAGACGATGCGTTTTCCGATTGTAAAATCCGGGGGGATGGGGAACCGGCAGATGCAGGAATATGAATCGAATGTTTCCATCCTGGATGAGGCCGCCGGCGTTTTTCATTACCTGAAGATAATCGCGAATGTTGTGGTCAAGCATCGCTGTCCTGCCCCTGCGCTTGCCGGAAACGAGCCTCGTCAGCGGGGCTTCGGGCAGTACCAGTGCGTTGGCCATCGCGGATTTGCTTTCCGATGCGCCGTCTCGTTCGATGGGCAGATCTTCCTGTATGCCGGGAACCCAGGAGCACGAACTCAAAACCGCGCCGAAGGTCCGGCAATAGGGAATGTACCAGCCGGCGACACCGGGATTCCACCCGTTTGCGGAAGCGAGGGCGAACAGGGTGTGCCGCGAATCGTATGCGTCCCATCGATGATCTTGCATGTTGAAGAACAGAAGCTCGCCGCGGGAGGTGCTCGCGATCTGGTCAATGCGAAAACCTGCAAGCAGCGAAGGAATCACCCGGTCTGTGTAGTAGCCGACCGGATCAAGGTTGCCGAACGAAACGCTCGTGTCATATAGATTCTGGAGGTTCGGCGTAGGCAGCGCAGGAGGATGGTGGTCGAAGAGAAGATTGAAAGAAAGTTCATCGAATAGCACCCAAATGATTCGCCGGCGATGAGCAGGGTGCAACTTTACGGAAGCTTGTACGGGCGCAGGTTTCACTGGGCGCGCCAGCGCCAACGCCATCAATTGAGGCACAATCCAGAGGGCGCAAAATGAAAATGCCGCCAGGCCGAAGCGTACAGCTCGCACGATGCGCGCCAAAACCGTGGGCATAACCCAGGCGAGCCCTGCGAACAGCAGTACCAGCACGTAGGCGCTGAAACGGCCGAATCGGCTCCAGAAATGCATGATCCCCCAATAAGCGTCCGACGACTGGGCAGCCCTCGCCAGCCCCAGATTCGAGTTCCAAAGACCGAAAACGATGGAAAAGACTCCAGCTGCGCGCCAGCAGACCAAAGCCGCAAGACATGCGCCCACACCGCGCCGCCAGCCTGCAGACATCCGTGAAAATAGAACGATCAATATGGTCCCGAGTATCGCGGCGCCGAGCAGATCCAACAGCACCCCGCCTACGATATTGGTCACGGGAAGGCGGTGATGATAGAAGGCGATTTTCCGCGGTAGAATCAGGGGACAAAAATCCGGCAGCAGGAGCAACAAGGCCGCGCCTACTGCTTCCAGCAGCCAGCGTCCTTTCATGCAGGCGCCTCAATCAACCACAGGCTGCGTCCATTGCGCAGGGATTGGCGATCGCGAATGGCAAATCTTCTGGCAATGGTCTCTCGGAAATAGTCCTCAGAGAGATGGCCGTAGATTGCCTCCCGGCCCCGGCAAAGACCGACAAACTGGCTATCGTTCATTGGTATCCACTCAAGTATTGCCCACCGTCTGGAAATCGCGGCCAGTTGATCGACGATCGAGGAAAGAGGTATCTGATCAGCAAGCAGAAGATGATGCAGGATGCCAAGCATCATCACGCAATCGAACCCGTTTTGCGCCCGGGACAGAAGGCTCTGCTGTTCGGAATTTCGCCATCCCAACGCGGGCGTAGGGCGCGCGAAATCGGCAACCATGGGCAGAATCGACAGCCCCTCGTTCTGCGCAGCCTGCCAATTCAGATCCGACGCCTGCACATCGGTGTCCCAAGCCACGACGTCTGAACCTGCGCGAGCCGCGATCCGCGAAAACGCGCCCGTATTGGCCCCCACGTCAAGCGTCCGGGCAGGCTGGATCTTATCCAGCGACCGGCGAACAAATTCTTCTTTACCTGACCGATCCTCCGCACTATAGTGCGTCGCTGCGTCCGTATAATTGCTCCATCGGGACGCGCGCCGGGCCGGCGCCAGCATCTCGAGCAGTTTTCGAGTTTTCTTTACCGTCCGGCGCACCACATGGCCCGACACCTCTTCGGAGACCTCGCGCCTGTAGGACTCTCTGGGCTTGCCGTTCCGCGAGGAGCCCTTCTCCAGCAGCAGCGGAAGCGTTACCAGCGAGCGGAGCGGATTTCGCCAGCTCTGCAAGAAGGAAAGCCATTGCGCCAGATCGCCGGATTCGTACCCGTCGCGACGTTGTTGCGTCCATCCCAGCGGCCAGCCAAGATAGTCGTACGCAGCCAGGGGAAGAAGAAAAGTACGCACGAACTGCGCATAAGCCATCCACAACGGGCTGCGTGGGTCACGCGCCTCGAACGACAACACATCCACGAAGACCGGCTTGGGCCCGCGGAACAGAACATTGAGCGGAGTCGCATCCTTGAGGATAAACTCCTGGTCGATGGCCTCTTCGCACAGATCCAGGGTGAGACCGGCGGCAGCTCGCCATTGGCCCGGCGACCACTCCCAGGGATAAGAGGGAAAAAACAGCCGCTCATGTTCGAGCAGTCCAGCCTGTCCCGCACCGCCCGACAGGATCTTCGTCGAGATCAAGCGCCCTTGATGCATCCACTCCCGCGCTATTCGGGATTGAATCCAGGCCAGAACCGGCTCCAGATGGTCGGGGTAGATTTCACGAAGTACGCGATTGTCTTCCAGATAAAGTCGACCCTGAGGGTCGCGAAAGGTCCCGTCTTTGGGCATAGGCGGCTCAGCGCTCGACAGAATCACCTTTTGCCTCTGCAAAGCGGCTGAAGAAACGTCCCAGAAACTGACGTATGCGTTTGCGGAGCAAGAACATCATACCGGCAAATGTCGAACCGACCATTTGCACCAGGAAAAGGCCCGTTCCCGGGTCCACATAAGCGTAGGCTGGCTGCGCCGTAGAGCTCACCAGCACAAAGACCCAGAAGGTGATACACAGCAAAGAAAGGCCTTTGATCATCCATGAAAACCGCATCAAGTATCCCTCAATGAAAAGATAGACGAAAGAGCCGGAGAAGAAGTTTACAGTCAGCCCGTTCGCTCAGGTAGCAGACTCGTGACCTCGCCGCCGGCGCCGAGGTCTATCCGCCATCGAAAGTCATAGATAAAGTGAAATACTGGAAGAAGAAGTATAGGAGCCTATGACACGAGCCCAGGAACAACTTAAGCCAATGGATCACACCGCCCAAAATCGCTGCTTCGGCTGCGGTCAGGCCAATCCCGCGGGATTGAGGCTCGAATTTTTGCTGGCAGGCGACGGATCGGTGGTTTCTCTGCCGGCAATTCCCGAAATGTTTGAAGGCCCACGCGGATTCCTGCACGGCGGCATTGTCGCCGCCCTGCTTGACGAGGCGATGAGCAAATCCGTCCGCGCCAAAGGCTTTACTGCTATGACGCGTCACATCGAGGTCGAATACCTGCGCCCAGTTGCTTCGCGTGCGCCCATTCGAATTGAGGGCCGGACCATGCAGAGCGACGGACGCAAGCACCACACGGAAGCGCGCATCCTCGATAATACCGGTGCCGTACTCGCCCGGGGTAAGGCCCTGTTCATCGAAGTAGATCCCGCGGGTAAGGCGGCGAGGCGGTACAAAGACCGTCCCGTCCCTGAGGACTGAGAGCGCACCGCCGACGCAACTCAATGCACCATGTTGATCGTGTCCTGGGTGACGGTATCGAAGGTGGTGACCGACTTGGCATTGGCCTCGAATGCACGCTGCGCAACAATCAAGTCGGAAAATTCCTGCGAGATATTTACGTTCGAGCCCTCCAGCGCTCCGCCCTCCATGGTGCCGAGGCCCGCGCTTCCCGAGGTCCCGACCGTTGCCGTTCCGCTGGCCAGTGACGTCGCGTAGTCGCCGTCGCCCATGCCCTCGAGCCCCTGTAGATTGGCCACGTTACCCAATGCCAGTTGACCGACATTCAGCTTCTGGCCGTTGGAGAAAGTCGCCGTCACCGTGCCGTCGGAGCCAATGCTGAAGCCCTCATAGGTCCCGCTCGCGTAGCCGTCGCCGGTGTAATTGGAAATCGCCGAGGCCTGATCCACCTGGGTGACATTTCCTGTGCCATTGGTGCTGAACAGGTCCCAGGTCATGTTCATGGGCGCGGCCCCGTCGGAAAGCCCGCTGAAGGTGATCCCACCCACATTCGTTGCCGGGGTGATCAGATTTCCGCTGGCGTTGAAATTGAGAGTTCCCGATGCGTTGGAGGAGCCCACGGGATCCTGAATCACGCTCCCCGAAGTGGAGATCCCTGCACCGCTGATCTGTAACTGACCGGTTGCCGACGCTGTCACCGTAGCCGTAATTCCAGCCGCCGTCAGTGCGTTCTGCAGAGAGGTGGCATAGGTGCTTATGGACTCGT
Organism: Acidobacteriaceae bacterium; assembly: GCA_030038435.1. Lineage (GTDB taxonomy): Bacteria > Acidobacteriota > Terriglobia > Terriglobales > Acidobacteriaceae > Telmatobacter. The sequence goes on along the minus strand of JASHOY010000347.1, from coordinate 52,110 downwards.
TGGAGGTAACATTCGGTGCGGTGATGGTCGTGGAAATAGCGCTCGCATTGGGTCCTGTGATCGTCAGATTAGTGCCGGGATCCACGGTAGCCAGGGTGCCGCCGTTAGATCCAAAGTTGTAGTCGATGGTTGTCATGCCGCCCGCCGTGCTTGTGTTCGCCGACAGGGTGTCCGGCAAGGTAATGTTGTACGACCATTGATTGGTCCCTGTTTTGGTATAGGTCACAGTAGCCTGATACTGGTTGCCCAGCGAATCAAACACCGGCGCATACCCGGAGATGCTGCTGCCCGCTGCGGCCGATGAATCCAGGACCGCCGTCATGCCAAAGTTCGCCGTAGCGCTAGGCGCCTCAGATTTGCCGATTGGGATGTTGATCGGTGTGAGCGTCGCGTTGGTATTCACCACGCCATTAGTCGCCGGATAGCCCATCACGCTTAGCCCGTTTGAGGTAATCAGGTTGCCGTTCGAGTCGGTTTGGAAATTGCCTGCACGTGTGAGGAATTGGTTGCCGCCGCCGCTCACCACGAAGAAGCCGTTGCCTTGCAGGGCCACATCGGAATCGACGCCCGTCGAGTTGGGCGTTCCCGTCGAAAAGTTCGTCTCCGTATTCGCCACCTGCGTCCCCGCTCCCACTTGGATCGGGTCGCCGGAGCCGGTGGTCCCGATCTGCTGGTAGAAGAGGTCGGCGAAGTTGGTGGTTTGCGCCTTGAATGCCGTCGTGCTCATGTTTGAGAGGTCGTTGGCGATGGTGTTTAATGCGACCGAATCGGCATTGAGTCCGGTCAGCGGGATGGAAAAACTTGCCATGAGAATTCTCCTCTTGAAGTTCTCCCGGTTTCCATCCCACAGGCGAGAACCCGCCTGTGGGCCAGGGTTGAACGCAGGCGCAGACGGGCCGCGGCCTGCAGTTGGAGCTTCAGTAGCTCGTTGCCGTTGGTTGATTGCCCGTTTGGCCGTCAAGCGCATGCGCAACTCGTTGCGCTGCGTGGCTTGACGCAGGAATACTGAGATTACCTGGCGCCAGTCGCGCGGCGAAAGATTGTAACGCAGAGCCACTGGACGTCGCAGAAGTAGCGTTGACCGCGGGCGCAGCGACCGCCGGTGTGGATTCTTGATTCGCTGGGCTCGATTGCTGCGATCCCAAGGTTGCGCTTGGCGCCTGGGTGGCCGTGTTCGCGGCCGCGTCCGTTGTCGAACCAAACGCCGTAGTCAGCGTCTGGTTGATGCCGATGAGCTGCTCCAGACTGTTCACCTGCACAAGCTGGTTGATGTATTCGTTGGGATCGGTATCCGCAGTCGGATCCTGGTTTTGCATCTCCGTCACCAGCAAAGTAAGAAAATCGTTGGCCGATATGGTTGCCGAGTCATCGGACGCACTGTTTGTGCCGCCGGTGCTGCTTGCAGAAGTGCTCATGGGGTGGAGTACCGTGCTGGCCTGCGCCTGCGCTTTCATCTGGCTCAAAATTCCTGCCGCTGCCGCCATCGCCTTTCCTTCCTTTCTGCTCTGCCTCTTGACTTTGGTTCCGTCTCTGTCAATCTCCGTCCCGCCCTCTCCCCTTGCTCAGCCTCAGGCCAGCACCGAAATATACTCTCCTCCGGGAAGGCCAATCGTGGCGCCGGCCGGCGCTCTGGCGGCGAGAGTCGCACTCTCCGTGGAACCCGCCGCCAGCCCGCCTCGAACGGGATCGTTTTGTGGCTCGCCGGGCCGACCCGCAGTTTGTCCCCCGCTTTCCCGCGAGCCCTGGTATCCCTGCTGTGCGCCCTGCCCGGCTCCCTGGTGGGCGCCGTTTGCCTCTGGCGCAGCAACGGTCACCGAGTGTACAGCCGGATGCTGGACGGCCAGATGGGCGCTAAGCCCTGCCATGTGCCCGGAAAGCGCCTGGGCCGCGTCAGCCGATCCGGGTACCACAGCAGCGTGGATCGCGCCGCCCGTCACATCTGCGCGCACTCCTACCCAGCCCAGCGCGGGGTCCTGGAATCCGGCTTCGGCCTGATGAGGCGCGGTGTGAATCCACGCCGGTGCGCCGCCGTTCGTGTCCGTGTCCAGCGCGGCAAATGTTTCCTGCTCTGTTGCCACGCTGGTACCCGCGGACGCCGGAGCCTCACGACTGAGGGTTGCGCCTGCCCGCTGCGGCCACCCGGAGGGATCACGCGCGAAGGATGAATTCTCAATTGCCGCAATTTCGCCCTTTGCTTCGCTGACATGCTTGCCGTGGCCGGTCGAGTCGGCCGCCGGGTTCAACGTCTGCAATGTGGCCGCGGTGTGCGCGCCTCTGCCTGCCATCGCCGCCGTCTGCTTCGAAGCGTCTGCAGCGGACGGTGCGGCCAGGCCAGCACCAGGTGCAGCGTGCGACGCGTTTCCTGCGCGGTTGACGGTTTCCGCTTTATGCGCCTGCGCGTTATTCGCAGCGGCATCCTGCTCGGGCCAGTGCTCCGCATTCTGCGTCTGCCCCGGGCCCGCGCCACCGGCTCCTTCCAGCTTCCCCGACTCAGCAGACAGCTGCGAAATTGCCGGATACAGGGACGCACCATTCTCCCCGCGCGCTCCAGAGTCCTCCTCAACCGAACACCATTTCCCTGCATCCCTGTCGGCTGGCTTTTCCCCGCTGGATGTTGCAGTGCTTAGGCGTTCTCCCGCCGCCATTTCTGCTCGACCGCTCTTCTTCCCCGAGGTTGTGGCCGGCAAGGCAGCGCCGGGAACCCCGGCCGGCGCGCCGACGGGAAGCATTGTGCTGGCGGTCGCCGAAAAGGCGGTCACAGCCAGAGCGATTCCCGGTGTAGCTTGGTCGTCGTTCGTTTTCGCAGCTGCCGCTGGCGAGTCTCCGCGCGAAGCCCAGGAGCGCGGTCTAAAGTTGCTCTTAGCCACCGCGCGGAGCTTGGTCTCGCCTGCCATTTCCGCGATCGATTTCGCCGCGTCTTTCCCGGGAAATTGCATCCCTGCCGCCCGGCCGGAGGAGCCCCCGGGGCTCGCCTGTGGCCAAACTGTTTTTGCGCCGCTGGCCCTTGCCTGGATGGCACATTGGGGCACAATCGCCATCCGCGGTTGCGCTATCTCTTGCCCGCTGTCCGCTTCGCCGACAGTCCCCGAAACGGGGCTTTCGATCCATGGCTCTTCCCCATCCGGAGTCTTCATGCCCAGTTGGGCGAGGGTTTCATGCCAGCTTCCACGAAGACCTTCCGCTCCGCGCACAGCCGCTTCCGTTTCCCCTTCCTTTCCGGCGTCGGCCAGCATCTCCAGCGGGGAAACTCCTGTGCCCGCCGCTATTCCCGCGTTGGTCTCCATCGCCACGGTCATGGTCATACCGGAAAAGTATGCAGAAGGCGTGCCAAAGCGGTGGTGGGAGGGTTAGAGAATTGTCAGGATTGGAACTGCTGCTACCAATTCGGGAAATCCCTAGGAACAGCATCCGAATTTTTCCTCATCTTCATCTGTCTCGCTGCGGACATCGACTGCGCCGCTCGCCGCATTGGTTTTGCGCACTTTCGCCTTGCTCTGAAATTCGCTGAGGAAACGCTCATCCAGCGTCCGCTGGCTTCGCTTCTCAGCTTCGGCCTCTTCCCTGGCGATGGTCTTTTCCAGCAGCGTTTCAACCTGGAGCCGCTCCGTCCGCTTGGCCAAGTACCCTTTTCGAAGTTCTGCAGCTGCCGTCTCGGCCGCCGCGATTCGAGGTTTCAACGCCGCGGTAATGCGCTGCGCAGTCCGTGTCTCTTCAAGTCCCGCGAGCCGGTCGCGGACTTCTCCCGAATGTACGCTCCCTGACACCAGCCCCCGGCCACTGCAGTCGCGCCGTCCGGCCGCCTCTCGCGCCCGCTTCAGCCGGGCCAGATCGCCCAGCCCCGATTCCAGTTCCAGCCGCCGCTGTTCCTCCTCGGTTTCAAGAACGCGCAGCAGGCGTCGCAGAGCACGAGAAACTGCCACCCCTCATACCTCCCCAGCTAGGGCGGCCAGTCCGCGCACACAGTCCGCAAAGCCTACTCGCTCGTGTGCGCCCTGGGTAAGAAAGTCGCGCAGTGCATCCCGCGCGCCCAGCGCACGGTCCAGATCCGCATCCGATCCCGGCTTGTACGCGCCGATGCGCACCAGGTCTTCCGACCTCGCGTAGATGGCCATCAAGCGACGCAACAGCATGGCGTGGTCGCGATGTTCCCGGGCGGCAACGGCGGGCATCAGCCGGCTGATGGAGTCCAGTACCTCGATGGGCGGATACCACCCCTCGGTCGCCAGTGTCCGCGAAAGCACCACGTGCCCGTCGAGCAGCGAGCGTACCGCGTCCACTAGAGGGTCCTGCTGATCATCCCCTTCCATCAGCACGGTATAGAAAGCGGTGATCGACCCGGAACGGAACTGGCCGGTACGCTCAACTAGCCGCGCCAGCCTGGCAAACACCGACGGCGTGTATCCCTTGGCGGTAGGTGGTTCGCCGGAGGCCAATCCGATCTCGCGCGCCGCCATGGCAAAGCGCGTCAGCGAGTCGAGCACCAGCAAGACGTGGCTCCCCGCTGCGGCAAAATACTCGGCCACCGTGGTGGCAGCCAACGCCGCCCGAAGCCGCAGCAGCGGCGACTGATCTGAGGTTGAAACCACCACCACAGAGCGTCCGCGCCCTTCGGCTCCCAGAGAATCCTCGAGAAACTCCCCTACCTCACGCCCGCGCTCGCCAACCAGGCCGACCACCGTCACATCGGCCTCGGTATTGCGGGTCATCATCCCGATCAGGGTGCTCTTGCCCACACCGGATCCCCCGAACACGCCTACGCGCTGCCCGCGGCCCACGGTCAGCATACCGTCAATGGCGCGAATGCCTGTCCCCAGAGGGTTGCGAATGGGCACGCGGTCCAGCGGAGGCCGCACCGCGCCTTCCAGCGGCAACCGCGATACAGCTACAGGCGCGCCTCCGCCATCGATGGGTTCGCCGAGCGCATTGAGAACCCGGCCCATGAGTCCGGGCCCCACCTCGATCTCCGAGCCGCGGCCCGATGCCGCGACTTCATCTCCGAAGCGGACCCCCTCGGCCGATTCCAGAGGCATGGATAGTACATTCGATCCGCGAAAACCGATGACTTCGGCCAGATGCCGGCGTCCCGCTCGGTCGCGAATCTCGCAGCACTCGCCCACCGACGCCAGCGGCCCCGCCGACTCGATGGTCTGCCCTACCGATTCGACCACCTTGCCGCGCCAGCGCCACGGCTGGGTCCGCTCCAACGAGGTGAAATAGCGCCCCAGCAGCGACGCCATTTATCGCTCCACTCCCGCCGCCCCGTGCTGCGTCTCAGCAGCCGGCTGGCGCGGAAGGCTTCCCGCACGGTCGAAGAAACCACGTTCAATCTCGCCCAGTTGCGAGCGAATGCCAAGGTCGACCGACCCCAGCTCTGTATCCACTTTGCAATCACCCAGCCGCATCGCTTCATCGGCCACGACCACTGCCTTCACTCCGAGGTTGGGAAGCAGCGTGACGGCGTCGGTCCACAGTTCCGCTTCGCCCGCGGGTACGCGCAATCGCGCCTCGGTTGACGCGGAAAGCTGCCCTAACGCCACGCGCACCGCGCCGGTCAGCAGGAGTGGATCCATTTGCGCTTCGCGGCGCAGAATGCGAGCCGCCACGGCCAGGGCCAGCTTAACCACCTCCTGCTCCACCGTGCGCAGATAACGGTCGCGTTCCTCCGCAAATTTCGCTATCAGTTCCGTCGCCTGGTGAACACGACGCGCCTCGAACGCTGCCTTTGCCGCAGCCTGGGCATCGCGCTCAGTTTTGCGCCCCTCCTGCCGGCCACTCTCGAGCCCGGCCTCGAATGCCCGCTTGGTCTCTTCCGCTATACGTTTCTCGAAAACGGCGTCGCGGCGCGCTGCATCCGCGAGCGCATTCTGGTTCGCTTCTTGTCGGCCGCTTCCAACTTCCGCGGCGAACCCTTCCCAGGCGATCGTTTCCGGTGCACCCGGGCTGAGCGGATACTCGAATATCTCTGTCCGCGTGTTGTCCGCCGTTAACTTGGCTGCAAGACTCAAAGCTGCCTCTCGTCTTTTCCATTACTACCGCCGGCGTCATCGGAGCCTTCGCCCCATCCACGGCCGGCGGTTCAGAGCGAAGCCCGGTCGCTCATACCAGCATCTCGTCTCCCGTCTCCAGCTTCAAAACCACCTTGCCCTCGGCCTCCAGCCGCCGCGCCAGGTTGAGGATCTCCTGCTGGGCATGCGCCACTTCGCGTGAGCGCACCGGCCCCAGCACCTCCATGTCCTCTTTCAACATTTCCACGGCGCGAGAGCTCATAGCTTTGAAGATCTGCGCCCGTAGTTCCTCGTCTGCGCCGCGCAGCGCCATCGCCAGCTGCCGCTTATCTACGCCGGAAACAATCTCGCGGATGGTCGCCGCGGGCACCGTCACCAGGTCCTCAAATGTGAACATCAGGTTGCGGATGTTCAAGGCCAGCTCGGGCTGACCCTCCTCAATGGCTTCGAGAATCCGCTTGGATTCCTCGGCGTTGACGCGGTTCAGCAGATCGGCAACCGCCTTGAATCCGGAGTAGCTCCTGCGCCCCGCATCGCCAACGCTCTCCAGGCGCCGGTGCAGAATCAGCGCCACTTTCTGGGCCATTTCCGGGGAAAACTGCCGCATCCCCGCCAGCCTCTGGATGGCCACTACTTTGTGCTCGTCGCTGAGGTTGTCCAGCACCAGCGAGGCCCGTTTGGGATCGAGGTGCGCCAGCACCAGGGCGATGGTCTGCGGATGCTCGGTATCGAGCAGCTTGCCCAATTGCTGCGGGTCGGTGCGCTGCAGTTTGGCGAGATTGCCGTGAGCGGCCTCCTGCGAGCGCCGCACCAGCGTCATCATGTCCTCGGCACGGTCTTTCCCGAAGGCCTCGATCAGTAACCGGCTGGCAAAGTCCACTCCGCCGTGGACCATAAAATTCTGCGTCTCCAGCAGTTGCCAGAACTCTTCCAGCACTTCCGCCGAAAGCTCCGGCGTCACGCCGCGCAGGTCAGCCAGCTCCTCGGTGATGCGCTGCACGTCGGCTTCGGGTAGCGCGCGCAGGATTTCCTTGGCCAGGCTCTCGCCCACGGCAACCAGCAATACCGCAGCCTTGCGCACGCCCTGCAGGTTCGCCGACGTATGCCGCCGCGCCGCGCCGTTTTCGCTTCCCTCTTCTGCCATCGCTTGAGTGCCTTTCCCTAATCCGAGTGAATCCAGCTTTGCAGCAGGCGCGAGCTCTGCGTCGGCTCCCGCTTCAGATGCGATGTCACCTGGTCGAAGATCTCCTGCGCCCGCACCCGCTCCGGGTCAAGCTCCACGGACTCGGGAGGCTTTAGCACGGCTTCCGCCATTGCCGTGGCCCCGGCAGCCAATTCCTTGGGGCCGCTCTTGTGCTGCTTCGCTCCGGCGGGCAGCTTTGTGGCTTCGCGCAGTGCCGGGCGCACCCCCATAGCCAGCACCAGAAACACGCCCAGCACCAGGGCGGCATATTTCAGCAATTCCGGCGAGTTCTCTGCGGTATCGAGGACACGCTGGGTAATTGGAGTTGCGCTGGCGGTGCGGTTGTCCTCGAAGGCGAGGTCCTGTACCGTAACCAGATCGCCGCGCGTGGAATCGTAGCCTACCGCCGCCTGCGCCAGGGCGCTGAGGTTCTGCAAATCGGCAGCCGACCAGCGTTGCCACACCGCCGGTTTGCCGCCGTGTGCCGGGCTCACCAGCCGGTCATTGACCACGATCGCAGCCGTCATGCGGTGCAGTCTCCCGGGGTCCTGGACAATGTGCCGCACCGTCTTCGAGGTCGCGTAGGTTCCCGACTCGGTCTGCGCGGTTTCCGGCGGCGTGGACTGCTTGGGATAGACCGGTAGGGCCTGGGTGTTGGGTGCGTTCGAGGCTGTCCCGGGCACGCCAGCCGCCACCGGCTGGCCGCCTGCGGACTGGCTGCTACGCTGCATCGAGAGCGTCACCGTCTGGCTGGGATCGTAGGTTTCCTGGGTTGTGTCCGTGGCCTGCTGGTCGTAGTCGAGCGTCACGGAAGCTCGAACATTCCCGGCGCCGGTTACTGGTTCCAGCGTCGAGACCAGTTTCTCTTCAAGCGCCTGCTCGGCGCTGAGCCTCATCGCCTCGGGTGTCTTAGGGCCCAATGGCAAGTGCCCGTCGGCGTCCACTAGCACAACATGCTCAGGTGTCAGCCCATCCACCGCCGAGGCCACCAGGTTGCGGATGGCATCGGCCTCACCCTCGGCCAGCGTGGCGTGGCGCAACTTGATCACCACCGCCGCCTTTGCCGGCCGTTCCTCATCGCGAAAGAGGGAATCGTGGGGCATGGTCAGGTCAACGCGCGTGGTTTTGATATCCGCCAGGGAATCAATGGTGTGTTCGAGCTCGCCTTCGAGAGCGCGCTGGTAATTCACCTGTTCATCGAACTCTGAGCCTACCCAGTTGGGCTTATCGAAGAGCTCGAAGCCCATGCGGCCGCTCTTTGTCCCCCCACCGGCGGCCGCCGCCAGACGCGCTTTGTCCAGGAACGGCGCCGGAACCTGGATACCGCCTCCATCGGCAGTCACATTGAAGGGAATTTTAGCTGCGGTAAGCACTTCGCCGATCTGCTGGGCATCGTCCGCATCGAGCCCGGCGTAGAGCGTTCGCCAGTCGGTGCGCAACGCAAACCACAAAATGCCGACGACCAGGGCGCATACCAGCAGCGCCGCCGTGAGCATGCCCCGGCGTTGTGCCGGCTGCATGGCGGCCCAGCGCATCCGGCCCAGACCCCAAAGCGCGGCCAGGCGTCCAGCCAACTGCGGCTGCCCGGGCATCGCCGGCGTGCTCTTCTCCAACTGTGTCCCCGTCGCCATGCTTTTGCGTTCTCCAGTCCCCGTCCGCTATCGCCCCGGGGCTGGCCATTAGAACTGCATTCCCATGACCTGCTGGTATGCCTCGACGGCCTTATTGCGCACCGAAAGCGCCAGCTCGAATGCCATCTCGGCCTTTTGCTCGGCAATAATTGCCTCGTGCACATCCACGCCGGAGCCGGTCATCAGCCCTTCCACAGCCGCCCGTGCCTGCTGTTGGAGCTGGCTTACCTGTCCCACAGCATTCGTCAGCAGGTCACTGAACGGGGCTGCCTGCTGCGGCTGCTCCGCCGAAGCAGACCCCGCACTCGCGGTAGCCGCGCTGGTATTCCCCGCCGCCGTCACTGCACTCATTGCCGCCACCATAGTTCCACCCCCTGCTGCCTTGTTTCCAGCGCTTCCTGTCTCTCCCACTAGCTCTTGGCGATCTCCAGTGCCAAATCGATCATTGTTTTCTCCGCCTGCACAGCGGAACCATTCAGTCCGTAAGCCCGCGTCGCACCCATGAGATCCACCATCTCCGTAAGCGGGTTGATGTCGGGATAGGAAACATATCCTCCCGGTCCCGCATCGGGATCACCGGGATCATAGCGTTGGAGCGGCGGCGAGGGGTCCTGGACCACCTGCGCAATATGCACGCCGGGCGCCACCGCAACCGAGCCCAGCGGAGAGGTCACGAGCGGCACCGGCACAGCTCCCAATCCAGACTGCGTGGCCGCGCCGATCGAGTTCAGAAAATTAGGATCTCCTTGATCCGCCGCAAAAACCACCTCCTGGCGGCGATAGGGGCCCCCGGAGGCCGTCCGCGTGGTTTCGGCGTTGGCCATGTTCGCCGCCACCACTTCGGCACGCATTCGTTCCGCCTGCATGGCGCTGCCGGAAGTCTCCATCACCCCGAAGAGGTTCATTAGGCCTGCTCCTTATCTCCGGCTCATTTGGCGCCAGACTGGATAGCGTCCATCACCTGCTGATACTCGATTTTCAGCAGGGCTACGCCAGTCTTGAACTTCAATTGCGCCTCCGACAGGTTCAACCCTTCGCGGTCCATGGAAACATCGTTGCCGTCAGGTCGCGCTATAAGACCATCCTCTGGCTGCACCCGCACCGCCTGCACGCCGGCGGCTTGGTCCACTTCGCCCATCGCCTTCTGCATCTCCGCCGTGAAATCGAAACCCTCGGCTTTGTAACCGGGAGTATCGATGTTGGCCATGTTCGCCGCCGTTACCTTGGCCTCGTCGGAAGCCAGGTCAAGGTAACATGCCAGTTGCTCGCTCAGCCGCGTCTCGATCGCCATGCCCATAGGCCAGCCTCCTCGCCGGTCAGTTCACCATCAGCCCGAAGTCGATTTCGCCAGCCGTAATCACCGGCTCGTCCCCGGCCAGAATCGCGGCCCGTTCCAGCACGTGCTCCAGCTCGCGAACATTTCCCGGCCAGGTGTGCCCGGCCAGCCGGGCCAGCGCGCTTTCGTCCATGCGCTTCACCGGCGCCCGCCGGCCCATTTGTTCGAGAAAATGCTCGATCAGCAGCGGCAGGTCCGCGGCGTGTTCGCTTAACGCCGGAGTACGGATGAGAAACACCGCCAGACGGTAATAAAGATCAGAGCGGAAGCGGCCATCCTCTGCGTGGCGCGCCAGCGGCCGGTGAGTGGCCGCGACCACCCGCACATCCACCTTCACCGTCTCGTTGTCTCCTACTCGCTGCAACTCGCCGCACTCGACAAAACGCAGCAATTTGGCTTGCAGCCCGAGCGGCATCTCGCCAATCTCATCCAGAAACAGGGTGCCACCATCGGCAGCCTCGATGCGGCCCACGCGCCCCTGCACCGCGCCGGTGAACGCGCCGCGCGTGTGACCGAAAAGCTCGGCTTCAAGCAGTGCTTCGGGGATGGCCGCGCAATTGATGGCTACAAAGGGCTTGCGGCTGCGTGGCGAGAGCCTGTGCACAGCCTCGGCTACAATCTCCTTGCCCGACCCGGTGGGCCCCTCGATGAGCACCGGCGTCGTCCGCGGGGCCACCAGGCGCACGCGGCGGCTGATTTCCACCATGCAGGGTGCGTCACCTATGAGCTCTGGAAGCCGGTCGGCCGGGCTTCGGGTTGGCAACGGCGTGCCCGGATTCTCAGCGGCCACGGCGTGTGCGTCGCGAGCAGTTTGGGGAAGGGTAAGCTCATCGGAGCGCGCTGGTGCCACATTCCAAGCCGCAGTATCGGTTTCCTGGGTGCTCCGCAGCGCATAAAGAAGCTCCTGCCGATGGGGGCCGCGCGGGCCATCCATCTTGTCTGATGCGCAGGCGGCCACCAGTTCTACTTGTGGAAATGAATCGCGAAAGTCTTTCAGAAACTCCTTCAACTCGAGATCCGGCAGCCAGGAATCGACAATCATGGCTTCCGGGGTGGCAGCTTCAAGCTGCGACCAGGCCTCGGCGCCCCCTGCGGCTTCGCGCACCTGCCAGCGCAAGCCGCTAAGAACCTGCACCAGGCGGCGGCGGAAATTGCTGTCGGCGCTGGCAACCAGCGCAGTGCGCGGATGGATACGAATGGCGCCGGATGAGACGGAAGCCGGGACAGTTTGCATCTTTCAACTCCTCGCGCTGGTCGCGCAATCTTCAGTAAGCTCTTAATTCATCGCGACGCCTGGAGCCGGACTTCCGGCCACAGTTGCCAGGTTTGGAAGCAGCGCCACATCTTTGGGCGCCAGCTCGCTTTCCGCAGGCACCAGGTAGCCGCATCCGCGCACGGTGCGGATCAGTATGCCTGGCGGTGGATCGTTGAGTTTCCGGCGCAGGTAATTCACATAAACATCCACGATGTTGGTGGTCTGCGCCGGCTCCATGTTCCACACCGTGTCGAGCAGCTCCACCCGGGTAACGCACTGGCCGCGATTGAGCATCAGGTGCTCCAGAAGTGCGAACTCCTTGTTGGTGAGCGCAATGGGCTGACCACCGCGTCTGGCCGAATGTTCCAGCCGGTCCAGTTCCAGGTCTCCGGCGCGCAGTTCCAGCCGCGCTTCCCGCTTGCGCCGCAACAACGCCCGGCAACGTGCGCGGAGCTCGTGCAGGCTGAAAGGCTTGATCATCAGGTCATCGGCGCCTCGATCCAGGCAGCGTACGCGCGTATCGACTTCCTGGCGCGCGGTCAGTACCAGCACCGGTAAGTCGGGATTCAGCAGCCGCACCTCGTCCAGTACGTGCTCGCCATCCTTTACCGGCAGGTTCAGATCGAGGATCGTCAAATCGGGGAGATCTTCACGGAATGCCTCGACCGCCGTTCCGCCGTCGGCAGCCAGCCGCACCCTGTATCCATCAGCCTCCAGACCGCGCTGCAGAAAATGGCTCAGCGCCCAGTCGTCTTCGGCAATCAGCAATCTCATTTCGGCCTTCCTCCGGGAGCGCGGCACTCTCCGCCTCGCCCGCTTGTTCCGGCCGTCGCTTTAGCATGAGCTAAGGATTGGCCGTCCCTTCCACCTTTACGCGGGTAAAGAGAGAACTCAAGATTGGAAAGAAGAAATGTCAGGCGGGAAATTTCAGAAAAGGAAAAGAGGCAGAGTTGTCCCAAAACGGGTTAAGCGCACCTGTCCATAACGTCTATCGGCAACAGGCCGCGGTTTCTTCAGCACCCGCTCCCCTGTTCCGGGCCGCGGGCAAGAAAAAACCCGGCGCTCTGGCCGGATTTTTTCTTGCCAATTTCTTACCGAGGCGGGAATGCCCTCGCCGCCCGCTCCTTACGCCAGCAGCCGTTTCACTTTCTCCTCGATCACATCTTGCGGGACGTAACCCACGATCTGGTCAGCCACTTTGCCATCCTTAAAGAAAAGCAGCGCGGGAATTCCACGGATACCGTAGCGCATTGGCGTCGCCCCATTTGCGTCCACATTCACCTTCGTGACCTTCAGCTTGCCGGCGTAAGCTTGCGCCACCCCGTCGACCGCTGGACCGATCGCCTTGCAGGGTCCACACCACGCAGCCCAGAAATCAACCAATACCGGCTGCTCACTGCGCAGAACTTCCTCATCAAAATTTGCATCGTTTACTTCCACAACACCCAAACCTGCCATGTTCCTCCTTGCGGCATTTGCGCCCTCACCGATTGTAGTACCCAAAACCGCGCTTTCATGGGATGCGGTGACGCATGGGAAAGTCGCAAACCTGGTTCCATAGATCAATCCTTGAACGGCGGCCGCTACCTTACCCTTCCTATTTTCTATAACATGCCTTTTTTGTTTTATTTAAAAAGCCTCCACCGGGGGGGATAAATAGAGAAGGCGCCCGGATCCCGGGAGGGATCGCGGGCGCCTGGAGCAGCCCTCCCCCAGAACTGCTCACGGTGCGAATTTAAGGATTCGTGAAGCGAATAGCAAGTAAACTTAGGTAACAGACGAGTAACCCAAAAGTGGACCTTACCTAAATACCAAGTCTCCTGGAATCATGGGTAATGGCACTAGAGAACCTCTGTAGGGTCTCCGCTTACCACCTTTTCAGGGTCCCTGCACACCTCAACCGGATGGCTGACCCCGGCGGGAAGAAACCGGCAGGAGAGAAGTTCCGGCGGCTGCACCGGTTGGGCGGCGCGGAGAATTGCCTGCGCCGCGCCGTCGAGGTTTGACACCTGATCTACAACCGCCAAAACCGCCGGTCCGGCTCCGCTCAAGGCCACACCCAGGATGCCGTTCTCACCCACCAGGGGCAGCAGAGGCTCAAGAAGGGGGCAAAACGGCGCACGATAGGGCTGGTGAATCCGATCGCGCATTGCCACCTGCAACAGATCGCCGCGCCCCTGTGAAAACGACAGGCCGAGCAGAGATGCGGACTGAATATTGGCCACCACATCTTCTCTTGGGAATGCAGTCGGCAGCACGGCGCGCGCTTTGCTCGTTGCCAGAGGCTGCGCAGGCAGTACCAGGATCGCGCGCCATCGTGGCGGCGGATCAACCTGCGCCACGCGCACCCGGTTGCCTTCGCACGCGGCGGTCACCAGGCCGCCCAGCCAGCAAGCCGCCACGTTATCGGGATGTCCCTCCAGGCGATACGCCTCGTCGATGATCTGTTCCGCCGTCCAGCCAAGCTGCCCGAAGTGGTCGGCCAAGGCAATTGCAGCCAACCTGCCCGCAGCCGACGATCCGCATCCCATACCCAGAGGAATTCCGTTCTTCATCTGAATTGCCAGGGGCAGAACGGGCTTGCCGTGGTCTTTCAGCAGGCTCCGATAGGCCTCGAGTATCAGGTTGTCCTCAAGCCGGGCGCATCGCTCGCGGTCGCGGCCGCTTGCGTGGATGGAAAACTCGGCGGCGGGCTCGGCCTCAATTTCGAGAAAAAAATCCAGCGCTACTGCGACTGCGTCGAATCCCGGCCCCAGATTCGCCGAAGTCGCCGGAAGCCGCAGCCGCAGGCAGCCGCCATCGGTCCCGCCGCTCATCGCGCGCCCGCTTTCAGGGCCGCCAGCACCGCATCTGCCGAGGCTTCCATCTGTACGGCATTGCGACGCAGCGATTCGATTTCCGCCTCCACGCCTTCTTTCTCTTCAGCGCTCAGCAGCGCTCCGCGATGGAAATCGATCGTGTAATCGGCATCCTTGAGCGTGTGCCCGGTCAGAACCAGCACCACCGTTTCCCCTGATGCAATGGCTCCTTTCGCGCGCAGCTTTTTCAAGCCCGCAAGGGTTACTGCCGATGCCGGCTCACAACCCAACCCTTCCGCGCCAATCTCCGCCTTGGCAATCGCAATCTCCGCCTCGGTCACATCGATACACCAGCCACCCGTTTCGCGAATGGCACGCGCCGCCTTGCGCCACGATGCCGGGTTCCCGATGCGGATGGCCGTGGCCCGCGTGTGCGCCTCTACCGGCTGCATTGCCCTGCCCTCGTTGCTTTCCAAGCTCCGCACCAGGGGATTGGCCCCTGCAGCCTGAATCACAGAAATCCGCGGCATCCGTGCCGTCAATCCCAGCTCGCGCATTTCACGGAATCCCTTGCCCAGCGCCGAACTGTTGCCCAGGTTCCCTCCCGGCACGATCAAATGGTCGGGAATGTTCCAGTCAAACGCTTCGGCAATCTCGAAGGCTGGCGTTTTCTGCCCTTCCAGACGGTAAGGATTCACCGAATTGAGCAGATAGACCGGCGCCTCTTTCACAATCTGCGTCAGCAGCTGCAGACAGCCGTCGAAGTCGGTCTTCAACTGGCAGGTTATCGCTCCGTAATCCATGGCCTGAGAGAGCTTGCCCCACGCTATTTTGCCGTCGGGAATCAACACCAGGCTGCGCATGCCCGCGCGCGCCGCGTAGGCGGCCATCGACGCTGATGTGTTCCCCGTCGAGGCGCAGGCCACCCATTCGAAGCCGCGCTCACGCGCCACACTCAAAGCCGCGGTCATCCCCGTGTCTTTGAACGAGCCCGTGGGGTTCAGGCCCTGGTGCTTGGCATAGAGCTGGTCGATGCCAAGCGCTTTTGCCGCGCGCGTCAGGCGATAGAGCGGCGTGTTGCCTTCGCGCAGGCTCACGGTATTGCCAAAGCTGTCCAGAATCGGCAGCAGCTCGCGATATCGCCACACGCCCGACTGATCCAGCGCCTCCGCCGAGCAGCGCCGCTCGCGCCAAAGCCATTTGAGCGCGCCGGGGTTGGGCCGGTCCGGGCCCTTTCGCTGGTTCCAGCCGGGATATTCCACTTCAAAAAGCTCGCCGCAGACGGCACAACGGAAGTCCGGCTGGGCGTCCGCGCCCTTGATCTGCGCGCCGCATCCGATACAGCGCAACTGGTGTAAGTTGTCGTTCATCGCTGGTGTTAGCCTAACAGCGTAGGGCGGATTTTGCTCCTCGCCGGAAACATTCGACCTGATCAAGACACGCGCCATGAGCACACAAAATCGGGCCTTCACCCACACCGATCCCGCGCTGCTGCCAGTCCTCGAAGAACTCCGGCGTCGCGAACCCATTTTCCATACCGCAGAATTCGGCAGCACCCGTGCTGACTTTGAAAAGTCAACCGCGCCCGACTACTGGGAAGCGGGAGCTTCAGGCCGCCGCTACAGCCGGGAGTTCATCCTTGACGAGTTGGAAAAGCATCCTCCGGTCGATGCTGCCTCCGCCGGCTGGCGAACTTACGACCACGCTCTTCGCCGGCTCGGACCGGACACCTACCTGATCACTTACACATTGCGCCAGCTCGAGCGAATCACGCGACGAGCGACCATCTGGCAGAGAACCTGCGATGGCTGGCGCATTCTTTATCATCAGGGAACTATCGTTTCCGCAGAAGAAGACGACTCGTTTCCGGCAAGCTGGCTTCAAGCGTCCCCGTGGCGCGAATCCAGCACGAGCCAGGATTGAGTGTCGGCGGCACCTTCTCGCGCTCCGGTGCGAAGCAGCGCGAGGGTTCGCCTTCCCCGACCACCCCGTCGTGTCTCTCTCCGGAGAACCAGGTTCATGTCGACTTCGCCTGAAAGCGGTGCGGCTCAGAAGCCGATTTTTACCGGCTCCATCTCCAGACGGATTCCGAAGCGCTCTTCAACGCGAGCTGAAATCTCCCCGGCGAGAGAGAGGATCTCTGCTGCTGACCCGCCCCCGCGATTCACCAGCGCCAACGTGTGGCGCGAGGAAATACCGGCCGCGCCCAACGAATATCCCTTGGCGAAACCTGCCTGCTCGATCAGCCACGCCGCCGGAACTTTCACCAGACCCGGACCAGCAGCAAAGCTCGGTGGTGGCGCACCACGGGCGGCGATTTCGCCGCATCGCTCCGCGGTTATGACAGGATTCTTGAAAAAGCTTCCCGCGCTCCTGCAGTCCGGATCGCCCTCCACTTTCAGCATCCCCTTCAATCTCCGTATCCGCCGCACCGCATCCGCAACATCCGCCAGTCCAGGCTTGCCGGCGGCTCTTTCGCGCTCGCACAGTGCCCGTTGCACGTCGGGATATGCGATCGTCGGACTTCCGCCGCGATGCAGCCGGTAGTCTACTCGAGTCACTACAAATCGCGCGCGGTCATCGGAATTGAAGCGGCTGCGCCGATAAGAAAATCCGCAATCTTCTGCCGGCAACTCCACAAACTCACGCCGCTCCAGATCAAATGCCCGCACCCGCTCAACGACCGAAGCCACCTCCTGTCCGTATGCGCCCACATTCTGCACCGGGGTGCCACCCACAGTGCCGGGTATCCCCGCGAGGCATTCAATGCCGGCGCAATTTTCGGCGACAGCGCGGCTCACAAAGTCGTCCCAGTCCTCGCCCGCTGCAACTCGGTAGAAACGCACCCCACATGCATCCTCGGTTCCCACTCCCCGCGTCTTGATTTGCAACGTCATGCCGTCAAAACCAGCGTCGGAAATCAGCACATTGCTGCCTCCGCCGAGCACAAACAGCGACACGCCGCGGGTGCGCGCCCACCCCGCCGCTTCGACCACATCCGCCTCAGTCACGGCTTCGGCGAACCACCGCGCCCGCCCGCCAACGCCCAGCGTAGTCAGCGGCGCAAGCGCTTCATTTTCTTTGACGATCATCGCTTCAAGGCTACACCACCGGCTTTCCGCTAAAATGGAACCAGGCAGTTCCCCTGCCGGAGGTAAAGCTGCATGTATCCAGAGATTATGGTGATCCCCATGCGCGAGGAACTGACCCGCGCCGGCATTCAAGAGACTCGCACCGCCGAAGACGTAGACGCGGCGGTTAATCAGCCCGGGACCACACTCGTCGTGGTCAATTCCATCTGCGGATGCGCGGCAGGCAAAATGCGTCCCGGCCTGCGCCTGGCGCTGGCCAACGCCCAAAATCAGCCCGACCGCAAGATCACCGTCTTCGCCGGTCAGGACCGCGAAGCTACCGAGCGCGCCCGCGGTTATTTTGAAGACAATCCGCCAAGCTCGCCAGCCATCGCCATCATGCGCGACGGCAAGCTCGTCTACCTGATGCAGCGCTATGTCATTGAGCAGGCCACGGCGCAGGAAATCGCCGGCGAGCTGATCCGCGCCTTCGACGAATTCTGCGCCAAGACGGCGGCATAAAGGGACTTCTAAGCCCTGCGGATGGGAGCGGGATAATCCGCCAGCCGCGTGTCTCTCGTAAGCGATGTGATTCCTGCGACCATGGCTTACGCGGCTAGTAGGCGGTCAAAAGGGTCTCTGTGTATCGGTGGCAGCGAATCAACGACGACAGCATGGGTGCCGTCGATGGGCAACTCCAGGTATCCGTTGGCTATCATTTGCTGCCTGATCGCGCGGGGATCATAGGCAAATGCGCCGCTCTTTAGCGCACGCTTGATCGCGATCTCCCATAGGTTTGCCATACTGACCAAGAAAGTATTCGTGGGATCGGCCAGGATAGCTCTGCCAGCCTTCCCGATGCGAAGATCGATCAGGATCCAGATCACAAAGCGGGTAAGATTCCGCTTTAGCGCCCCACCCGGACATCCGGTTTTGTCGCCGCCGCCAGCGCCCGCTGCACGTTGCTGTGCCTGCGGCTGTAAGTGAAATAGATAATCTGCCCGATGATCAGCCAGCTTCCAAAGCCGATCCACGCCGGCTCATCAAGGGAAAGCATCAGCGCCAGCGAAACGATCATCCCGCAGATGGGTACTACCGGAACCCACGGCGTGCGAAACGGCCGATGCAGCTCGGGCTGCCTGACCCGCAACACCCACACGCCCAGGCACACGATGGTGAATGCCAGCAGCGTTCCCAGGCTCACCAGTTCGCCCAGCAGCGTGATGGGGAGGAAAGCCGCCAGCAGCGCCGCAAAGGTGCCTACCACAATGGAAATGATGTAAGGGGTACGGAAGCGTGGATGCAGACGTCCCACCCACTTCCACAGCAGTCCATCGCAGGACATGGTGTAAAGCACGCGCGATTGCCCCAGCAGCATTACCAGCATCACCGAAGCCAGCCCGGCAATAGCACCCAGGTCAATTAACAGCACGCCCCATCGCACGCCGATGGCCGCCGCTCCGTCCGCCACGGGCGCCGGCACATTCAGCGAACTGTAGGGCTTGATCCCGGTCAGCAAACCGGCCACAAAAATGTACAGAACGGTACAGACAATCAGCGACCCCAGAATCCCAAAGGGCATGTCCTTCTGCGGATTCTTCGCTTCCTGCGCAGCCGTTGAAACCGCGTCGAAGCCAATGTATGCAAAGAACACTACTCCGGCCCCACGCATGATCCCCGACCAGCCGAACTGCCCGAAGTGGCCCCGGTTTCTGGGAATGAACGGTTGCCAGTTGGTCATCATGTGATGCCAATGGCCAAATGCAAATGCCAGCGCCAGACCAATGAAAACCAGCACCACCGAAACTTTGATCATCACTGCGCCGCTGTTGAAGTTGGCCGACTCGCGCACCCCCACTACCAGCACAATGGTGATGATCACGATCGCCGAGAGCGCGAAGATATCCACTTGTGCTTTGAATGGGTGCCCGAATAGGGTTAGTGCCACAGACGGCGTAGCGTTGAACGGCAGTTTGGTTCCGAAAAACTCCAGCAAACTGCTGACAAACCCGCTCCAGCCCACAGCAACGGTGGCCGCACCGAACGCGTACTCAAGGACCAGGGCCCAGCCGATGATCCAGGCCACAAGCTCGCCCATGGTTGCGTAACCGTAAGTGTAGGCGCTGCCGGCAATGGGCAGCATCGAAGCAAACTCGGCGTAGCACAAACCGGCAAAGACACACCCCGCGCCGGCAATCATGTAGGAAATCACGATGGCGGGACCGGCAAACTGCGCCGCTGCCGTGCCCGTCAACACGAAGATGCCCGCGCCGATAATTGCGCCGATGCCCAGGGTGATCAGGTTGACAGGGCCGAGAGCGCGCTTCAACGTGTGCTCGCCTGCTCCCTCGGCCTCGGCCAGGATGTTGCTGATGGGCTTGGTCGCAAACAGCTTGCTCGCCATGCAGTTCCTCTCCTGTTCTTGCTTGTACTACTACCCCTTGCCTGTTCTAAGCCAGATCAAAGCACCAATCATGTGCTCCTCAGGAAGTCAGATCGGGTTCCGGAGGGCATCCTTTGCCGAACGGCGCGACCAGAACAGGTACACCGGGATACCGAGCAATACCAAGGCCAGGCCCGGCCACGTGTACTGAGGCTTGTAACGCAATAATACAAGACAAATCCATGCCGCCATGACGATGTAGAGCGCGGGCAGAAAGGGATATCCCCAGGTTTTATAAGGCCGCGGCGCATCCGGCTGCTTAAAGCGCAGGACAAAAAGTCCGCCGATGGTCAGAATATAAAAAACCAGCTCCGCAAAAATGATGTAGTCCAACAACTGACTATAGGAACCCGAGACGCACAGCAGCACCGTCCACAGGCATTGCACCAGCAACCCTGCCACCGGGGTCTTATAACGCGGGTGCAGCATGCCCACCGATTTGAAAAACAGACCGTCGCGGCTCATGGCGTAATAAACACGCGCGCCGGCGAGCGTCAGTCCGTTGGCGCAGCCGAATGTCGAAATCAAAATCGCGCCGGCCATCAGCCACGCGCCCGCGGAATGAAAAATTGCCCCTAAGGCCGCAGTCGCCACGCGATCCTCCGCTGCATGCTGGATGCCGCGGGCCATCACCGTGGCCCCGTGCGCGTCGCCGCGCATGGGCAGCACCAGCAGGTAGGCCAGCGAGACCAGAAAATAAACCACCAGCACAAATCCCGTACCCATCACCAGCGAAAGCGGAATATTGCGCCGCGGGTTCTTCACCTCGCCGGCTGTGAATGTAATGTTGTTCCACGCGTCGGCCGAAAACAGCGACCCCACCTGCACCACGGCCAGGATCACCACTACATTCACCAGGGCCACCGGCCCGCCCATACCCACCTGCACCGGGTGCAGCGAGTGCCACCCTGCATTGCGCCAGAACTGGCTCCAGCCCGTGCCGAAGTTCGCGTTCCACGCCTCGGCGGTTCGCCCCACCGCAAACGCGAGAATAACCAGGCCGGCGAGCGACAGCGCCTTCGCCGAAGTGAAAATGTTCTGAATAATCGCGCCCAGCTTCACGCCAAAAATGTTCACAATCGCCAGAAAAACCGCAACCAGAATCCCCGCCAGGTTGGCCGTGCTCACGCCGATTTCCATGTTGCCCAGTTCCATCGGCCCCACCCGCCACGCCGGCACATGCGCAATGTGCCACAGCCAGTGCGTCTGCGAAACCGAAGGGAAGAAGACGCCGAGAAATTTGCCGAAAGCCACGCAAACTGCGGCGATCGTTCCCGTCTGGATCACTAGAAACAGCGTCCACCCAAAGAGAAATCCCCACAATGGCCCCAGCGCCTCGCGCAGATATACATACTGCCCGCCGGCTTTGGGCATCATCGCCGCCAGCTCTCCGTAGCTGAGCGCGCCAATCAGGGTCATGATCCCGGTGATCACCCACGCGCCCAGGTAGAGCGCCGGCGAATTGGTGTCGCGCGCAATGTCCGCATCCACAATGTAAATTCCCGAGCCGATCATCGATCCGATGACGATAGCCGTGGAGCTGAACAGCCCCAGCGTCTGCACCATACGCGGCGCTTCAGCCGATGGAGGGGACTTTTTGACGTGAGCAACTTCCGGGGTCTGCATTGAAACGGTTCTATCTGATTTCCGCGACTTTGTCTCTAAGTTTTCCAAGCGCTCGCAACTTCAATCCATTTCGAGCCCGGATCGCGCCGCCTGAACGCTGTCTGAATGCTAACCTGCTGACCCGCGGACTCGCTGCTTACCCCAACTTGGCCATCCACCGCCGAAACTCCGCCGCCGGCTCGGCGGTGCGGAAGATCGCCGCAGCCACGGCCACCGCGCTGGCGCCGGCAGCCAGCACCAGCGGCGCGGTATCCAGCGTGATCCCAGCCGCGCAGGTCAATACCCGGTCCGGCCCGGCTATCTCGCGCATTTTGCGCACGCCCTCCGGCCCGATCGGCGTTTTGTCCGTCTGTTTCGTGGTGGTGCGATAAACAGGACCCACGGCCCAGTAATCGACCGGCGCTTCCAGAATACCGGGCAGAAACGCCACGCCCCCGCCGTAGGTGCCCACGATGCGCTCGGCTCCGAGAATCCGCCGCGCCTCCGCTGGTGAGGCGTCCCCTGCGTCCACGTGAACGCCGTCAAATCCAGCTTGCTCCACCAGGTCTGCGCGGTCATCCAGAATCAGTTTGACCTGCGTTGGCGGCATGGCGCAACGAAGAGTCGCCGCGTCGGCGAGAATTTCCGCCTCCGGGCCGGTCTTATTCCGGTACTGCAGTATCGTCACGCCCGCTTCAGCGAGCTCTTTGCCCAGCCGCCGCAGGAACTCTGCGCGCCCTGCAGCCGGAAGAAAGGAAGAATCGAGAATCGGATAAATCTTTGGGAACGAAAATGCCATGCCATCAGCGTAGACGATCCTCTTGCCTCAGCTCGCCGCTCTCAATTCTCGGCACAGCATCTGTCCGTCATGTGTCCATTTCCTCACTTGAAGGAGGAAATGGACGCCAGCCTGCTTTTCTGACCTCAATCCAGGGATCGCGGTCCGCTGCATTTCACATTTCGTCCGCCGAAGGCCCGTAGCACCCCGGAACCTTACCGCCCACGAGCCGGATGTAGACCCCCAGTTGTGCCCGGTGGTGGATCATGTGGTTCAAAACCATATCGCGGAAGACTTGGTGTCTCGGCTCATCGACAAACTTCTGCCCCCCGAAAATGAACTGCCAGTGCTGCTCCCACTGCTCCGGCGTGGCCGCCTCAAGCTGCTTGCGCGTCGTCGGCAGTTCGCGGTCGAACTTCTCCACCAGCGCCGCGCGGCTCTCGGGCACGTACTGCTCCCACTTGTGGTCGGCGGCAAACTCCAGCTTGTCCTTGGTGAGCGTCATCATCGCCCACTCCCCCGTCATATCGGCAATATGGCCCGCCAAACGCCCCAGGGGCATTGACTTGGGGTGCGGCTTGTAACTCCAATCCACACCGTCGGGGATGGCTTCGAAGGTCTTGCGGGTTTTCGCGGCTTCGCGATCGAATTCAGAGATCAAGTCCTTTTGATAGTCCATTCTGCAACCTCCTGAGCTGCCAAGACAGCATAGCCCAGATGGCTGTGGAAAGGCGAAGAAAAAGCGATAAAAATTCAAACATATAAAATACCGGCGACCTATCGAAAGCGCGTCGATTCAAACCCCGCTGAAAACGCCTCCTGCCAGCCTGCCGCACCTCCACTCGGCACCGGCGTTTGCTGCGGCGGCACTTCCACGGGCAGCGGCAACTTCGGCACCGGAGGCGGATCGACCTGCAGATAATTCCCGTGATTGAATTCCCATCCGTCAGGAATCTCGAACGGCAGCGTAATATTCTCCGGACACCCTTTTGCAGGCCCGCAATGTCCGATTGCCGCCTTCCACCACGGATGCCCCACATCCAGGATTCCGGCGAAGAAGTTGCCGATGGGGAATAACTGCGAAAGCACGGTGTCCTTCCGCGACGCTAAAATTGAAACCCTTTCAACATTGGCCGCAGCCGCAGAAAATTCCCCGCTCAGGCAGTCGTCGTCGATGGCCCCTGCCATCAGCGTCAGCCGCCGCACCGGCAGCCTCATGGTGGCAATCGTCTTCAGCACCACACGCGCGCCCAGGCTGTGCGAAGAAAATGAGATGCTCGCCGCGCTCTGAAAATTCGCATCGATAAATGGCGCCACAAGCTCACCCGCCTGGTCGGCCACCCTGGGTTCGTCGGGATAATCAAGCCCATGCGCCCAGATCGAATCGCCCGGCCACAGCAATCCCACAAACGCCGAAGCTTGGGGAAGCTCGAGGAGGCTCTCCCAGTTGGAAAGACTGGCGATGCCGTGAGCGCGGTTCACGTTGAAGCCATGTGTGGCAATCAGAACGTGCCGGCCGCGAATCGCGGCAACAAAATCGCTCATCGCCAGGCCCATGTAATTGTCAATGCCGGTTCCCTGGCAGGTGGAGACTCGCGCCGCCAGCCCCCCGCCCACCGGCTGTAGCCGAAGATCGAGGAAAATCGTCATCGCCGCACTACTTCCCCTTGAGCAGCTGCATGGTATTCACAGCGGTGGACAGAGCCGTCGACACATCTTTCGCGATCGGCGCCAGAGGTGTAGCCAACAGTCCAACCAGAACCGCCGCCAATAGCTGCCCGCTATTTTGAAATCCACTCTCCACGACGTATCCCCCGGCCACGGCCAATACCACGGCGATGACTGCGGCCAGGGCGCGCATCCAGTTACGGTAGAACTGGTCGGCGTGCTGATAGACTTCGTCGAGCATTGCGGTCACTATCAGGTCGAAGCGTGAATAAGCGTCGTTCTGCAGCTGTGTCAGCGCCGTGCCCGCCGCCATGCTTCCCGCCGCCTGCGTCAGCAGCGTGGAATCCACGTTGGTCACCGCTGCCAGAGCGGCTGCATTCCCCCCGCTCAGGTGCAGCTTGATGAGTGATTTCGCAATCGCCTTCTGGTTTCCCAGGTCAGTCCCGTTCACCCAGTTGGCAAGCAGCGAGTCCAGCACCTTGGCGCGGGGAAGCGCATTGATTGGCGCGCCCCCTCCCGCTTCATTGGGCGTCAGGGAGGAAACAGTTGCGCTGATCCCGCCAAATCCGATTTGGTTGATCACCGGAAACACCGGCTTGATCGCTTCGAGAAGGCCAAACGCCGCCGTGCCCAGTCCGCCTACAGACATAATCACGTCGGGAAGGCTAATTCCAGCCGGGAGTGTCGGAAGAACGCTCATGTTCTTGTCTCCAATTTTCGGGAGTGTGCCTAACATTACCCCTGAACCCGCCTCCCGTAAAGCAAAAACTTTGCCGGAATCGGTAACGCCTCGATTGCCCCTTGATTTATCCCTCCATGATGCGGGCGGCTTCTAAGGCAAGTCGGGATTCCTGCGCGTGATAGACTTCGGCTTGCATGCGCAAACTCATTCCGTTGGGAGGGTACTCGATGATGTACCGGCGTTGGATCGCCTTAGTTTCAGCTTTCTTCTTTGCATTCGCGGCGGCATCGGCTTGCTCCGCGCAATCAGGTTCCCATCCGCAATGGAATGGAACCTGGGCGGCATCGCCCATGCTTGCCGAAGGCGGATTCGCCGTGCATCCCTTCGCTGCTGTCACGCTGCGCGAAATCGTCCATGTTTCCGCCGGCGGAACTCAGCTTCGTGTTCGCTTCACCAACGCCTACGGCCGCGATCAGCTCATCCTCAAGAATGCCCACGTAGCCATCAGCGCGGGCAGCGACGCCATTAATACCGGCTCCGACCACCCGCTGACCTTCGGCGGCTCAACCACTATCAGCATTCCCCCCGGCGCCGAAATTTATTCCGACCCAGTCACCCTCGATGTCTCGCCGCTCTCTGACCTCGCCATCAGCTTTTTCCTGCCTTCCCAGATCATGCGCGCTGAAACCTATCATGCCTTCGCCGACCAGACCAACTACATTGCCGACGGCGACCAGGCCGCGGCAGCTTCCCTCAATCAGCCGACCAAAACCGAGTCCTGGTATTTTGTCGATGGTGTCGATGTGAACTTCGTCCACGGCTCGCGCTCCATCGTTACCCTCGGCGACTCCATCACCGACGGCGCTCATTCCACCCGCAACGGCAACGACCGCTGGCCTGATGTGCTCGCCAGCCGGCTGCAGGCGGACTCCTCACTCCAGCACATTGGCGTTCTCAACGAAGGCATCGGCGGAAACCGTGTGCTCAATGACGAGGCCGGGCCCAGCGCGCTGGCGCGCCTGGACCGCGACGTCCTCTCCCAGGACGGCGCACGCTACGTCATCATTCTGGAAAGCATCAACGACATCGGACGTCTCCATCACCTCACCGCGCCTGAAGACAACGTTGATGCGCAGATGTTAGAAGAGGGCCTGCGCCAGATTGTAGAAGCGGCCCATGAGCACGGCATGAAAGTTTACGGCGCGACGCTTACTCCCTATCAGGGCGCCGGCTACTACAGCGAACAGGGAGAGCAGGTGCGCGAGGCGGTCAACAACTGGATCCGCAGCAGTGGCACCTTCGATGGCGTAGTCGATTTCGACAAAATCACCCGCGATCCCCAGAATCCGCTTCAATTCAATCCGCTTTACGATTCCGGCGACCACCTGCACCCTAACGACGCCGGATATAAAGCCATGGCTGACGGCATCGATCTGGCCCTCTTCAAGTGAGGGGTCTGGGCAAAGCGCAAAAAGGAGGGCGCATCCATGGAGGAACTCCAATGCGCCCTCTAACTTCCCGTTCCACGTGCGGTTTTCGCAGACCGGGAATCCTGAATCCGGGCTGAGCTACTGGCCAACCACCTCCGTCAACTGTTCGTGCGCTGGAGCGTGCTGATCGAGCCGTGCGGTAATGGCGTCGCCGTCCTGCACCGAACGCAAAACGTGCGAGTCCCCGGCACGGTCAAAAAGCAGAACCACGCGCTTGGCGTTGGGAGCGGGGTTGCCGGGACCCGCCAGCCAGACGAGGTCGATGTGACCGCGAGCATTGCTGAGCCGCACCACCTGATTCATCTGTTCCAGGCGGACTTGATAGGCGCCGGCGGGGCACTGTTTGCCGGAAGCGGTGAAGCTGAATGGAACGTTGACAGTTGCACTTGCCGCATGAGCGGCGTGAGGTGCCAAAGCTGCAGCCGCCGTGATTACTGCGGCCGAAAGAAGGGAGCGAGTCGAGGTTTGCATTGGTGTGACCTCCTGTCTGTCGATCACACTACGCAACTCATCTCGCCAAGTCGTTAAGTCCTTATCCAGATACTGTCAAATTATTTCCTGACGGATATTTAGTTTTGGCCGGCCGCCGCCGGCCATCGCTCCGTGTGCCGATTCCAACTCCGCGCGAATAGCTTCCACTTCCCCGTCGCGGTCGGCTGCGTTCAGATTTTGCGCCAGCCGCAGTGCCCGCTCCAGAATTTCTGCCGCCTGGTGATGAGCACTCCTCAGGCTCGCGCCGCGGGCCGCCGAGCGCAGCGCCGCGGCGGCCTGCTTCCAATTCCCAGCGGCTTCATAGTGGAACGCCATCTCGCGCGCCACGTCGGCTTCGCGTCCTCGAAAGTAATTGCCCAACTGCTCCGCAATGCGGAAGTGCCGCCGCGCTCTTCGCGGCGCTGCCTGCCGCTGATAGAGCACTTCACGATATAGCCCATGCGTAAAGGCGTAGAAGGTGGACCGCGTACCGTCGGGTAATTCGTCTTCACCCGCCCGCGCCACAAAATGCAATCTCCGAGTCAATGTATCGCACGTTTCCTCGGTCTCCACCGCATCCCTATCCAGCGCCGCCGCTACGGCCCAGGCGGGAAACGCCACCGGCACCAGGCTGCCCGCCTCCAGGATGCACTGCTCATCGCTGGTGAGGCGCGCAATCTCCAGTTCGATCATCTCCAGCAGCCCGCGGGGCACGACAGAAGCCATCTCGCCGAGCGGCAACCCCTGTTCCCAATGCGCAGATCCGCCGATGCTGCGCCGGACCAGGTAGCCCTCCGCGATCAGGTGGTCCAGTACCGATATTGCGAACAGCGGATTGCCGACGGAATGATGGTGCACAAACTCCGCCAGTCCCGCCGGCAGATTCTGCTGGCGCAATTCCTTTGAAAGCAGCTCCGCAAGCGCCTGCTTGGCCAGCGGACGAACCACAATCTCGGCGCAGCAGTGGTGCATAAGCAAATCTCGCTTCAGACATTCGAGCGCATGATCCCGACTCACCTTATCGGGCACGTATGTGGCCACCACCATGAGTCTGGCGCGCGCCAGCCGCCGCGCCAGCGCGGAAATCAGATTGATGGTGGCGCTATCCGCCCAATGCAGATCCTCGAAGGCAAGCACCAGCGGCCTGGTTGCGGAAAGCTCTTCCAACGCGCGGCACAGGTCTCCGGCCGTGCGCTCATGGCCCGCCCGCAGGTTGATGGAATCGCTATTCCCATCCAAAGACTGATCGCCGCGTGGCAGCCACGCCGGAGCCATGCGTGCCAGCGCGCGGCAGACTACATCTCCTTCCGGGGAAGCACAGAGCTGGTTCAGCGCTTCAATCACCGGGTAGTATTCTTCTTTGCTCCCCAATCCCTGCACGCACTGGCAGTGCGCCACGTTTGCCACACCTGTTGAGCGAAGCTGCCGGCAGAAGGTGTCCACCAGTGTGGTTTTGCCGATTCCGGTTTCGCCGGTTACGAAGAGAATTCTGCGCTGCCCGGCGTTCAGGGCCTGCAATCCGTCGTGAAGCTGCGCCAGCTCGCGATCTCGCCCAACTATATCCGGCGGCTGCAACTCTGCCGCTGCAACAGCCATTGGCGCCGAATGCCCTATAACCGTGGTCTCTGTCACCACCGCTACAAAACGGTAACCCCGTTTGGGCTGCGTCTGTATGAAACGCGGATGGTCTGCGTCGTCTCCGAGCAGCTTGCGAAGTTCCAGCACATAGGTCCGAAGCACTTGGGGCTGCACATATGTCTCCGGCCACAGCGCATCCAGCAGCTCATCGTGGGTTACCAGCCGCGCGGGATTCTCCACCAGATAACGCAGCAGCTCAAACGGCTTGGGAGGCAGGGAAATCCGCACTCCACCCTGCCAGAGACACGCATTCGATGTGTCAAGTACAAACGACTCAAACTGCTTCATTCCACCCGCCCCGGCAGGAATCATTGTTCAAGTGCTCAAGAAGATGGGGGACCTCATAGCGAGAATAGCAATTTCCCGCGGGTCGCCGAAAAAATCACCGCTTGGAAAGAGCATGAATTCATTCGTGTCAACAACAGCCCAAAATCCATCCAACCTTCAGGCCGGGGGGAAAGCGTGCGTCCTTCCACCCTCCGCCGGCGGTCTTTCCGCGCATCGTTCGTGGTTCATAGAATCCAGTTTCTCCGACGCTTAGCCGCCCGGTCTCTTATCTCTAACCTCGAGCGCGCCGCTTCGCCGTCAGTGGAAAGCGGCCGGACTTCCTGATATGGCAAGGCAATCCGGCCCGCTGTGGTTTTCCGTCCGTCAGCCTCTGCCCGCTGCCTTGGCGGATGCATTTGCTTCTCTCAGTTTCTGAGCGCATTCCTCGCAGCAAACTTCTACGGTCTTGCCGCCAATGCTCACTTCGATCACATCACCTTCCAGCGGAAAGTCGCATGCAGCGCATGTCTTTTGAGCCATCGTCTTCTCCAAACCCGCGATTCGGGCAAAATCAGTAGGCCACAACCATTCTCGCAGGCGCTGTCAGAATCTTTAGCGATTTGCGGGTTGCCCTTCACATGCCAATCGCCGCGCGTTTGAACTCGGTGGGTGATCGCCCATACGCGGTGCGGAAAGCAGAGCTGAAATGGCTGTGACTGGAGAAGCCCAATTCCAGGGCCAGGACCGTCAGATCGTCGTAGCGGTCAAGCAAATCAAGCGCTCGCGCCAGCCGCAAGCGAAGCTGGTATCGATAAAGGGGCATTCCTTCGACCTGCTGAAAGACCTGCGTTAGATAAACCGGCGAGCAATGGACCTCGGCCCCGATCTCCGCCAGGGTCCAGCGCCGCGCAAGGTCGCCCGCCAGGACCAGCTTCACCCGGTCGACCAGGCGCTGCCGCCCGTTGCTGGCTGCTGCCGCATGTGTTGTGCGCGGCCCTAGTGCACGCTGCATCAGTGTCAGAGCCAGGCTTTCCGCCTCCAGGGGCTCGGCGATTCTCTTGCGCAGGCTATGCCGCAACATCGCCACCAGCGCCTGCGTTCGCCCATCAATGCGCAATCGCTGACAGTGAAACCTGGGTATCGATTGTCCGCTGACCAGCCCTTCCGGCGTCACTTCAAGCAGCAGAGCCGGATCAACCGTCAGTGAAAGACTCGCATCGCCTCCCGGGATCGGATGGCTTACGCGATATTCTTCGCCCGCGTTAAAGAACAGCACCTGGTTAGCTTCTGCCACGGCCTGATTTGCGCCGAGATGGCGTATGTAAGTTCCGCGATAGGGGAACACCATCTCCGTTGCTGAAGCGTGTTCTTCTTCGCCTTGTCCCCGGCACCGCCCCCGGCAATAGACATCGCGGACGCAAAGCGTAGTCGACCTCGAAAGCAAGTGTGCGGAAATCTCCGGGGCATGATCGTCTTGGGCTCTTTTCTTCAACTCGCGGGGCGCCTGATAGAGCAAAGCTTATCATTGCGCCGGGTAAAGTTCTGCGTCCTTCCCGGTTCTCTCAGTCCTGAATGGCCCCCACGTTCCTTAGCACCTTGGTCCCTTAAAATAAGTCCATGTTTACCGGCATTATCGAGCAGACCGGAACGCTGGTTAGCCTTGTGGACCGGGGCGGCGTTCGCCGGCTTACTGTAGAGGCTCCAGGAATCGCCGGCCGCCTGCGCGAAGGCGACTCCCTCGCCGTCTCCGGCGTCTGCCTCACCGCCCTCGACGTCGACCCGACTTACTTCCACGCCGACCTGGCGCAGGAGACGCTTGACCGCACCTCGCTGGGCGCGCTCGCTCCCGGCGCAAATGTCAATCTCGAGTTGCCCACAGCCGCCGGCAGCCCCCTCGGCGGCCACATCGTTCAGGGACATGTGGACGGCTGCGGCACACTCGCTTCGCTTGTCCCGGTAATTTCACCGGAAGACCCGGCCTTCCATCGCGAAACCACCGACTGGACGCTGAAAGTCCGCGTTCCGCAGGAAGCTCGCCAGTGGATGGTTCACAAGGGCTCGGTTGCGGTGGAAGGCATCAGCCTCACCATTGCCGGCTTCGACGGCGAAACCATCTCCATCGCCATCCTCCCTCTTACCTACTGGCGCACCAACCTGCATACCCTCGCCGAGGGCGCTCCTGTGAACGTTGAGGCAGATGTGCTGGTAAAGCTCGCCGCCGCGCAGTCGGAGGCGACGAGACCCCATTCGAACCTGACGGCAAGCTGGCTGGTAGCTAACGGCTATTGATCTTCGGCCCCGGATTCGGGCTCGGTGGCTTGGGAGCGCCCGGCGCTGCACATGCACGACCTGAATCGGGCAGCCGTGTCGTTGTCCAGCGCGCAAGTGTACTCAGGCCAGAAAGGCTTCAAAAGCGACGACTCGTCACCTCCGACAAAATAGAGTTCAAGATACTCGTGGCTGGCTTGCGTTTTCGCTTCCGGGTCGGCGCGGAAACCCGCAATCAGCCGCTCCACTGACGCCGGCGTGAAGGCCGTCGTGCTATACGCGCGGTCGAAGTCATACTCTTCGTGCCATGCTGTCCCCACCCCGGTCTGATTTGACGCCGCGATGACCTGAAAATCCTTCAACACTGCCGTTGAAGGATCCACACTGGCAACCACAAACGACGGATTGTTCCCATCCACCGGCGAAATCGACGGAACCATCTTCAAGGCCACCGTTTCCTCATGACCGCCCACGTTGTTGGCGCTCAGCAGGCGCAGCTCGTCCATGTGCGTGTGCGCAAATATCGCCAGCCGCACCACGTCGCCAAACTCTGCAATCGTCTCCGGCAGAGCCGACGACTTCAAAAACATCACCGGTTTGTCACCCGCGCACACATCGGTCATCTTCCGTATCGTCGAATATGGATCGATTCCCGGCGGAATGTGCGCCATCACCCAGACGTTGTCGTGCGCGCGCCGCGCCTGATCAAGCTGGCCGCGCAGCCACGCAATCTGCTCCGCCGCCGGCGCAGGATCAGCTTTGCCCCCGCAGGTCGAATACTTCTTTGACATGAATATGTCGTCGAGAACCAGCAAGCGCGTATGTTGCATCGGCGCCGGCAGCATCACGCCGTAATACCCGCCCGCAGCAACGTCACGTCGCGCCTCACCGCGTTCGCCCACAGGCACATCCGCGCTAATCGCGGGCGCAATGACCTTCAGGAACATGTCTCCGGCATCAAGTTGGTAATCCCCGCATCCCGAGTCGTTATTTCCTAGCGCCGCATACACCGGCACGCCGGGAAAGGCGCCGCGCAATTCCTCCATCACAAATTCCAGTGTCTTCGCGGCGAAGGCTTCGTACCCGGACCGCGTCGCACGTGGAGTAACTTCCGCGTACTTGCAGGAGAAATCGTGCGCCAAAAGATCGCCGCTCACGGTGATGAACTTTGCTCCTGACGCATCCGCGCGCATCGCCTCGACACTCGACGCAAAAAGCGTGTAGTCGGTGTCCGTGCCTTTGGCATGACACGCGTTCTGTAAAGCCGCAAAGCGCTCCGCACCACCTGCGGACGGCGCTGTCCCGAGGATTGCCGCCCACTTACTCACCGGCGCCGCTGCCAGTTGCGCAACCTTGCCCGGATCGCGGAACGGCTCGAAATGAATGTCGCTCACCATCAGAACCCGGACCGGCTTTTCGCCAGCATAGCCGGGACGCGCCGGCGATGCCCAAACCGCACTCGCGACCAGGATTGCCAAAACACATATTCTCGCCATCTCGCCCAGGCGTTTAGCGGTCTCTTTCGGCGTCAATCCAACTCCTCGGGAGCAAAATGGGAAATAGCTGCGGTGACCTGTTTAGAATAGCCGACCCGTCCGTGGATTGGGCATCGAGCATCTCTCGGCCCCGCTTACTGTTGAGCCAGCCATGCTTGAATTCATGTTGTCTTTGCCAGCCTTGTCCCCTGCCCCCGGTTTTTCCCGTCATCTCCTCGCTCCAGGCGTGCATGTGCAGGCGTGCGTAGCCACCTCGCCATGGGCTGGACCGGTTGCGGTTCATATGGTATGACCTTTATCCAGGCGCAGTTCGAGGCAAATCTCAATCGAACTGTGACCAGCTTGTCGGATTGCCGAACCCGCGTTCCGCAACTTGGGACTGTGTACGCTGCATTCACCAGGTTGCACCTTCCGCATGTGAGAAACTTAAGCCGCTGAGCAAAATCAAACTGCTGGACGGTGGGCCAACTAGCTTTCCCAAGTCAGAAGCAAGATGTCTTCATTGCGAACCACCTTCCTCGCTCTATCCCGCAACCGCAACTTGCGGCGCTTCTGCGAGAGTTCGCGCCTCGGCCATCGCCTTTGCTCGCGTTTCGTAGCCGGTATTGAAGTGGCAGATGCGCTCGCCGTCACTCAAGCGCTTAACAACCAGGGTATCGCCGTTACTCTCGATTCCCTCGGCGAAAGCGTCACGTCCGAAGTCGAGGCCCATCGCGCCGCCGAAGTCTACCACCGGATACTCGACTGGCTGGCAAACCATAAAGCCAACGCCCACATCAGCGTGAAGCTGACGCAGATGGGCTTGAACCTTGATCCCAATCTGGCCGAGGCCATTACAGAAGAGCTCACGCGCCATGTTCGTTCGGTTCAGAGTTTCATGCGCATCGATATGGAGGAGTCGCGGCTCACCCAGGTCACTCTTGACATCGTGCGCCGCATTCATGCTCGAGCGGACCTGCGCACATCGATCGGGGTTGTAATCCAGTCCTACCTTTACCGATCGGAGGCGGATATCGAACAGCTGCTTGCCGAAGGCATCCCGGTGCGCCTCTGCAAAGGCGCCTATTCTGAGCCGCCTGAAGTCGCCTTTCCGCTAAAGTCCGACGTCGACAAAAACTTCCTGCTCCTGGCGCGCAAGCTCCTGCAAAGCCCGCAACATCACGCTCTAGCCACCCATGATGAAGCTCTCATCCAGGCCATAAAAGAATTTGCCCGGACAGGCGCAATCGACCCTGGCCATTTCGAATTCCAGATGCTCTACGGGATTCGCC
Source organism: Acidobacteriaceae bacterium (assembly GCA_030038435.1). GTDB lineage: Bacteria > Acidobacteriota > Terriglobia > Terriglobales > Acidobacteriaceae > Telmatobacter. The sequence continues at coordinate 18,754 of JASHOY010000347.1, read as the reverse complement.
GCGACCTCCAGCATAGTCTCGCCGCCGAGGGATATCCCGTGCGCGTTTATGTGCCGTTTGGACGCGATTGGTACCCTTATTTCATGCGGCGTCTCGCCGAGCGCCCGGCCAACGCCCTCTTTCTGGCCAGGAATCTCTTCCGCTGAATCTCTTTCCCTTATGAAGCAGATGTGTTCTTCGCTCTGCTCTGCGCGTTTGCCAGCTTTTTTTTCGGGTCTCGCCTCGGCATCATGCAGCGCAATCTGCACGCCCTGCACTCCCATGGAAAGTAGCCAAATAATGGATAGATTTTAGCTTGTAAGAAACCAACGCGCTCGGCGCGGAGAAAACGCTCGCTCCCGCACCGCGGGCATCTGGTTTCATTTCCCCTGCGATCCACTTTTAAAACTCCCAGGCAGTTTAAACCGCGCCTCCTCGCTACTCGCGGCAGCCGGCAGGCTGCAACAACGAATAAATTCCTTCCTCCGAAGACGGAATTGTACCCGCAAAACTCGCTCACCATCGAGGAAGACTTTGGGCGTGGTCATTGATCCTTTTGATTTTAGTCCCGTTTTACGCCTGGTAAGAAGAAAATCCCACTTTCGTCACTTCGGATTTCTCTGGGATTGGGCGATTCGCTCGCCGGCTGGCTGGTGGTCGCCCTATCTCGTCTCCAAAAGCGCCCCTCCGCCCCGATTGTCCTCATCTCGTCCCTTTAACCGGTCCAGACCCTGCATAGCCAGCTCGGCAACCGCACGCGTAAGCGTCGGCGACGCGTTCAGTGACTCCGGCCGTTCCAGGCGAACGCCCAGCCCTGCCGCAACCTCGCGAAAAAGATGATCCACATCGTAAAGAATCTCAACATGATCGCAAAGGAACCCGATCGGCTGCAGTATAAGTATCGTGACGCCCTGGGCGGCAATCGCTTTCAGAGTCTCCTCCACCGACGGCCCCAGCCACGGGCCGCCGCTGGCTCCCTGGCTTTGAAACGCAAACCACCACCGCGGAATCTCCGGCAGGCATGCTGCAACCAGCTCCGCCGTCCTGCGCGCATCCGCTTCGTAAGGATCTGCGCCCGTGCCCGGCCACAAGCGCGGTCCTGTTTCCAGCTCCGCCGCCGCTTGCACCGTGCGCGTTGGCACGCTGTGTGCCGTGAACAGCACCGGAACCGGAGCGCCGGTTTCCGTGCTGAGCCGCGCATGCAAGGGGCGTAACCGCTCTGCAAACGCTTCTGCCAACAGCCGGTGATCCGCCCAGCTTTCCGTAAAGTCGATCCGCATGCCCGCTGCTTCCGCCAATACCGCTCGCCGGTATAAGCCGACGCTGGTGCGGGAATTCTGTGGCGCCATGCAGATCACCGCGGCTTCTTCCACTCCATCGGCCCGCATCCCCCGCACAACGTCAGCAATGTACGGCCGCCAGTTCCTCATCCCCACATAAACCGGTATTGCCACTCCCCTCTCGGCCAGCACGGTTTCCACGCCCCGCGCCTGCTCCAGCGTGATTTCCGTCAGCGGACTATGCCCGATAAGCGCATACCGGTGCTGAATCTCCTCGATCACGGCTTGCGGCATCGGCCGCCCGCTCACCACGTTGCGCAGATACTCGGGAATCTGCCCGGCGCTCTCCGGCGTCCCGTGCGCCAACAGCAAAACAGCCTGTTTAGCCATTTGCGGCCCTCGACATGAACTCACGAACCATGCGCACCACCGCCTGCACGTTCTCGACTGGAGTCCCCGGAACAATTCCATGACCGAGGTTGAAAATATGTCCGGCTCTACCGGCCGCCGCTTGAAGAATCTGGTGAACTCGCTCTTCAAGCACTTCCAAAGGCGCGAACAACGTGATTGGATCGAGATTGCCCTGCACGGCGCGGCCGTGCCCAACGGCACGCCAGCCCGCATCGAGTGGCTGCCGCCAGTCCAGGCCGATGACGTCGGCGCCGGTTGCCGCCATCTGTCCCAACAGTCCGGCTGTCTCCACGCCAAAGTAGATTACCGGAACGCCCAGTTCCTGCACCGCGCGCACCAGCCTGCGCGAAGCATCGAATGCGTAGTCGGCATAGTCCGCCGGCCCCAGGGAACCAATCCAACTATCGAAAATCTGGATGACATCGGCGCCCGCCGCAACCTGCAACTGGCAGTACTCCTCGAGCACAATCACCAGCTTGTCGAGCAGCATCCGCCACGCTGAAGAATCGTTGTACATCATTCGCTTGGTATAGATATAGTTGCGCGATCCTCCGCCTTCAATCATGTAACTGGCCAGCGTGTAGGGTGCGCCGCAGAACCCAATGACCCCGAGTGTGCTGTGAAAGTGGTTCGCCACTCCTTCTATCGCGCGCGCGACATAACCGAGTTCGCCGGCGCGATCGGTTCTTAGCGCCACCACATCTTCCTCCGTGCGCACTGGGCGATGGACCACGGGTCCCTCGCCGCTTTGAAATTCGAAGTCCAGCCCCATCGGTTCCAGCGGCAGCAGCAGATCGGCAAAAATAATCGCCGCATCTACGCCCAGTTTCTCGGCGGCCGTGATGGTTACTTCGGCAGCCAGTTCCGGCCGCTTGCAAATCTCCACCAGGCTATGGTGCTTTCGTACCTCGCGGTATTCCTGCATATAACGCCCGGCCTGGCGTAGAAACCAGACCGGTGTGCGGTCGACCGGCAGCCGCCGGCAGGCGCGGACAAAACGGTTACCAACTAACACGGCCTCTGCTGCGTGCGGCCCCTGAGTTATCGGTTCCATGGCTATGACAATTCTAGCGGGCCGCCGCAGAAGGTTTGCCCCAGGAGAATTGAATCACTTTCAGGCAACCTGTCGCACAGGGAATGAATCCATCGCGGGATGAACATTTAGGAGGAGTTGAGCGCCATCGCGACCATCTGCTTCCAATTCGAAACTTCCTCTGGCAAGGTTTGCCCGTTTGCGGCAACTTTGCCGGAGATTGCCGTCGCACTGTTCTGTTCCGCTCGGAATGGGCTATAGTGTCTCGATACCCGGTTGGCAAGCTCTCCGTGGGACCGAAATTACCTGCCTAGTTTGCCACGCGGCAGGCGTTGTTACCGTACCCGGGCCTTGATTCAGCTCTTGTAGATCACGTCATAAGGAGGACGTCGCCATGAAAATTACCGATTCCATAGCCTGCGTGCTCAAAAACAAGCCTCAAAATAGAATTCTGTCGATCGGGCCTGAAGAGTCGGTGTATGCTGCCCTGACGGCAATGGCAAAGTACGACGTCGGCGCGCTGATCGTTCTGTCAGGAAATCGGCTTCTCGGCATCCTCTCTGAGCGTGACTACGCGCGCAAAGTGGCGCTGCTGGGCCATCACTCCAAGGAAACCCAGGTCCAGGAAATTATGACCGCTCCCGTGACTGCCGTAAGCCCTCAGAACACGGTCGATGAATGCATGGCTCTGATGACCCAGCATCATTTCCGCCATCTTCCCGTAGTCGATAAGGGTGCCGTCGTGGGAATCGTCTCTATCGGCGACCTGGTGAAGTGGGTCATCTCCGGCCAGGAACAGGCTATCCAGGATCTGGAGGGGTACATTACAGGGGCCTATCCGGCATAGTCCGCATAGGCATCGTTTTTCTGCCCTGAAATACCAACGGCGCGCTGCATCATTGCCGCAAGCGGTCAACCGCCGTCTCCCTTCTCCTTCTTCTTTGCGGCTCGTTTCGCCAGCCGCGCCACCACCGCCTGCTCGCGCAGCACCTGTGGCAGCGGACGCGCCGGCGTGCCCCACAGCACTGTGCCCGGCTTCAGCCCCTCGTTTGTCACTCTGGCGCCGCTGAATACGCCTGCCTGCCCGCCCAGGATCACGCCCGGCCCCACGTGCGCATGATCGCCAATCCCCACCTGTCCCGCAATCACCGCTCCTTTGCCCACGGTCGAAGAACCCGAAATTCCCGTCAACGCAGCTAGAACAACGTCTTCGCCAATATCGCAGTTGTGCCCGATGTGCACCAGGTTGTCGATCTTTACCCCGCGGCGAATGCGCGTTTCCGCAAGCGCCCCGCGGTCGATTGTCGTATTCGCGCCGATCTCCACGTCGTCTTCAATCACCAGCACGCCCTGCTGCGGAAACTGCGTGTAGGCGCCCGATGCCGAGTCCCTCACATACCCGAATCCATCTGAGCCCAGCACTACGCCCGCATGCACCACCACCCAGTTACCCAATTCCGTGCCCGGATATATCACCACGCGCGGATAAATCCGGCAGAACTCCCCGATGCGCACTCCCCGTCCCACCACCGCGCCGGCGTCAATCCGCGTTCCCGCGCCAATGCGCGCATAATCTTCAATCACCGCGCAAGGTCCTATGGTCACGCTGTCCGCCAGCTCCGCGTGCGCGCCCACCACCGCTGTGGGATGGATACCGCGCGCCGGCATCACCGGCTTCAGCAGCTTCGCCGCCAATGCAAACCACAACCGCGGCTGCTCGGCCTCCACCACGCACTTGTCCGGCGGGTATTCGGAAACCCGCCCCGCCAGAAGCACCACCGCGCCGGCAAGACTCGCCATCGCCTTCGCCCCTGAAGCCTCGTCTTCAGCAAAGACCACATCCGATGGACTGGCCATCTGCGCCGAACTCACGCCGTCAATCTGCCACTGCGGAGTGCCCTGCACAAGCCTCCCCCCCAGCGCGTTGATCAGTTCGCCCAGTGTCATGTGTTCCTCCGCGTCAGTACAGCCCGGTCTCGCCTGCCGGCCGCGTCTTCCACCGCCGGTGAATCCACAACCACTGGTCAGGATAGCGCCGGATCCACGATTCAATCGCCGCCGTGCACCGCCGCGTACCCTCCACGATGTCACCGGCCACATCTTCTGTATGCGGAATCTCGATCTCCTCGCCGAAGTGCAGCACATAGCGCCGCTCCGCCGCCTCCCACAGCATGAACCCCGGCAGCACCGCCGCACCCGTCTTGCGCGCCACATGCGCCAGCCCCGTCCCCGTGCAGGCAGAAATCCCAAAGAAATCCACAAATTCGCCCTGCGGAGGCGTCATGTTCGTGTCCATCAAAATTCCCACTGTCTGCTTCTTGTGCATCGCCATCAGCAAACCGCGCCCAAAATCGTCCTTATGCAGCACCCAGTTGCCGTGCATGCAGCGCACGTTGTTCACATACGCGTCAAGCCGCCGGTTGTCGAGCCGCCGGATCACCATTCCCATCGCATTTCCCATCAGCGAGTGATAGAAGCTGGAAAGCTCCCACGCGCCCAGGTGGCCAGTCACGACCAGCACCCCCTTGCCCTTTGCATGCGCTGCCTGGTAATGAACCAGTCCCTCGGTGCGCATCCAGTTGCGAGTATTCTCCCGCGTGTAGCGTTGCATGCGGCAAAACTCCACCAGTTGCCACGCCAGCGAGACGTAAACTCCGCGCAGGATCTTCTTCCGGGCTTGCGGCGAAAGTTCCGGCAGCGCCATCTGCAAATTGCGCCCACCCACGCGCCGTAACCGCCCCAAACACCAGTAGACAGAAACAGCAACCAGTCTCGCCATCCAGCGCGCAGACTTGCGTGGCACGCGTCCCAGTGTGCGCGCCACCGCCACCACCAGCCAGTATTCGATCGCTTCCCGCATTGCCTGGACAAAGAATCAGTGTAGCCGCTCGCGCAGAGGCGCAGCCGAACTCGCCTTTGCGTCCGCCCCGCTATCATGTTCAACAAATGCTCTCTTCCGCCGATGTCCTCGGCCAAATCGGATTGCCCGCGCCCATCTCCGAACTCGCGGCAAAAACCTGGGACGCGATCATCGTCGGCGCCGGCCACAACGGCCTCGCCTGCGCCGCCTATCTCGCGCGCGCCGGCCAGCGCGTACTCGTGCTTGAAAGCCGCACCCGCATCGGCGGAGCCTGCACCATCGAAGAGCCCTTCCCCGGCGTGCGCATGTCTCCCTGTGCTTACCTCGCCGGCCTGCTTCATCCCTTGGTGGTCGAAGAGCTTGACCTGCCCCGCCGCGGTTTTGCCTGGACGCCCGCCGTCAATGGCCTCTTCGTTCCCTTCCTCGACGGCTCCAGCGTTCAGCTCTGGGACAACGACGAGCTCTGCGAAGCTGAAATCCGCGCGCTCTCGCCGCGCGACATTGCCGGCTGGCGCGCCATGAACGACGTCATCCGCCGTTTGCGCGACGCCATGCGCCCCGACGGCCCCGGCGACCTCTGGCTCTGCGATGCCCCCACACGCGAACTGATCGACGATCGTCTCGCCAGCGACCACGAAGCCCGCGCACTGCTCTTCGACTGGTCCATGGCCGAATTCGTCGAACGCTATCTCTCTGACGAGCGCCTTCAGATCGCCTATCTCGGTCAGGGCGTCATCGGCGCCAACGCCAGCCCCTTCGATCCCGGCACCGCCTCTATCCGTTTTCACCACGCTTCCGGCCGCCTCGGCGGCATGCCCGGCATGTGGGGCTATGTGCGCGGCGGTATGGGCATGGTCTCGTTTTACTTTTGCGATGCCGCGCGCGAAGCCGGCACCCTCATTGCCTGCGGCGTCCCCGTCGCCCAGATCCTTCCCGGCGATGGCGTGCGTCTCGAAAGCGGCGAGCGCATCCCCTCGCGCCTAGTCATCTCCAACGCCGATCCGCGCCAGACCCTGCGTCTGCTCGGCAGGTCCGCCGATCCAGCCTGGCGCGCCCGCGTCGAGCAGATCCCCATCGAAGGCTGCACCGTAAAGCTCAACGTCCTACTGCGCGAACTGCCCAACTTCACCGCGCGACCCGGCACAGACCAGCCCCACCACTACGGCCAGATCAACGCTCCCCTCACCAAGGCGGAGTGGAAGTCCGGCTTTGCCGCCGCGCGCCAGGGCAAATTCCCCGATCAGCTCTGGTGTGAGCTCTATTTCCAGAGCGTGCACGACCGCTCAATCGTTCCCGCTGGTTTCCACACCATGAGCGTCTTCGCGCAGTATGTCCCTTACGCCCTCGCGCACGGCGATTGGAACTCCCGCCGCGACCAGGCGCGCAACCTCGCGCTTCATTCCCTCGACCGCTTTTGTTCCAACATTGGCGCCGCAGTAGTCGACGCGCAGGTCCTCGGTCCGCCGGATATCGAGAAGAAAGTCGGCCTCACCGGCGGACACATCTTCCAGGGCGAATGTCTTCCGCCTTACATGTGGTCGAAGCGGCTGACCGCGCGCACTCCCATGCCCGGCTTCTATTTATGTGGCGCCTGCACTCACCCCGGCGGCAGCGTAATCGGTATCAACGGCCGCAACGCCGCCATGGCCGTACTCAAAGATAGGGGTGCGATCTGATCCTCTCGATCACTTCCGCGTTGCTTAGATCAAAGCTCTCTCTTCTTCCGGCGTGCTAAATAAGCACGCCGCAATCCGCTCGCTGCGGACTGCTGCGCGCTTGGGTGAGCCTTCTAATCTCCGGATTTGGCCTTCACAAAGTCGTGGGCCACGGTGCGCACAAAGTTTACTGCGCCCGGAGGCACCGGAACCTGGCCTGTCAGAATCGACTCGAAGCTGTGAGGCTGGCCGTAATAAAGCTGCGTGTCCTCCTGGTTCTGGGTCACGCTTGTGCCGCCTAACGAGACTCCCGCGAACACTCCCTTCGCGCGCGAGTAGCTGAGCAGTTCGGCATTCATTTTCCAGTCGGTGGCCGCCTGACCGCTGCGTCCCACCGGCCCCGCTGCAGCCGACGCATCCGCGCCAATCTTGAATTTGCTCTTCAGCAGATCCTGGAATCCGCGCTGATTCACGGCGATCAGGACCAGTGCCGTGGATTCGCCTCCGATCTGAAATCCGACCGACCCGCCGGCCAGGCGAATAAACACCGGCCCGCTCCAGCCGTGGCCGGTGCGGCACGTCACCACCCCCTGACCATAGTCGCCGGCGATGATAAAACCGCCTTTGAGCAAAGACGGGACGACGGCCACGCAGGTAGCCGAGGCCAGAATGTTGGTGGGAATGGTAGCGTCCTGCGCGGACATGATGTCGTCCAGCGTGGTCTTGGCTGAAGCAATACGATTCTGCAGATCCTCCCGCGATGAAGCCAGGCAAACTGCACTGCTGGAAAAGACAAGCACGAAGCTGAGGAAAACCGAAAAGCAGAGTCCGGTCGAAACAAACTTCCTTTTCATCTCCATTTCCTTTCGCTCCGCGGCCATGACGGCGCGGAGAGGGTAAAATCCGTATTCAATACGCGCACCTTACCCGGAATCTACCGCAGCCAATTACTGGGAGTGTGAAGCGTGGGAATCCGGTCGGCGGCACTTTGGGTTGCCGTACTGAAACAGGCTACAGCATTAGACGGACACGGCGGGCTATCCGCGCGTAAACCACGTGTTAAGTGTATGCATTCTATAACTGTGCGACAGTGAGATTGCGCTCCGCTTCGATTGGGAACCGCCGGCGTAGACGCGCGGCATTCCAGCCCTGGCCGGGCAGGATGCGGAATCCAAATGAGGATATGAGCAGGCGGCGTCTGATTCTTGAAGGGTCAATACGCGTAAAAAAGAGGAGTTCTCGAGCTACGTTCATCGACGCTGCTGGAGAACTCCTTTCCCCAGATCTGCGTTGTTTCTGTACATAAGCTTGCGGTAAGTACTGAAGTTGCACAAGAGTACCTAAGGACCATCCTCAAAGTAACCATAGTTTTAGCACAAAGGTAATCAACTATTTCTTTGATTCCTGGCCTATTTCGGCCCCCGCCGGCCTGCCGGTAAGCGAATGGCTGAGGGCCGTCATGGACAGTCGGATACGGTTATCCACCCCCGTCTTTCTCATCAGGCGCCCCACATACGTCTTTACGGTGCGCTCTTCAATTCCCAATTCCTCGGCGATTTCACGATTGGATCGAGCCATGGTAACCAACTCCAGCACCTGGCGCTCCCGCTCGGTCAAGCGGGTTTCGCCGCCGCCCGCACCGGCTTCGGGCTGCTTCAACAGGCGGTCAATCAGCCGCGACAGGAGTTTCCGCGGCGCCCAGATCGAGCCCTCGGTCACCACTTCAATCGCTTTGAAAACGGTCTCCGGGTTCGCAGTCAGATCCAGGTAGGCGCGCGCTCCGGCGACAATCGAAGCCAGCACCAATTCGTCGTTTCCATAAGGGCCAATCACAATGAGCCGCAGGTCCGGGCGCCTGCGCCTTATGGTTTCCAGCACTTGAAGACCGCCAGAGGACGATTGCAAGTCCACGACGAGGTAACCGAGCGTTTTGTCCTCGAAGAGCTTTTCCAGTCCTCCAGCCACCGGCACAAGCTGCGGACGGCCTTCCTGGGCAGGCTGATCAAATACGCTGGTCAGCCCGGTCAGACGAATAGGCTCTTCCGACGCAACGCCGATACGAATCGGATCAGGACTGCAAATAGAAAACATTCCGCTCCTCCCAGAACGGACGGCGGATTCGGACGCCCCGCGCTCGGCCGCGAAGAATGCTCCCTTCAGGAATCCCCGTCAAGCACCGTAGATGCCGGAGAACTTCACAATTTGGGAAGCACAATTCCCTGCTGCTTTTGATATTTGCCCTTGCGATCGGCATAGCTGATTTCGCAGGGCTCGTTCCCCAGGAAAAACAGAATCTGGCACAAACCTTCGTTGGCGTAAATCTTCGCCGGCAAAGGCGTTGTATTGGAAATTTCCAGCGTCACAAATCCTTCCCACTCCGGCTCAAAGGGCGTCACGTTCACTATGATTCCGCAGCGCGCATATGTGGATTTGCCCACGCAGATTGTCAGCACATCTCGTGGGATGCGGAAGTACTCCACCGAGCGAGCCAGCGCAAATGAATTGGGAGGAATGATGACTGAAGCCGCATGCACGGTGACGAAGGAACGCTCATCGAACGCTTTGGGATCGATAATCGCGCTGTTGACATTGGTGAAGATTTTGAATTCGTCGGAGACGCGCAGATCGTAGCCGTAAGATGAAAGTCCATAGGAAATAACCCCGGCGGCAACCTGTTTTTCGCTGAAAGGTTCGATCATGGCATGATTCAGGGCCTGTTCCCTGATCCACCGGTCGCTCAGAATCGCCATAGCTCTCCGTGGCGCGCAGCATCCTCTGCACGCGAATCTTTTTGCACCGCTTTGCGCAATGCGAAAATTCATCATAAGGAAGCCGGCGGTAATTGACAAATTGCCTTCCCTCGCGCCCCGTTTTTCGCATTTCTGCCCCATGGCCTGCGGCCGATTCTGCTCCGGGGTTTTCATTTCCTGCCGGAAACCTGTAGCATCTCACCTGTAAGGCGTAGTAAAGTCTTTAGAGTTCCGCCAGCGAGGTTACCCCATTGATTAAGCAGGACATCGTCCATCACGTAATCGAGCGCACGGGTCTGCCGCGCAGCAAGGCCGAAGCTGCGGTGGATACGGTATTCGAGGGTCTGAAACAGGCCCTGGCGGCAGGTGAGCGCATCGAACTGCGCGGATTTGGCGTTTTCAGCGTCCGTGCCCGCAAAACTGGTATCGGCCGGAATCCCCGCACCGGGACCGAGGTCAGCATCACTCCAGGAAAGGCCGTTCGCTTTAAACCCGGAAAAGATCTGCACTCCCTTGAGGGAGAGTCTCCGCGGCAGTCGGCAGCAGACTAAATTTGTCTCCATTCGCCCACACCGGCACTGAGCCTGTGAGGAACCGGAATGGTGCAACCAGAGCGATGAATTCGCCTGGTGAGGAGCTGGCGGGCCGACTCGCTGATCACCATGACCTGCCGACTCGTCGCAGTCACATCAACCGCAGTGCATCTACATCCACGACCACGCTCCTCCGCGGAACGCCTGCCGCATCGGCCTGCGCCAGCATGCCGCGCAACGCAACACTCAGTGCCCTCCGCGAATTCGACTTCAAAATCAGGTGGAAACGATACACGCCCTTGATGCGGGCAATCGGGGCCGTGCACGGTCCCAGCACGCGCACATTCTCTGGCGGGCTTGCCTCGAACCACTTGCCCAGCGCTGCCGACCACTTCGCCGCTTCTTCCAGTTTCTGTGATTGCACCAGCACGTTGGCCAGCGCGCTATACGGCGGATAATGCATCCACCGCCGGTATTTCAACTCGCGTGCGGCAAAGCTTTCATAGTCATGGGCGGTTGCTGCCCGAACCGCGTAGTGATCGGGGTAATACGTCTGCACCACTACCCGTCCCGGCAAATCGCCGCGACCGGCGCGGCCTGAAACCTGCGTCATCAGCTGAAAGACCCGCTCCGCCGCACGAAAATCCGGCAGCGCAAGCGCATGATCGCAACCCACCACGCCCACCAGCGTGACGCCGTGAATATCATGTCCCTTGGCGATCATCTGTGTACCCACCAGCAGATTGATCTCCCCTGTGTGCAGCCGCGCCAGCAGCCGCTCCAGGTCATGGCGGCCGCGCACCGAATCGCGGTCCATCCTCCCCATCCGCGCAAACGGGAAAATCTCCGCCAGCCGTTCCTCGCCCTGCTGCGAACCTGCGCCAAGGTAATAAAGGTGCTCGCTGTCGCACTTCGGGCAACGCGTCGGCACCGTCCGCCGATACCCGCAATAATGGCACTCCAGCCGCTGCCCCGCACGGGCGACTTCCGCTTCTTCCCCGGCCGGCTTGTGATGCGTCAGCGCAATCGCGCAGTTCCGGCATTCGAGCTTTTCTCCGCACGCCCGGCACATCACCACAAATGAGTACCCGCGCCGGTTCAACAGAATCAGCGCCTGCTCACCGCGTTCGAGCGCGGCTTTGGTCTGCGATATCAACGATCGCGAAAAGAGCTGCTCCTGTCCCGTCTCCTGAAACTCGCGCCGCATGTCAATCAGTTCCACGGCAGGCAGCGGGCGGTTCATCACTCGCTCGCTCATGGTGACCCGCGCATACTTGCCCTGCGCCGCATTCTGCCAACTCTCCAGCGACGGCGTCGCCGATCCCAGCACTACCACCGCCCCTGCAAGCTTGGCACGCATCACCGCTACATCGCGCGCATGATAGCGCGGCGTCTCCTCCTGCTTGTAGCTGCCATCGTGCTCCTCATCCACCAGGATCAGGCCCAGGTTCGGCGCGGGCGCGAAAATGGCGGAACGCGTTCCCACCACGACCGGCGCCTCGCCTCGCCGGATCCGCCGCCACTGTTCGCTGCGTTCTTCCGGCGTCAACGCCGAGTGCAGCAGCGCCACCTTTGATCCGAACGCCCGGTCAAGCAGACCCGCCATCTGCGGAGTCAGCCCAATCTCCGGCACCAGCAAAATCGAGCTCATTCCACGCTCCAGCGCCCTTTGCATTGCTGCCAGATATACCGCCGTCTTCCCCGATCCGGTGACGCCGTGCAGCAAAAACGATTTGAAGCCGCCCAAGGCGCTGATTACCAGTTCCATCGCCTGGGTTTGAGTGCCGTTCAGCGCAAACTCCGGCCCCGCCGGCGCAATTGCACCCAAATGAAACTTCGCCGGCCGCTCCTCAATCCGCACCAGTTCCCGCCGCACCAGCGTTAGCAGCGTGGATGAAGGCAGTGCTTTGCGCCGCAATTCGGCCAGTGGCAGCTCTCCCCCGCATGCCGCCAATTCCGCCAGAATCGCCTGCTGCTTCTCCGTCAGCCGAGGCAGTCGCGTTTCGGGGATCAGCATCACGTACCGCTCCATGCGCCGCGCATCGCGCTCTGCCGCCGCCGTCTCGCGCGCAATCCACTTCTTGCGCACCATCCCGGCCAGCACCGGCAGCGAAACCGCTGTAGCCGTGCGCAGCGTGGAAACCTTCACTGGCTCTCCCGGCATCAGGCGCTCGAGCACTCGCCGCTCTATGTCGCGATCCCCTCCCCACAGGCTCTGCGTCCCATGCTTTTCGCCGCCTTTGCGCAAAGAGTGGGATAACTCACCATCCCCGTCGACACTCTTCGCCAGCACATCCCGGCCCAGGTCCGTAATGCGGTAGAAAACCGACCTCCGCACCTCCGCCATCAGCGGCAGCATCGCCCGCAATACCTCGCCTAGCGGCGCAATGTAGTACTGCGCCACCCAACCGGCGAGCGCCATCAGATGCTCGCTAAGTAGGGGCTCGTCGTCGAGCACCGCCTCGACACGCCGCACCTCGAAATCTGCTGGCGCCTCCACCTCTACCGCCGTCACCACGCCGATCAGCTTCTCATTACGGAAGGGTGCAATCACGCGGCATCCGCGCCTGGGTGCCTGCATGTCTGGCGCCGTGTAGGTGAATGTGCGATCCAACGGCACAGGCAGCGCGACTTCGAAATAAACAGGCATGGAACAATCAGTGTAGGCGATCCGGCCTGAACGCCCGCCGCCTCTGACCCGCTGCCTCGCCGGCTTGCTGACTGCTGACTCGCTGGCTCGCGGACTTGCAGTTCTTCCGGCCACCAACAGTAAAATCATTTCTGATGAGCCCAAAACCCCCTTCCGTCAAATCTTCTCTCCGCCGCCGCAATTCCATTCTTTCCTCGGCGCCGGTCACTCTCGCCATCGATATAGGCGGCACCGGCCTCAAAGCTATGCTTCTTGACCCCAAAGGCAGGCCCCTCAGCGAGCGTCTGCGCGTCCCCACCCCCATTCCCGCCACGCCGAAGGCTGTGCTCGACGCGCTCGACGGCCTCCAGGCCCAGCTTCCCGGCTTTGACCGCGTCTCCGTCGGTTTTCCCGGTGTTATCAAGCGCGGCGTAACTTACATCGCCGTAAATCTGCACCCCCTCTGGGCCCATTTCCACCTTCAGGATGCCGTCGAAAAGCGCTGGAAGAAGCCTGCCCGCGTAGCCAACGACGCCTCTGTGCAGGGCTACGGGGCCGTCAAAGGCGAGGGCGTCGAGATGATCATCACTCTCGGCACCGGCATGGGCTTCTCGCTCTTCACTGACGGCAAGCTCTGCCCCGGCCTCGAGCTCGGCCACCACCCCTGGCGCAAAAAGACCTACGAGGACTACCTCGGCGCCCGGGGCCTCAAAAAATATGGCAAAAAGCACTGGAACAAGCTGCTCCAGGAAGCCGTCGCCCAGACCGCCGCGACCTTCAACTGGGACCGCCTCTACATCGGCGGCGGCAACGCCAGGAAAATCACCTTCGATCTCCCCCCCAACGTCCGCATCGTCTCCAACGAAGACGGCCTCCTCGGCGGGGTAGCGTTGTGGCGGGATTCCGGTTGAAATCCAGTTTCTATTGCGCGCCCCCGCTTCCTTAGCGTACCCACCGCATCAGCCCCCGCGGCTTCAAATCCGACTCCAGGAACTTCTGTTCCGCGCCAATCGCCCGGCACACCGCTTCCGCCGCCAGATGCCCCGATCGCGCCGCGCTCTCCATTGTCGAGGGCCAACCCGTCGCCGTCCAATCCCCGGCCAGAAAGCACTGCGGCCACGGCGAAACCGCTCCCGGCCGCGCCGCGTCAATTCCCGGCGGCACACCGAACGTCGCTCGCACTTCTTTCACCACCGCCGCCTTTTCCAGCTTGGCCCCCGCCGCCTCTGGGAAAAACTCCTGCAGTTCGCTCACCGCCTTCTCGATCGCCGCTTCCCGCGTCAGCGCCGCAAAGCTTCGCGATGCACTTACCAATAACTCCAGGTAACTCCCGCGCCGCTCGCGCCACGGCTGCAGCCGGCCCTTGTTATACATCCAGTGCAAATCCCGATCGAGCAATATCGCGTGCTCCAGATCCGTAATCTCCCGATCGAACCACAGATGCGCGCTGCAAATCGGCCAATGCTCGTGCCGCTCGATCTGCGCCGCCAGCTCCGCAACTCCCTCCGCCGGCGGCATCTGCGCCGCCAGCTTCCCCATTGCCTCAAATGGCAGCGCCGGCACCAGAAAATCGGCGGTCACCGTCCCGTTCCGCGTTGCAATCGCCCATTGCGAATTCCCTTCATCCCACTCCGCCGATTCAACGCTGGCGTTGAAGACGACCTCCGAACCGCGATGCTTGAGAAACTCCGCCGCGCCTTCGTATAGCTGGCTCAACGGCACAGTGCTCATGCCCATGCGCCCGGCTTCGGCGGAATTCATGAACAGCTCCCGCACCACCTTGGCCGCATAGGGCACCGCAATCGCATCCAGATCGGCATTCAGCGCACTGGCCAGAACCAGCCGCCAGAACCGTTCAATCGCTCCCGGCGTCTGGTTATGTCTGGTTAACCAGGAAGCCAGATCCTCTCTGGTATCCGGTGGCATTGGCCGCAGCAGCGCAGCAAACGCCCGCGCAATCGCCTTCTTATCCGCCCGCGTGAAAGCTTTTGCCGCCAGCATCTTCGGCAGCGCGTGCAAAGGGGCGGGCAATTCCAGCGGCCCCAGCTTCGACGGCCCCAGCAGGGTGCGCCTTCCCGTGCCCGGTTCGATCATTGTCATTCCGCTCGACCAGTGAATGCGCTCCAGCGCTCCAATGCGCCGGTAGAAGCCAATGAGATTTGTGCAGCACCCGAACAGCACATGCTGGCAGTTGTCGATGACCTCGTTCACCCCGGGATGCAGATACGAGCTCGCCCGTCCGCCCAGATACCCGCGCCGCTCCAGCAGCCGCACCGGAAAGCCGGCTTCCGCCAGCGCGCAGGCCGCGCTCATCCCGGCTACGCCGCCGCCAATCACGGCAACAGATGTTTCCCAGGTTTCTCTTGAGCAGGACAAATTCACTCCCCAGGTTTATGACAACTTGGTCTTGTACCCAATCCGGTTATCTCCGGTCCCAATTTCGGGGACCAGCGATTGGCACCCGCGTGGTTCATTTTCATCTGATCAATGACCGCGCGCCGCCAAACTGCCACTTTCGTGTTTGCAAATCGATGCGCCGGGAGCGCCGCGGACCAAAAAATTCTCTCTGCATCACGGCTAAGACAAAAACCGTGCCCACGCCATTCCCGCCAGGCCCGCCCCTGCAATCGCCAACTTTCGCGCCACCGGCACGCTTGCCCGCCGCGAAAACACGTCGTAATCGGCCGCGCGGATCCGCTCCAGCAGCGCGTGATAAATGCTCACAAGCACCCGCAGCGCCGGACGGCTTTCGCGGTCGATCAGCGGCACCAGCCTTCGCGCCGATCCATAAAACTCCTCCGCCCGCCCTGCTATCTCCTTTAGCAACGCACGCTCCTTCGCAGTCGGCGGCATACCCGCTTTGCGGTGCAACACTTCATCCAGCGAAACCCCATGCCGCGCCATATCGTCCAGCGGCAGATACACGCGATTCCGCGCCGTGTCCTCGGCCACATCGCGCAGAATATTCGTCAACTGGAAAGCTACGCCCGTCTCCTCTGCCAGCTTTTCCGCCGCCGCGTCGCTGTATCCAAAGATTCGAATGCATACCAGCCCCACCACGGACGCCACCAGATAGCAGTACCGGTACAAGTCCGCAAACGTGGCATAGGTGTCCGGGGCACGATTCGAAGCCCGGTTCAAATCCATTGCCGTCCCCGCCACCAGCTCGTCCAACAGCGCCAGCGGGATTCCGAACCGCTGGGTTGCATCCTGTACTGCGCGAAACACGGGATCGACGGTGCGCCCGGATGCACACACCGCGTGCCAATCCGCAAGCCATTTATCAAGGTGCTCACGGCGCACTTCCGGCGGAAGCGTTTCGTCATCGCTGATATCGTCAGCCCGGCGCATAAACGCGTAGACAGCACAGATGGCGTTGCGCCGCGGCTCTGGAAGTGCAATAAAGGCGTAGTAGAAGTTCCTGGCTTCGCGCCGGGCAATGGCGCGGCATATCGCGTAGGCCTGCCTGAGGGTACGCTCGTCCGATGATTCTGTTCGGGTCAAGCAGCCTTTCCTGCAGATTCCATTTTGAGGCGTAGAAACGGCAGCGCCTTGCCGCCCAGGGCGCGCATCGCCAGGGCCAGCTTGGTGCGCCTGGATATGGCCGGGCGCGCACTCAAGACATCGTAATCCCGTCGCTCGATGGCGCGCAGAATTTCCAGGCCGCCCCTGCTGAAAAGATCGAGATCGATGGCCAAATCGCGGTTCACCTTTCCGATCAGCGGCAATCCCACTTCGAATAAGCTGCGCGCATATTCCACCTCATACCGCATCAGCGCCCGAAACTCGGGCGTAGCCACGCCGCGCCCAATGGTCTCGTCGCTCACCTCGAAGCGCCGCATGTCCTCCTGCGGCAGGTATACGCGCCCTTTTCCGAAATCCACGCGCACGTCCTGCCAGAAATTTGCGAGCTGCAGCGCCGTGCACGTCGCGTCTGACAGCAGGAAGTTCTCGTCGTTCGCTTCACCGCACGCATACAAGACCAGCCGCCCCACCGGATTCGCCGAGTTAAAGCAGTAGCCGTGCACATCGTGCATCGTCGCATAGCGCTTCACTGTCTGGTCCTGACGGAATGCCGTCAGCAGATCCGCAAACGGCTCCTTGGGAATCGCGCAGGCGCCAATCGTGGCTGTGAGCGCCACAAACACCGGATGCCGAGCCCGCCCCTCGTAACACGCATCCAGCTCGCCTCCCCACAGGTTCAAAAGGGCCATGGCCTGCGCGCTGTCCGGCACTTCATCGCCCAGGTCGTCGCTGATGCGGCAATAGGCGTATATGGCGTGGAAGTGCGGCCGCAGCGCTTTGGGAAGAAACCACGTCGCTACATGAAAATTCTCGTAGTGCGATTCAGCCAGCCGCCGGCAATATGCGAGGGCCTCGGCGAGCGTCGGCGCCTTCTCCGGAATTCGGTAGGCCGCCGGCAGCGCCGCCCAGCCCTGCTCCTCGAGCTCGTGCTCGCTCTGCTGCTGTGCTTCGTTCTCCTGGGATCTCGTTGCCGCGTTCATAGCCTGCTATCAGGGTACAATGGCGGTCTTGATCTCGGTGCTTCGTTTCATCAACTTCTCGAATACGCGGTTGAGTTCGTAGAGATGCGCGTGCCCGGTGATGAAGGCTCCCGACTGAAACTTCCCGCCGGCAATCAACTCCAGCGCCTTCCGGCAGAGCTCCGGGGTGTGATGGAACGTCGCGCGCAGCGTAATGTCGCTATAGTGCATGCGGTTGGTGTCAAGCGTCAGCTTAGTGTCCACAGCGCAGCCGCCGAAAAAGTTCACCGTGCCGCCTTTGCGCACCAGCTCCAACGCCTCTTCCCAGGCCTCGGGAATGCCTACGGCTTCAATCGCAATGTCCACACCGCGGCTCCCCGGCGTCAGCGCGCGGGTCTGCTGGATCGCCTTGCGAATGTTTGCGGTCTGCACCACACGCGTCGCTCCCAGTTGCCGCGCCGCCTCTGCCTGACCCTCGTGCCGCACCAGCGCAATCACGTCATAACCTGCCAGCGCCGCCACGTGCAGAATCATCAGCCCCAGCGGCCCGCCGCCGATCACAGCTACGGTGTCGCCGGGGCACGGATTCGAGTCCTCAAACCCGTGCACCGCGCAGGCCAGCGGTTCCGTCAGCGCCGCATGTTCCAGCTTTACATGGTCCGGAATATGCAATGTGTTTTTGGCCACAATCCGCGCCGGTATACGAATGTATTCCGCGTAAGCGCCGTTATTGAACAGCAGGTCGTCGCACAGGTTCTCCTGGTCGCGCGAACAGAAATAACATTCCCCGCATGGAGCCGAATTCAGCGCCACCACGCGGTCGCCGGGCCCAAAATCCGACACGCCGTCTCCTGCCTGAACCACCGTGCCGGCCAGTTCGTGGCCGAACAGCGCAGGGGGCACGATCATGCGCGCGTGATAGCCCCGCCGAAATACCTTCAGATCGGTTCCGCAGGTCAACGCGGCGCCCACTTGCACAATGAGTTCACCCGTCGCCGCTTCCGGCACCGGGACCCTTTCGATCCTTACATCTTCACGGCCGTGGAGGACTGCGGCCTTCATAGTGGTGGCCATTGCGTCCCTCCTTACCCTCCCAGTTCCGCACCTGCTCCGGAAACAGGCTCAATCATAATCTTCATG
>JASHOY010000346.1 GCA_030038435.1 Acidobacteriaceae bacterium | reverse complement strand
CGGCGCAATCTCCTGCCCGTTGGTCTCGTACGGAACCTGCAGGTAGACGTAGCGCAAGCCTGCGGTCAGCGTTACCTGGGGCGTAACTTTCCACTGATCTTGCGCGTAATATTCCTGCTCCCAGTTCTTGAAGTGACGTGTGGGCAGGGTTTGGCCGGCCGGGATCGGGACCATCTGACCATGCTGCAGGGTATAGTTAGCGTACTGCGTCGAGCTCGTAATCGCGCCCACGTCGGCGAGTATAGCGTTGTCATAGGAAGTTTCGAATGAGCTTGCCACCGCGGGATAGCCAAAGGTGACCGGGTCGAAGCTTTTGCCGCTTTCCCCTGCCACCCCGGCGTTGGTCAGCAATGACACCGTAATATTGCCCGTGGGATAGAGCGTGGCATTTGCATAACGGTTATTGAAGATCAGACGATTATTCAATCCAAACTGGATGGTGTGCCGCCCGCGCACGAAGGTAAAGTCATCGACAAAGTCGTGCACCGGTTCCAGATAGGTCGTGGATGTCGTGGTGGGATCGAGATTGCTGAGTCCCGAAATGCTCACATAGCCATTGGTCACCGCGCCTTCCGTAATCGCATTCTGGCGGGTCATCCCGTATCTGAAGTTATTGGTCGCTGAATTTGACAAGGTCCATATCCATCCCGCGGCTATGCCTCTGTCGTTACTGTAGACCCGCGAATTGGGCAGCGCCCCGCTCACCGGGAACTGGTAAGTCCCGGTAGTGTTGTCGCTTTGCAGATTGCCGCGCAGAAAGAAGATCTGCCTGGAGCTCATGTCGTAGTCCAGACGCAGGATATTCGTGATCTGGCTAATTGGGTTGGGTGACGTAAACACGAAGCCGCCGGTGTTATAGCCATCGCCAAGCGATGCTGAATTTGCCCGCGGAAACTGGTTGAAATATGCCACCGCTGCTGAATCGACACCCTGCCCCGTCTTATCCATCGAATGGATGTCTGACTGCGACAAGGTGACGGGCGCTTTTGCTGCATCAATATACGTTACGGTTCCCGTCACCAGGCCGCCGTAGCCGTCGCTGGTTTGCGGAAAGCTCGCGCCCGGACTCAAGATGGATGGGACAGTTTGTGAGACCACTACATCGCTCGCCTGCTTGAATCCCTCATACGCTCCGAAAAAGAACAGCTTGTTCTTAACAATGGGCCCGCCGAGCGCGGCGCCGAAAGTGTCCTGCAACACCTTGGCGGAAGTGTTGGGTTGCCCCTTGACTAACTGCGACTGCTTAAGGAACCAGGAGTTAGACGCGGTGGCCGGACCGCGATAAAGGTAATAAGCGCTGCCGTGAAAGCTGTTCGATCCGCTCCGCGTCACCAGCGCCACCTGTGCCCCCGACGAGCGCCCGGAGTCCGCATTCGCATTGCTGGTAGTTACCCGGAACTCCTGCACTGATTCGCGCGTCGACCGCAAGACTCCGTCGAATGCATATCCGTTGTTCTGGTCGTTATTATCCACTCCATCGAGAGTTACATTGGTCTGGTCCTGGCGGGCCCCGTCAATTGAGCCAGTGCGAAAGTCCTGGGTGCCATTCGGACCGCCGTTGTTTACGCCGCCATTTTGTGCGCCCGGATCGAGCGATAAGACGCCGGCCTGGAGCGACAGCAGCGAAAGCACATTGTTTGCCTGGTAAGGCAGCGTCTGCACTTTTTGGGAACTGAGCGGCGTACCCAGCGAAGCGTCGGAGACGTCCACGGTCGAGCTGGTTGCGTCTACATTCACGACCTGGGTCACACCCATGCTGGTCTTGATGTTGAGCGCCATGGGCGTGTTCACCAACAAGTGCACTCTGCGCACAGTTACTGAAAACCCATTCGCCTGCACCGTGACCAGGTAGTCGCCGGGCAGAATCTGATCAAAAGAATACTCTCCCGCGCTTCCGCTATGCGTTTCCCTGGTCAAATTCGTCGCTGAATTCTTTAAGGTGATGGTGGCGCCGGGAATGAGCGCTCCGGATGGGTCGATGATGGTGCCGCTCAGACTGGTGGTGTTGGTTTGCGCCCATAATGTCGCGGCAACGGCCCAGACCAGAATTGGTAGACAGATACGAATCGGGAGCAAGAGCGACCTCCTCGGAAAGTAACTCGATATGAGTTAGGAAAAGATGGATGTCCTGGAATGAGGAACCTGAGAAGACTCTAGGTCACGCGACGCTTGTCCAAAGAGACTATTAAGAATTTCTATTGCGTTGATTATCGCGCCGCCGTATTGGCATATCTTTAATGCATAAGGGGCACATAAAGAAGTTCATGACTGGCTCTCGAAGGAAGTCCTTTACCGCACTTCTCGAGCCTGATGGCACGGAGTTGCGATGGCTTATCGCACGCGTCCCATTTGATGTCGAGGAGGCATGGCCGCTACGAAGGCGCTTTCGGGTTCGCGGTGAAATTGAGGGCTTCGCCTTCCGCACCTCGCTCTTTGCCGACCCGCGCGGCTCAGGTCGGGTGTTGCTCGTTAACAGGAAAATGCAGGCGGCGGCGAAGGCTGGTCCCGGCTCGCGGGTACGCATCTGGCTGGAACCGGATCTCGAGGAGCGCCCCGTAATCATTCCTGAGGAACTCGCCCGCGAGTTGAAATCAGACCGCAGGCTGCAGCAGTGGTTCAACGCGCTCAGCGAATCCATGCGCAGAGAAACCGGCAAGTGGGTTGACGACGCCAAAGGCTCGGAAGTGCGGCGCAAACGGGCTGAAAAGATGGCCGAGCGCCTCATGCTCGCCATGGAAGGTGAAGATGAGCCCCCGCCTGTCCTCCGCGCGGCCTTTATGCGCCAGCCGCTGGCCCGCGAAGGCTGGTTCGCCCTCACCCCTGCTCAGCGTCGCGGACATCTGCTCGGCATCTTTTACTACGAGAGCGCCGAAGCCCGCGAGAATCGTGCCGCCAAAGCCGTTGAAGATGCGCTCCGTGCGGCGCGCAAGCGCTTCGGCAATTCCTCGTCCGGTGCCTCAGGATGAGGGCCTCGCGCCTCTCCGGGCAGTTCATTCTGCGGCTTTTTCTCTCGCCGGAACGATTTCATTGGTCCTGCTCCCCTGGTTTATCGTCTAATTGAACAAGATGAGGGCCATTTCCATCCAGCCGTTCTTGAACCGGAGTGCCGCTTCCGTTGCCGTCGATGAACAGGCGCGGCAGGAAAGTCTTGCCGTCGCGCACGGCCTCAAACGCCAGGAAGCGGGCCTGCTCGACGAGCTGATTCTTCGCTATCAGCATCGGCTGCTCCGCTATCTGCTCTTTTTGACCGGCAACCGCGAACTGGCGGACGATCTCTTTCAGGACGTCTGGATGCGCGTCCTCGTGCGCGGCGCCCAGTTCAACGGTCGGGCCCGCTTTGAAACCTGGCTCTTCACTATCGCGCGCAACCTGGTCATCGACCACAGCCGCAAGCGCACCATGGCCAGCCTCGACGAGCTGGTTGAATGCGGTGGCGAAGACGATCGCCCCATGATCTTCGAGATTGCCGACGGTGATCCCACTCCCTTTGATCGCTTCTCCAGCCTCGAAGACCGTGAGCACATAGCTGCGGCCCTTCTCGAACTGGATACTCTGCATCGCGAGGTTCTCGTGCTGCGCTTCCACGAAGAGTTGTCGCTGGAAGAGATTGCCAAGGTGACCCACGCTCCTCTTTCTACCGTAAAGTCTCGCCTTTACAGAGGGTTGGCGATGATCAAGCCCAAGCTTGAGCACTCCCGGGCCCGGGCCAAGGAGGCGGTGTGAAAACCGTGGAGCTGGCGGGAAATACCGCGGGCGGCATGCAAACGGAGCCGAATGGCAAGCGTGACCTTATTGCCGCTTTGGCCGGGCGTCAAGCCGACCGCGAAAGTCTGGTTGCCCACCGCACCCGCCGCGTGGTGTTGACGTCACTCGGTGTCTTGCAGGAACAGAAAGCCGACCGTCGCCGCACCCGTTCCGTAGCCCTGGCTTGTGTGCTCGTGGCCCTGCTTCTTCTCGGGCCGGCCGCCTGGCGCGTCGCCGACGACCTGATCAGTGGCGAGCGCTTCTGCGATGTCACCACCCAATTCAGCCTCTGGTTCTCTTTCCTGTGCCTGGCTATTGTCGGCGCCGTCCTGGTAGCTGGGTGGATGCGGCGTAAATCCTGACCTTCCCGTACCTTCCGCCACAATTACTTTCGTGTTCAGTTGTCGCTGGCGGCAACTTGCCGATTCCCTCATTCGTCCATTTACATAAGGAACAGGCTGAGCTTAAGCTTTTGGAGGTCGGCTTTCCCGGGGGAATGCCCATGGATGATCCACAATTAATCACGGTAAACGATGACGAGCGAATGATTCCCGCCTGGTCCATGGTGGCCGCCGGCGTGGCTTTCGTCCTGGTCGAATACTACTTCTGGATGATCGCGCCCGAGCATCGCCATCATCCCGCCTCCGCGCTCGGCTTCCGCCTTTACTTCAATCTCTCCTGGGGAACTCTGGCCGCGCTCTACTTCCTCATGATCGGCTACGTGAGCAAAGACGCTCCGCGCCGCGCTATGAGCACGCGCTTCTGGATGCTCATCTGCTTCGTCATGCCTGCCGGCATCGGCGCCGTGCTTTATTTTCTTCTCCGCCAGCCCATCGTCTCCCGCTGCCCCGCCTGCGGCACCCACGTCCTCGGCGATTTCCATTTCTGCCCCCAGTGCGCCTACCAGTTGACCGCCAGTTGCGGCAACTGCTACCGCACTGTCCGCGCCACCGATCAGTTCTGCACCTTCTGCGGCCACGAGCTTGCCGCCGACCACATGCCCTCGCGGCTTCACGTCCTCGGCGAATAGTTCTTCGATCGTGCGCGCCATTCTCCCCAACCTTGGGCGCCGGAGCTCTGGATTGCCCAAAGGGCGCTTCCTATCTGCGCGCGGGTGATTTCGCATCTGCGGCGAGGGAAGACCCCACAGCCCACGCAAGTCAAAGCCACGCTTGCAAATCTGCGGCCCCCTTGAGTCTGATATTTCCTGCGTTGACCGCGCCACGTGCGCTTCCTACAATCATCGAAGCCCGATACTTTATGAGCATTTCCGCCCTCATTGTCGACGACGAACAGCTGGCCCGCGACGAGCTCAAATACCTCCTTGAATCTCTTGGTGACGTCGACGTGGTCGCCGAGGGCGCAAACGGCATCGCAGCCGTCGATCTCATCGAGCGCCATCACCCCGATCTCGTTTTCCTCGACGTGCAGATGCCGGGCCTCGACGGCTTTGCCGTCATAGAGCGCCTCATGGAGCACAGCCGCTCCGGAAAGCAGCAACACGCGCTGCCCCAGGTGGTCTTTGCCACCGCGTACGATCACTACGCCGTACGCGCCTTCGACGTCAACGCTGTCGATTATCTCCTCAAGCCTTTTGATCGCGACCGCGTCGTCCAGACCGTCGAGCGGGCGCGAAACCGCATCGCCGCCAACGCTGGGGGCGCGCAAATGGAATCCCAGCTCGGCGAAGTATTGCGTCTCCTCAATCGTCCGCAGACCGCCGAGCGCGTCCACTCTCCCGCTAAGCTCATCGTCCAGGCGCAAAGCCGTCTGCTCCTCGTCGACCAGTCGGAAATCTGCTTTGCCGCCATCGACGAAGGCGTCATCCGCGTTGTTACCCAGGCCTTCGAAGGCCACTCCAAGTGCCGCACACTCGAAGAGCTGCAGGAACTTCTCGATCCCAGCCATTTCTGGCGCGCCCATCGCGGATTCCTCGTCAACATCGATCACATCCGCGAAGTGGTGCCCTGGTTCAAGTCCAGCTACCAGTTACGCATGAACGACAAGCAGCGCACCGAGATTCCAGTCAGCCGCGCCCAGACTAAACGCCTGCGCGAGCTCTTCAACCTGTAACCTCAGCGCCAGCCGCGGCTCATTCGGCTTATTCCGTGCGCAGGGCCTGCAGGCGATCGACCGGCGCGGATGCCATCTTCCACCTGCATATCAATGTGGCTCTCAAGCTCCGCAACCGAATCCGCATTCAATTTCTGCGCCCGAAAGCAGCTGTCGAGGCGCAGCATCCAGGCCCTGGCCTGGCGCAGGAAAGACCGCACCATACCCGGCCCTGCTAGCAATACCCTGCCGAGCGGTTTGGTAATGCTAACGGGCGTAGGGCTTCTTGTCTTCAATCCGCTAAAATGGCAAACCATAGTTGAAAATCGTCGGAACGCTTGCCGGCAGCGCAGGTGAAGCAGGCCACGCAGACAGCTTGATTCACCGCCTTGCTCAAAGATGCATTTCACAGTCTGGTTGAGGTCCTTTCCGGAAGGGAGAGAGATGGATCGAAACTGCTTGCGCAGGTGGGGGTTCACAGGTGCGGCATTGCTCTTTAGCTGCATGACGGTAACGGCACAAACGGTTCCCACGGTGACGGGAAATCCCCGCGTTGACCGCTTGCTGAGCCAGATGACGCTGCCGGAGAAAATTGCGCTGATTCATGGCGCGCAGGAGGATCCAAGCGTGTATCAGGGACAGGCGGGATATTTGGCAGGAGTGCCGCGGCTGGGAATTCCGGGGTTGCGATTTGCCGACGGGCCGCCGGGAGTGCTGACGCGCGTTCCCAGCCAGGGTGAAACCGCGACCATGGGCGTGGCGGCAACCTTCAGCGCGCAGGATGCGCAAGAAAACGGAGTCGTGATCGGGCGCGAGGACCGCGCCAACGGCATCGATGTAAGTCTGCAGCCGTTCGTGAATATCGATCGCGATCTCGAATTCGGCCGAGGATATAACACCTTCGGCGAGGATCCTTACCTGACCAGTGTGATGGGCGCGGAAGAGATCAAGGGCATCCAGTCGCAGCACGTCATGGCCATGGTGAAGCATTTTGTGGCTTATGACTCCAACAGCGGCAATATCTACGTGGACGATCAGACCCTGCATGAGGTGTACCTGGCGCCGTTCGACGCGGCGGTAAAAGCTGGCGTGGCGTCGATCATGTGTTCCTATAATCGCGTGAACGGGACCTTCGCCTGCGGCAACCAAGACACGCTGACTACGATCCTGCGCAACCAGATCGGCTTCAAGGGATTTGTTACCTCGGACTGGGGCGCCGTGCACGCGGTGAACTTCATCAACGCTGGACTGGACATGGAAATGCCCGGGACAGGTTTGGGTCTGCCCTCGTTCTTCAGCCTGGGACCCTTGCCGCCGCCGCGTTCCATGAGGGATTTGATGGGAATGTTTGGCGGGCACATTCCTGAAGAGCCGGCGCCAAGGCGGACCGGAGGCGGCGACTTTGGAATCAAGCTGAGCCCGGAACGAATGGCGCAGGCGTTACAGGACGGAACCGTGAGCGAGGCGACGATTACCCGCGCCGCCGGATACGTGTTGTCGCAGATTGTGCGCTTCGGGTACATGGATGGAATGCAAAAGCACGCGGTCACGCCGCATGATGTCGACGCCAACGCCAGGATCATCGAGAAGACCGGCGAGGACGCCGCCGTTCTGCTGAAAAACCAGGACCATCTCCTGCCCCTGAATGAGGCCGACTTGAGCGATGTGGTGCTCATTGGGCCTACCGCAGCGCAAGTTGACTCGATCGGGATCAACGGCGAGCGCAGCGTGGGATTGCCGTGGCGCGAGGTTGGTCCGCTGGCGGCGATCAAGCAGATTTCCGGGAACCCGCACATTCAGTTTGCGGTGGCCGACGACATGACGGGAACCGTAATTCCGGCAAGTGCATGGAGTCATAACGGCAAACCGGGTCTGCTGCGAACCGGCGGCGGAGCGCCGCAAACCGACGCCGAGCTGGA
>JASHOY010000345.1 GCA_030038435.1 Acidobacteriaceae bacterium | reverse complement strand
CCGCCGAGGCCAGCCCAGCACGCGAAAGGCGCCTCAGGTCAAACTCCACAGTCCACCGGTGATCAAGGCCCGCATGCCCAAACTGGCAGCGGGCCTTTCACGTTGCGAACAATTGAACGCAGCCGGCCACGCTTCGGTCACGGACTTACAATGTCCTCATGGAACCCCTTGTCATCGCAGGCAAAGCCTTTCAGTCGCGGCTGATCGTCGGCACCGGCAAATATAAGGACGGCCCTGAAACCCAGGCGGCCATCGAAGCCTCCGGCACCGAGATGGTCACCGTCGCCGTGCGCCGCGTGAATCTCGACCGCTCGAAGGAATCCCTGCTCGACTTCATCGATCCGCGCCGCTACTTCCTGCTGCCCAACACCGCCGGCTGCTACACCGCCGACGAGGCCATCCGCGCGGCGCGCCTCGGCCGCGAAGTCGGCCTTTCCGACTGGGTCAAAATCGAGGTCATCGGCGACCAGGCGACCCTCTACCCGGACGTCCAGGCCACGCTCGAAGCCACTCGCACCCTGGTCCGCGAAGGCTTCACCGTCCTGCCCTACACCTCCGACGACATCGTCTTCGCCCATCGCCTCATCGACGCCGGGGCCGCAGCCGTCATGCCCCTCGCCGCGCCGATCGGCAGCGGACTCGGCATCCAGAACCGCGCCACGCTGCAGATTCTGCGCGAGAAAATCACCGAGGTCCCGCTGATCGTCGATGCCGGCGTGGGCACCGCCTCCGACGCGTCGCTGGCCATGGAAATGGGCGCCGACGCCGTGCTGATGAACACCGCCATTGCCGCCGCCGCCAATCCTATCCTCATGGCAGAAGCCATGCAGCACGCGGTGCTCGCCGGGCGCCAGGCGTACATTGCCGGCCGCATGCCCCGCAAGCTCTACGCGACGGCCAGCTCACCACTGGAAGGGGTATCGAAGTAACGGCACCTCGCACTTTTAACAGTACCGAAGTGCTCTCCGTGGCGTAGGATTGCAGCCAAAATCATCAGTGCCAGGAACGAACAAAATGGCGGACCAACAGCTCAGCTTGTTGAGCGGCGAAGAAGTCGCATCGCTCTCGCTGGTGCAGGACAGCGACGAGAAGCAGTTTCGTGCATCAACATACGATCTGTCGGTTGGAGAAATTATTCCTGCCGAAGGCGAGGAGTTCGAGGGCGCAAAGTTCTCATTACAGCCTGGTGGAATGGTCAGAGTAATATCCAGGGAATCACTGAAGCTGCCAGATACGATTACCGGCCACGTCCTACTGAAGAATGAACTCTGCACGAGGGGCGTTCTGGCCGTCAGCATCGGGGTCGTTGACCCGGGCTTCGAGGGGCCAATCTCCAGTACGCTGATCAATTTTGGCAAGGGATCTTGCACAATCGAGAAGGGTACGTCGTTTCTGCGAGTGAGTTTTCACCGCTGCCCGGTTTCTTCCAAGGCGACGAATTCATATAAATACACGCGCGAGGAATATCTTAAGCGCGTGAAACAGGAAGTGCGGGCATATTCCGGCCCAACTTTCCTGAACATGGACAAGATGGCCAAAGATGCGGCCAAGCGGGCATTTGGCTCCTTCAAGAAGGGAATTTTCTTATGGGCGACCATTGCAGGCATCATCATCGCGCTCTTGGCGATTTTTGCCCCTTTGGGCGCTTCCTTCGTTGAGCAGCATTTAGACGCAGAACACAACGCGCAGGTGGAGCAGGCAATCGAGCAGCGGGTAGAGTCTCGATATGACGCTCGCTTCAAAGAGCTCACCGATAAGATCAACCAGTTGAATCAGGAACTCATTACTGCTGGACGGAAAAATGCACGCTCGAACAAGAAGTAACGCCTTCGAGAACCAAAAACACCGAGACTTCATCACCGTGGCGGAGCAGGTCGCCGAGAGGTCAAACTGCATCCGTCGCTCTGTGGGGGCAATTCTTGTCCGAGATGGACAAGTGATCAGTGAAGGTTGGAATGGCGTATCCGAGGAATTTCCGGACTGTGGCGCCGCGGGCTGTCCCCGATGCATAAACGGTGGCAATACAGGAAGTGGATATGAAAACTGCATATGCATCCACGCCGAGCAGCGCGCAATCGCAGTCGCAGCCAGCAGGGGTATAGGCACTGAGAACTCGACGCTATACGTGAACCTGCGACCGTGTCTCCAATGCCTGGCGATTTGCAAAGCCTCTGGAGTGAGGGAGGTATATTTTTCCGGCGAGAATTGGGAATATCCTCCCGACGTACGAGCTGTCTACCACGTCCTAGCTGGCCAGTTCGAAGTCTTCAGTCGCGTTGACGATTTGCAGCGCCTTGCTGTCGGTTAGGTTTAGCCGCTAAATCTGGCTTTACGCCACCGCCGCCTCGCTGCTCGAAGGAGTCTCCCGCTAGCCGGGCCCGCACTCCGCGCCCCGCCGTTTCCGCTTAACCTACCACCGAATCTGCGGTAAACTGACTGCGAATTCCCCCTTTTCGGTTCGTCGGCCCTGAGGTTGCTCCCATGCGCGTTTGCGGCATCGACTGCGGAACCGAAATCACCGGCTACGGCATCGTCGAGTTAGACGACCGCGGCCCTGATTCCAGGCATGCCCCACGCCTGGTTTCGCTCTGTTCCGGCGCCATCTGCCCGCCGAAGAAAACCCTGCTCCCGCAGCGCCTGTCGCTTGTCTACCGCGATCTGGTCGAGGTCCTCGAACGCTTCCGCCCCGATGTTGTCGCCATCGAAGAGGTGTTTTACTCGGTCAACGCCAAGTCCGCGCTCAAGCTGGGGCAGGTTCGCGGCGTGGCGCTTCTTGCCGCGGCTACCGCGGGCGTGGCGGTTGCCGAATACGCCCCGCTCACGATCAAGTCCACCGTCACCGG
>JASHOY010000344.1 GCA_030038435.1 Acidobacteriaceae bacterium | reverse complement strand
GAGATTCCGGGAGTGATTTTCGATGTGCAGCGCAGCGGGCCATCGACGGGCATGCCGACGCGCACTTCGCAGGCTGATTTGCTTTCGACGGCGGTGCTTTCGCACGGCGACACGAAACACGTGATCCTGCTGCCAGGGTCGGTGAAAGAGTGCTTCGATTTCGGCTACGCGGCGTTCGATTTGTCAGAGCGGCTGCAGACGCCGGTTTTTGTGCTGACGGATCTGGACCTGGGCATGAATAACTGGATGTCGGAGCCGTTTACGTATCCCGAGAAGCCGCTGGACCGCGGCAAGGTGCTTACCGCCGAAGACCTCGAGAAGCTAGGCGGGTTTGCGCGCTACAAGGATGTGGATGGCGACGCCATCGGCTGGCGGACGCTGCCCGGAACCAATCATCCCAAGGCGGCGTATTTCACGCGCGGCTCGGGGCACAACGATGCGGCCGGCTACACCGAAAAGCCGGATGAGTACCAGGCGATTATGGACCGGCTGGCGCGAAAGTTCGAGGGCGCGCGGAAGCTGGTTCCGGCGCCGGTTGCGGTAAAGAATGGCGCATCCAAGATCGGTTTCCTGGCTTACGGAACGACGGATTTTGCGCTGCGCGAGAGCCTGGATCAAATTCGGAACGAGTATGGGAAGACGCCGGATTACATGCGCGTCAGAGCGTATCCGTTTGCGCACGAGATTCACGATTTTGTGGCGGCGCACGAGCGCGTTTACGTGGTGGAGCAGGACCGCGACGCGCAACTGGCCGCATTGCTCAAGCTCGATTTGCCCGCCGACCAGACCGTGAAGCTGCGCAGCATTCTGCACTACAACGGGTTGCCGATTGACGCCCGCACCATTACCAGTGAATTTGCGACCAGGGAGGGCCTCTAATCATGGCTACCACGACAACGAACGGGGCGCCAGGCCCCAAGACCAATGTAATCGGGCTGCCGATTGTGGACTACCGCGGCGGGAAGACCACGCTCTGCCCGGGCTGCGGACATAATGCGATTTCCGAGCGCATCATCGACGCCATGTTCGAGATGGGCGTGCAGCCGGAGCGGGTAATGAAGATGAGCGGCATCGGCTGCTCGTCGAAGAGCCCGGCGTATTTCATGAGCCGCT
Organism: Acidobacteriaceae bacterium; assembly: GCA_030038435.1. Lineage (GTDB taxonomy): Bacteria > Acidobacteriota > Terriglobia > Terriglobales > Acidobacteriaceae > Telmatobacter. Next base: position 15,293 of record JASHOY010000344.1, on the reverse strand, counting down.
CGCACAGCTTCAACAGCGTGCACGGGCGCATGCCATCGGTGACCACCGGCGCGATGCTGGCCAATCATACGATGATGGCGTTGGGCGTCTCCGGCGACGGGGATACAGCGTCTATCGGCATTGGGCAATTTGTACACCTGATGCGGCGCAATCTGCCCATGATTTACATCATCGAAGACAACGGGGTTTACGGGCTCACCAAGGGGCAATTCTCGGCGACCGCGGATATCGGTTCGAAGCTGAAGACGGGCGTGATCAACGAGCTGCCGCCCATCGACACCTGCGCGCTGGCGATTCAGTTGGGCGCGACGTTTGTGGGGCGGTCGTTCTCCGGGGATAAGAAGCAGTTGCTCTCGATGCTGAAGGCGGCGATTGCGCACAAGGGCACGGTGATGCTCGATGTGATCAGCCCCTGCGTGACCTTCAACGACCACGAAGGCTCGACCAAGAGCTACAAGTTCATGCAGGAGTACGACGAGCCCATCAACGAAGTTGGGTTCATTGCCAGCTTCGACGAGATCGACGTGGACTACGACTCGGGCCAGGTTTACGACGTGGAGATGCACGACGGATCGAGCCTGCGGCTGCGTAAGCTGCACGCCGACTACGACCCGACGGACAAGGCCAACGCGGTGCGCACCCTGATGGAATCGCACGAGAACAACGAAGTGCTGACCGGAGTGCTCTACATCAACACCGAGCAGCCGACCTTCATTGACCAGTTGGGAATTGTGGATGAGCCCCTGGCGACGCTGCCGGAGAGCTTGTCAAGGCCGCCGAAGTCAGCGCTGGATGCGCTGATGACGAATCTGCAGTAGCGACCGGGACCCAACTCACAGCCAGGAATGAAAGCGCCTCAGGTCAAATCCTGGGGTGCTTTTTTTTGCGCCGGCGCGGGGATACATAAGGGCACGTGCGGCAAAGATCATCGGCAATTCTCCGTTGGATCGGACCTTACAATGAGAACAGTTCCGCAAGGGAGAGGCGATGGACAAGGAAGCAAAGGCCGGAGGCGCGGCCGTCCCGCTACAATTCATAAACGAAAAAACCGGACAGAATCCCTTTCGTCGTCACCGGGTTGCAGAGAGACTTCCGAATATTTTCGTGATCACCATCGATATGGTGAGCCCGGACTTCTACCATCCGTCCCGCCCGCTTGCAAAGGAACTGGACCTGCCTGCGATCCGGGAGCTAGAGCGCGACGGCGTCTTCTTTCAGAATGCGTTTGCGCCTGTTCCTCTCTGTGGACCCTCGCGATCGGCCTACCTGACCGGGCGGTATACCTATGTTTTGGGAAATGGAGAACACGCACCCGCCGGCCTGGAAACTCATCTTCGGCCGCATGACGTCATCTTTCCGGAATACCTCAAGAGTGCCGGCTACGTCACCAAGCACGCGGGAAAGTGCCATGTGGGAAGCAGCAAGTTCATCGACGCGTTCGGCGAGAACGACAACCCCTGGGATCAGTGGTATCCTCCGATTCTCCAGGATGAAGCCTATCTGGATTACCAGCACAGGTTAGGCGTCAAACCACAGAAGTACTCAAGAGAAATAGTCTTTGCGCAAAGAGACCGTGTCACGCCTGGGAACTCGGCAGGCGGCTGGATCGTTCAGGAAGATGGCTTTCCCTTTCCATTGGAGGCACAGTACAGTCAATTCCTGGCGCAACGAGCTCTGAACAAGCTTGATCACGCGATGGCCAATCCTGCGACTCGGGGAAAGCCAATTTACCTGCAGTTGGATATCTTTGATCCCCATCAGCCGTTTAGCGTGCCGGCTGGTTTTGAAAAACGGGAAAAGGAACTGCGGGAAGTAATGACGCTGCCCGAGACTTATAAAAAAGTGGTGGCGCGCAATTGGGAACCGTTCCCTGACCAGCCGGAGATTTACGATCTGTACCGCCAGTATTGGGGTCTGTACAATCCTCAGTCGCTGATGGATTATCGCGTAGCGCACGCGCTGCAGATGGAAGTCGTGGATTGCGCTCTCGCCAAAGTGATCCGCACTCTGAAGGAAAAGAACCTTTACGACGAATCGTTGATCATGGTGCTGGGGGACCATGGAGAAATGAACGGAAGATGGGGCCTCGTGGATAAGGGTGTTTATCTCTATCCCGATGTACTGCGCACGCCCCTGTGGATAAAGATGCCATCGTCGATGGGCATCCGGCCGCACGTGGTTGAGGGTCCCGTTTCGCTGCTCGACATTGCTCCGACGATTTTAGCTGTTGCCGGGATCAAACCGGAAGCAAGACTGGATGGCCGATCGCTGCTTCCGTATATGCTGGAAGCGATAGAACCTGCGGATCGCGACCTGATCTTTTCCTGCGGCTGGCACGTGGGTGTGAATTTCGCCTGCGGTATTCAGCGATGGGATGGAAAAGGAAACCATCATCTATATTCATATAATGTTTCTTCGCAGATCGATGAGCTGTATGACCTGAACGCAATAGAGGCAGAGAACCTGGCTCAGGATGGGCAATATGCCTATCTGAAGTCGGAAATGATTGAGCGCCTTGGCGCATCGCTCCGCTCGGATCAGCGCTGGAGCGGCTTCTGGTCTTCGTATCGCCTTAGGAATTTCTTTCAACTGCCGAAGTGTTCCGGGAACATGCAAATGAATCCTTAGGGGGCCATCAAGTCGAATATGAGAATCGCTGGTTGATGCTGCGTCTCTCATGCAGATTGGCAAAATCCGAATCCTGCCGCTGCCACAATCGGAGAAACCAGGGAACATTGCACCGCATTTCAAGAATTGCAGACTAAGCTGGAGTTATAAATGGGAACCACCGCGGCAATTGCAATAGGCCTGATTGCTTATGCCGTCCTGATGCTTGCTCTATCCGCTTTTCTAACCAGAACCATTACCAAGACCACCGACTATCTTATGGGCGGTCGCAATTTTCCTTTCTGGATTCTGATTGGAAGTGTAACTGCGGCTAACATTGGGACGGGAGTCATTGTTGGCGCGTCAGGACTGGCATATAAACATGGATGGGCAGGATCGGCTTATCCGGTCGGACTGGGCCTCGGCACCGCTCTTGTCGGTATAGTTTTCGCCACCATGCGCCGCTACAATTTCATGACGCTTAGCGAAGAAGTGGCGTCCTATTATGGCAGGAAGCGCATCGTCGTTGAATTCTCCAACATCACGCTCTTCTTCGCTCAATTGTGCTGGCTGACCGTTCAGATTATGGGCGGAGCAGCTTTGCTCTCGGCAGTGACGCGATTGCCGCCACATTTGTGCATCGTGGTGGCGGCCGCGATTACCGCGGGGATAGCTATTCCGGGCGGGCTGAAGAGTGTCGTCTATACCGACTTCGTGCAGACAGCAATTCTGCTTACCGGGTTCACGGTGCTTACTTTCTCTGCGCTGCACCACAGCGGCGGCTGGGCGGGGATCCGTCAGTCCATGCCCCCAGCTTATTTCTCCATTCTGGGCGTAGCGTCTTATGGAAAGTGGAAGGTGGCGGGACTCATGGCGGCGCTTATCGCCTCCGCCATCGCCGATCCCGGGAGAAGGCTCAGTATGTACAGCGCTCGAAGTCAATCCGGGGCCAAGCTGGCCATGATACTTGCCGGCATTATTGTGATTGTGTTTTCGGCCGCCATCGGGATTACCGGCATGTACGCGTTTCACTTAAACCAGCATCTCGCCAATCCCGATGAGTCACTTATATGGCTGGTCATGAATGTCCTGCCCTCCTGGCTTGCGGCCCTGGTGGTGGTTTCCGTGGTCTCGGGAATCATCTCCTGCGCCAACTGGAATGCAATCGCTGCGGGCACGTTCTTTGTGCGGCATATCTATCCCTTGGCAACGGGAAGATATGCCAAGCGGCCGCTTCTGGCGGTGAGGGCGGCTCTAATCTGCTCCTTTGTCGTCTCTACCCTGGTAGCTCTTCATGCGGGAACCATTGTTGGTTTCGTGGTCAAGTTCCTTCCCATTACACTTAGCGGCCTTGCGGTCATCATTCTATTAGGACGCTTCTGGCCTCGGAGCACCTGGCAAGGCGCATTGGCAGCTCTCATCGCCACTCCCGCCGCATCACTGGCTGTGATGTTTGCGTCTGGGAAAATGGGCTTCCTGAACAACGCTCTCATCCCGACTCTGACTGGAGCAGTTGTTCATGTTGTCGTCAGCTTACTAACTCCACCAACCTCACCCGGCTTTGAGGAAGTGGTTAAAATCATGCACCAAGAGCGGTCCGAGGTGGAAAAGGAATCGCACCTTCGCCTGAGAGCGGCGCCCGTGGCTTTGGATAAATCTTAGCCTCAATGTGTTCGTTCTTCCCCTTTGCCGGCGCGGACCGGCTTCCCCAGCGGCTGGCGCGGGCCATATCCGCGGCTAAATCACTCCCATCAGTCATGCGCGGTTGCGCAAAATGAGATTCGCCTCCCCGCCCGCAAGGTTTCGCAATCCCGGCGACATCTCCTATTGACATTCTGTACGATACAGGGGGATACTTCTACAGATATTCGATAGGAGCAGCCGATGGAACAAAGCCAGACCAATCTCCTGCAGGGCACCCTAGATCTTTTGATTCTCAAAGCCGTTGGAAACGGTGAATTTCACGGCCTGGGGATTTCCCGCCGGATCGAACAGATAACGGATGGCACATTTCAGGTCAAGCCGGGTTCACTCTTCCCTGCCCTTCATCGCATGGAAGAGGCCGGTTGGCTGAATTCCTTCTGGGGAGAGTCAGAGAATAACCGGCGTGCCAAATTCTACCGCCGGACAAGGGCGGGCGAGCGTCAGCTCGGCCATGAGAAAAAGGAATGGGAAACCATCGCGCGTGCCATTGGCAATGCGCTGAAGGCGACGTAGGAGATGACAGATGGGAATCTGGCTGCGGATCAGGGCGGTTGCTTTGAATCTCCTTCAAAGGGACAGGATCGAGTCGGATCTTGATGCAGAAATCCGCGAATACGTCCGTGGCGTCACCGAAGAGAAGAGAAACGCTGGGATGACTGCGCCCGAGGCCCGCCGCAGCGCACTCGCAGAGATCGGGGGAATGGAGCAACTCAAGCAGGCGGTGAGAGAAAGCCGCAGCGGAACCAGCATCGAGCTGTTGTGGGAGGATATCCGTTACGGACTGCGCATGCTTTGGCGGAATCCCTCGTTTGCCTTGACGGCAATCATTACACTCGGGCTCAGCATTGGAGCCACCAGCTCCGTTTTCTCGGCTGTATATTCGCTGCTGCTACGTCCGCTTCCCTACTCACGACCCAATCAACTCGTGTATGTCACGGCTGAAAGCCCTAAATTCCAGATGGACGTGCTGGTGTCGCCCGATTTCGTTGCCGCGCAACATACAGAAAAATCCTTTTCTCAATTCGCAGGATATTTCTGGGCGAATCGTAACCTGACTGGCTTCGGGAACCCGGTACGCATCGTGTGGGCCGGGGTGACAGCGAATTTTCTTCCTATGCTGGGAGTGACTCCTCAACTGGGGCGAGTCTTTTCCGCAAACGAGGATAGACCAGGTGGACCTGCGCTGATCATCCTCAGCAATCGCTTTTGGCGAAATCAGTTCCAAGCTGATCCCCAAGTGATCGGAAAATCGGTCACCATTGACGGGAGGGCAGAAACGATTATCGGAGTGCTGCCCGCGAATTTCAGCTTTCCGAATTATGGTTTGGAGCCGGATGTCTATGCGCCCGCGGATCTTGATCGGGATACAAGTCTCTCCGTGAGCAGAGGGGTATTGGGTATCTTCACAGTGGGGAGGCTACGATCCGGTGTAAGCGCCAAACAGGCACAGTCGGAGATGCAGGCATTTTTTGAAGCGCGAGCTCGCACTTATCCTCCGGCGTTCGCGCCTATGTTCAATGGGCGGCAAGCAACGGTCGAATCGCTGCAGAGACATCTGACCGGCGACGATCGCCGTCCGCTCTGGATTCTTCTTGCCGCGGTAACCGGCGTTTTGCTGATAGCGTGCTCGAATGTTGCCAATCTGCAACTGGCGCGCGCGGCATCATCCCGGCACGAGACCGCGGTGCGCGGCGCGCTCGGCGCTTCGCGATTCCGGCTGATCCGCAAGTCGCTGGTGGAGAGCCTGATAGTGTCGCTTCTAGCTTCTGCGGTGGGCTTTGCCATCGCCCTGCTGGTAACAGCTCTTATTCATCATGCAGGATTGAGTCCAGCAGGATCGAGCATCTCATATGGCGGAGAATCGTTCCATTCACCGTTGGGGAAACTGAGCACGTTGATTAGGGTAAACCGCTGGGTGCTGGCCTTCGCCGTGGGCCTGGGTTTGCTCACCACCCTGGTATCGGGCCTGGCAGCCGCGATGAATGCCGCGCGGACGGATTTAAGGAGCGCCCTGCAGAGTGCGGCACTCCGTGTCACTTCGAGCCGGGAACAGCGGCTGTTTCGTCATTCGCTTCTGGTGCTGCAGGTTGGTTTGGCGGTCATGCTTCTAGCCACATCCGGGCTGTTGATTCGCAGCTTTGTTAACTTGCTGCATGATGACTCAGGCTTCGATCCGAACAGCACCCTCACGGGAAAAACCCTGCTGACCGGGAGAAGCTTTCAATCCAATGAAGCGCGCCGCAACTTTAGTCACAACCTGCTGCTTCGGCTGGAAGCGCTGCCGGGCGTCAAAACGGCGGCTCTGGCCAGTGCTCTTCCGCTTTCGTTCGCGTCCAGCGGCGCGGTCTCCTTCGAAGACGACCCCAATCCCCCTCTTGGCTTACGCCAGGTCATCACGATGATCAGCGTGACACCCGGATACTTCCGAGCGGTTGGGACGCCTCTGTTCCAGGGAAGAGCGTTCGAGAACCGGGACAGTGCTGCCTCGGCTCGCGTTGCGATCGTGAATCGCACCTTCGCGGATCGGTTCTTCCCCGGAGGCGCATTAGGGAGGCAATTCTATATCGGTCAAACGAGCGAGGGTCTCCAGTTCCGATTCCTGCCCACGGTGATCGTTGGCATAGCCCAGAATGTGCGGCACAATGGAATCGCGGTGAAGGTGCAGCCTGAGATCTACCTGCCGATGGACCAGGTTCCTTCTCAGGAAGTGGACCTGATCCTGCGCGCCGGAGCCAATCCCACCTCACTTTCGAGAGCCATGCGCGAGGCTGTCGTCGCTGTCGATCATGAACAGCCGCTCTTCGACGTACAGACCATGAACGAGCGGCTCTCCGATCTCGTAGGGCAACGAAGACTTATGATGCTTCTCATCTCCTGCTTTGCCATGATCGCCGTGATCCTGGCCGCAATTGGCGTCTTTGGAGTTTTCGCGTATTCGGTAAGTCAGCGCGCGCAGGAGATGGGAATCCGACTGGCGCTGGGGGCATCTCGCAGCGGTCTGCTGCGGCTGATCTTAATGCAGGCTGCGCGGCTTATTTTCTTTGGCGGGGCCATCGGAACCTGCTCTGCCCTGCTGCTGAGCAGGCTTTTGGCCAGTACGCTGGTAGGGGTCACAGCTCATGACGCCCTGTCTTTTTCGCTGGCATGGGCGTCCATGACAGTCATCGCCTTATTGGCCAGCATGATTCCGGCGCTTGATGCGACCCGCACGGATCTGATATCTGTGCTTCATCAGGAATGAATATGGCCATGCCCTGCTTCGCGTCAGGGGCGGCGAATCCGCACCTCTTCAACTTGCGGTGGCGCGCCCGGGCGTACACTGAAGACTGAAAAAGCCTGGAGACAGAAGGAATGGAACACTACGTAGAGAGAGTAGTTGACCTCACTGAGCAGGACGCAAATCAGATATTCAACATCGGCGTTGAAGAGGCACGGGCGCGCCTGCAGAGCGGGCAGCCGGAAGCGGTGCGCGGCATACATGGATCGTTTGCGCTGGTGGCGCGCGATGGCAAGACAGTGAGAATGGCACGGTCGCTTGACCGGCCGATGCGATACTTTCTGGCTAAGCGGCAGGAAGGACCGGTGCTGGTGGTGGCGCCGCGGATCGATGCCATCTACGCATGGCTGAAGAGTGAAGGATTGGAGCATCAGTTTCATCCCAGCTATTCACGGATGGTTCCGGCACATTACATCGTGGAACTTCAGTTGATCGGGTGCCCGGACCCGGATCCGACATACACGCGATTTTTTGCGCCGGCGGCTGGTTCTTTGCCGGCGGATCTGGATGAAATTGGAAAGACATATATTGGCGCGTTGGCGGAAGAAATTTCGCAGTGGCTTCAGCGCCTGCCGCAACAGGAACCCATCGGGGTCTGCTTTTCCGGCGGCATTGACAGCGGCAGTGTATTTTTGAGCACCTATTTCATGCTGCAGCGTCTGGGTATAAGCCCGAGCCGGCTTAAGGCATTTGTTCTGGATCTGGGTCGCGGTCCGGATATGGAACAGGCGCGCGCCTTTCTCGATGCGCTTGGCCTCGGCCTCTTTCTCGAGCCGATCGAGGTGAATGCCGCGGCCTTGAATACGGACGAAACCATCCGGATTGTGGAGGACTATAAATCGCTGGATGTGGAATCGGCTACCATGGCGGTGGCCTTATGCCGCGGCATCCGCGAGCGCTATGCGGACTGGAAGTATCTGCTCGACGGCGACGGCGGCGACGAAAATCTCAAGGATTATCCTATCGAGGAGAATCCGGAGCTTACCATACGCAGCGTTGTGAATAACCCCATGCTGTACCAGGAAGGTTGGGGCGTAGGCAAGATAAAGCATTCCCTGACCTACAGTGGAGGGCTGAGCCGGTCGTATACGCGAACGTACGCACCTGCGCGCCATTTTGGGTTTTCAGGTTTCAGTCCCTATACGCGGCCGGATGTGGTCGCAGTCGCAGAAGCAATCCCTTTTATTCAACTCACCGGGTACAGCGTGGAGAAGCTGTACACGCTCAAGGGAGAGATTGTATCGCGCGGAATTGCGGCGGTAACGGGGATGAAGATGCCGGTGTTTCCGAAGCGGCGCTTCCAGCATGGGGCGATATCGAAGGACTCGTTAGCGAGCCGGTTGCCCTGGCGCGAGACGGAATATAGAAACAAATTCCTGTCGCTCTACCAATGAGGTTTGTGTGGCGCTTAGCTTTCCGACCGGCGCAGCGGAACGGGACACATGGATTCTGGCCCGGCGTCCACCGCGCAATTCCTTAAATCCTCGCCAACCGTACGGCACTTTTGCGGAAGTGGAATGCGGGCCGTGCGGGCAAGTCGAAGCGGTGGCCACGATTTTCCTGACCAACCGCGAATGCCCGTTTCGTTGTGCGATGTGCGATCTCTGGCGGAACACCTTGAGCGAATCAGCACCTCTGGGAGCGATCCCTGAGCAGATCGATTTTGCCTTGAGGCGGCTTGGCCGGGCAAGTACGGTGAAACTCTACAACAGCGGAAGTTTTTTCGATCCGCACGCCATTCCACCGTCGGATTACGCGGCGATTGCTGAACGCGTCCGCGGCTTTGAACGCATCATTGTAGAGTGTCATCCGGCCTTTGTGAGCGAGCAATGCGCTGTTTTCCGAAGCATGCTGAAAGGACGCCTGGAAGTGGCGATGGGGTTGGAGACAACACATCCGCAGGTTCTGGAAAAACTCAACAAGCGCATGACGCTGGATCAGTTTGCCGATGCGGCGAGTTTCCTGCGTAGAAACGATATCGATTTGAGGGTCTTTATTCTGGTGCAGCCACCCTTTATGAAGGCCAAAGAAGCTCTTCATTGGGCGCAACGCTCGCTGGACTTTGCGTTCGAATGTGCGGCGACGGTGACCACGCTGATTCCGACACGCGGCGGAAATGGCGCCATGGAAGCGCTGGCCGCAGAGGGAGAGTTTGCGTCCCCAGCGCTGGAGCTGCTGGAAGAAGCGGCTGCATATGGATTGAGGCAGCGGCGCGGACAGGTATTCACGGATTTGTGGGATGTGAAGAGGCGCGGAGAATGCGCCGCCTGTTTCGAGGCTCGTGTCGAGCGGCTACGGGAGATGAATCTTCGGCAGGTGCTCAAAGATGCAGTGTTCTGCGGCGTGTGCCAGGGCGCGCCGGGAGGGCGGATTGAAGGAACGTTTTGACATTGCGGTGGTGGGATCCGGGTTTGCCGGCTCGCTGACGGCAATGATTGCGCAGCGCATCGGCCTGAAGGCAATCCTGCTCGAACGGGGACGGCATCCTCGCATGGTGATTGGAGAGTCTTCCACTCCGCTGTCTAACTTGCTGCTGGAAGAATTGGCAGAGCGTTACAGCCTCGCGAATGTCCGGCCATTGAGCAAGTGGGGGAGCTGGCGGGAGAACCATCCCGAGCTGGCCTGCGGACTGAAACGCGGCTTCAGTTTTTTTCATCATTCGCCCGGCCGCGCGGGAGCAATTGAGCGCAAAGATCAGCTTCTGGTGGCAGCCAGTCCACACGACCAGATTGCGGACATGCACTGGTATCGCGCTGATTTCGACGAATATCTGGTGAGCGAAGCGCAGCGACTCGGGGTGGTTTATCTGGACGAGGTGAAACTAATCGAGATTGCGGATCGAGGACCCGGCGCCGGTCTGCGGGGAACACATCGCGGGCGAGAGCTAAATATCTCCACAAGCTTTGTGGTGGATGCAACAGGGCCGCGCGGCTTTTTGCACCGCGCTCTCAAGCTGAGTGAAAGCGAGTTGCCGGGCATGCCTGCGACGTCGGCACTCTATTGTCACTTTCAGGGCGCGCAACGGCTGGCGAACACCTGCGCCGTGTCTCTCGATGAGGTACCCCCGTTTCCGATTGACGATGCGGCAGTGCATCATGTGTTCCCGGACGGATGGGTGTGGGTGCTGCACTTCTCGAATGGCGTAACCAGCGCCGGCATTGCCGCCACTGATGCGCTGGCCGCGCAGTTGCGGTTTACAGAGGGTGAGGCGGCTTGGAAGCGGGTGCTTGAAATGATTCCAACGCTGCAGCGCCAGTTCCGCGACGCGCAAGCAGTGCAGCCGTTTCGGCACATTCCACGACTCGCCTTTCGCAGTGCCAGGGTGACGGGAAAGAACTGGGCTTTGCTGCCCTCAGCGGCCGGCTTTGTCGATCCGCTGCTGTCGACTGGATTTCCGTTGACGCTGCTGGGTGTTGCGCGGCTGGCAGAGATTTTCGAGCGCGATTGGAATACCGATCGTTTCGCGGCGGGGCTAGAAGATTATGCAGTACGCTGCGACGCCGAGCTTGTGGCCACGGGGCGCCTGATCGGCGCGCTCTATGCAAATTTCGCAAATTTTCCAGTGTTCTCGGCTGTATCACTGCTCTACTTTGCAGCCGCGAGCTACGCGGAGGAGGCGCGGCGGCTGGGAAAGCCCCAACTGGCATCTTCCTTTTTGCTCCTTGATCATCCCCGCTTCGCGGCGGGATGCACACGCATGTTGGAACGCGCGCGTTATGTTTGCGATGAAAAGGATTCGCAGGCGGTCATCGATGAAATTCTGCGCGTCATTGAACCGGTGGACGTGGCCGGGCTGTCCGATGGCACGCGGCGCAACTGGTATCCGGTGGATGCGGAAGACCTGTTGCGGTCGGCTCACAAACTCAATGTGAGCCGCGTAGAGATCGCGCAGATGCTGGAGCGCTGTGGATTTAGCGCTCCTGCTATTTCCCGGGCTTGAGCACAAACTGGATGGGCTGCGCGGCAACTTCGCCTGCGCCTTCCTTAATAGTGATGAACTGGTCGGGACGGACATCGGAGATGGCGTCCTTTTGTCCGCTTGGCCACCTGATTTCAAGCTTGATCCGTTTTTCCGGATCGGGTTTGCCCAGACCGAAGGTGAGCGGCAACTCGCTCTGAGAGAGGTAGCTCGATCCGCTCTTGACCATTTCTTCCATGCGCTGGCCGGTGGAAGTGGTGAGCAGGACCCTGGCTCCGATGCCGTCGCGATTGGAACGTGTGCCAATCAGCTTCACGCGCAGCATGTCATTCTGGTTGCCGCCATCGTTGCGCAGCAGGCGCGCAGGCCCGTTGCTGGTGGTGAGGGCCAGGTCGAGATCGCCATCAAGGTCAATATCGGCGTACGCGGCGCCGCGTCCGACCATCGGCTGGCGAAAAGCGGGGCCCAAATCGTTTGAGACGTCGGCAAATCTTCCGTGGCCTAGATTGCGGAACATCAGCGGCCGTTCGGCATAGGAAAGCGAGGGATCTATAACCGAGATGTCGTCGGCAACATGGCCGTTGAGGGCGAAGATGTCGGGGAGCCCGTCAAGATTGTAGTCAAAAAAGAAGGCGCCAAAGGTGAGTGATTTCGCTGACGGCAGGGCAATACCGGCGCTCAGCGCGTCGTTAGTGAAGAGCCCGTCTCCCTCATTGTGATAAAGCGCCATGCTCTCGTTGCTGAAATCGCCGATGAGCAGGCTCTGGCGGCCAGAGCCGTCGTAGTCGGAGGCATCCGTGCCCATGCCGGCGCGTGCCCTGCCGGTGTCGCTATAGGCCACGCCCGCGGCGACCCCGGAAGGTGTGAAGGTTCCGTTGTGATTGTTGTGGTAGAGGCGGTTGGGCTCGGTGTCGTTGGTGATGAACAAATCCAGCCAGCCGTCGTTGTCGTAGTCAATCAATGCGATGCCAAGGGCCTTGTCGGAGGGATCGTAGAGGCCGGCAGCTTTGGTTACGTCTTTGAAGCGGCCATGGCCCAGGTTGTGGTAGAGGGTTATGCTTTCGCCGGGGTACAGTTCGGGCGTGCAATATGACTTGTGGACGCCGTCGAGAGAGCAATACTTGTCGGTGGCCGGCGACCAGTCCACATAGTGATCGACTACCAGATCCAGCTTGCCGTCATTGTCGTAGTCAAACCACGCGGCGCTGGTGGAGAAGCCCGACGATCCTACTCCAGCCTTCGCGGTCACATCTTTGAAGGTGCCGTTGCCCATGTTGCGGAATAGATAATTGTGCCCGAGCGCGGTGATGTAGATATCGTCATAACCGTCGTTGTCATAGTCGCCTACGGCACAGCCCATTCCATACATCTGCACGTCGAGGCCGGCCTGCCGGGTGACATCGGTAAAAGTGCCGTCGTGGTTGTTGCGGTAAAGCGCCGGATAAGACTTGTGCTTGAAATGGCCGGGCCAGTCGTCGGAGTTGACGAAGAGAATATCCTGCCAGCCGTCGTTGTTGTAGTCGATAAAGCAAACGCCGCTGCCCATGGTCTCGGGAAGGTACTTCTTGCCGAAGGCACCGCTGTTGCGCACGAAATGGATGCCAGCGCGGGCGGTGATGTCAGTAAAGTGAATCGGGCCTGAAGGGCGATTCGAGAGAGCGGGAGCAGGGGTTGATGGCCGAGCCGCAGATGAGGGGTGCGCCGCGGAGGGCTTTGCAGCGGATGGATGTTTCGACTTACAGCCGCCGATCAGAGCGGTGGCCGTGAGTGCGAGACAAAAAGCAATCTTCCGGGAGCGAGAGAGCAAGCGCATTCCTCAGGGGATGGATTGTTGCGGCGCTCCGCTGGCAGCCGCAAAAACGGGAGCATCGGCGGGCGCCGGTTTCTTCCGGCGGGAGTCGAGCCACATTTCGACAAGCAGCGCGATGGGCCCTATCCAGAAGAGAGCATAGAGTTCAGCGTAGACGCTCGAATTGAGACGGAAGAACATTTCCAGTAGAGCGACAAGAAAAGCTACGATGCACTGACCTTTCTTCGATCGAACTGTAGTTTTGGGGTCGGTAATCATGAAGAAGATGAAGAGCTGATATTCGGGACCGGTGATGGGTGCGATCTCCGAAAGCCATGGCTCGTGAATCATCCAGGAGCGGACAAGGGCAAGAACCAGAAAGGAGAGCGCATAAGTTGCGCAAATGTGAAAGCGGCGCAGCCGCCAGATGATCACCGAGCCAAGCGCCCAGATAACAACCATCGACCACATGTTGTTACCCCACTGAATGCTGAGCATGGCAACCGTGGCGGGCAGGAGAAAGAGTAAGACGCTGATGCCGAAATTGGAGGGGTTAAAGAGATGACGCCCCTTGAAGCGCAGCACATACTTTGAGGTGATGGCGAGCGCGGCGCCCACTGCGTAGGGCCAGAACGCCGGAGAGCGAACCAGGATTCCTATGCTGATCCCGGTGATGTACGCGCTGGCCAGGTTGAGCCACTTGCCAAGGAAGATCCGTCCCAGAATCAGCTCGATGGTTATAGCAGTCGCAATAGCCAGCACCGTCCGCTCATAGCTTTCCAGGATTCCGTATGAAACCTGTCCGGCCAACAGTATCAAGGTGATGAAAGCGGGGGGCACGTAGCGATTATCCAGAGTGAGCCATTGCTTCCAAAGTGGCCGGGGCGGCTTCGATGTGGTGATGGCGATGGGTTGGCTCACTTTGGTTCCTCGATGTGGTAGAGCTTATCAGGCGAGAGGTCTTTCAATGTCTGCAAGGTTCCGGAAGGCCAGTGAATCACGGCCTTTTCTATCTGCGGATGTTTGCCCAGTCCAAAATGCAGACGCAGGCTGTTTTGCGCGGCAAATCCCGAGCCAGCGGAAACCTCCTGGAGCTGCTGCTTGCCGTCCCAGTAAAGAGTGACCTCAGCTCCGATGGCATCGCGATTGCTTTTTGTTCCCTGGAGGCTGAACTCGATCCACTTTTCCGCCGGATCGACGTGATTGCGGTAAAGGAGCAGGGGTCCATTCTGATTGGCAACCACGACATCCACGGCGCCGTTATTGAAGAGGTCGCCGACCGCGACAGCGCGTCCATCATGTCTGTCGGAAACGCCGACGGCGCGGGCAACGTCCTCGAACTGTCCAGCACCGTCATTGAGCCAGACGCGCTTTTCCTGATAACCCGAGAGGCTGCGCCCGTCGAATGCCGGCCAGTTTTTGGCGTCTCCGATGATGGTGCTGTTCCCTACCGCGACTTTGGCGAAGTCATACCAATAGCTGCGCGTTCGGCTGAGAGAGATGTAGCCGTTGGTGAGAAAGAGATCCTGGTTGCCGTCGTTATTCAGATCAGCAAACTGCGCACCGAAGCTCCAGCCGCCCAGTTCTACGCCCAGGGCATTGGCCATGTTGGCATACCGGATCGAATTGCCATCGGTGCCATCCTTGGGCACCCAGAGGTTATTGCCCTGAATGAGGATCCCTGGCTCGGAGATGTTGGAGACATACACATCGAATTTGCCCTGATCGAATATGTCGCCGAAGGAAACATTCATGCCGCTCTTGGGCGCATAACCTACGCCGGCATCCTTGCCGACTTCGTGGAAACGTTTGCCGTCGTTGAGATATAGCTCGGATACGCCGTAATCATTGGCCACGAAAAGATCGGGATAGCCGTTTCCGGTGAGGTCGGCCGCGCCACAGGCCAGCGCCCAGCGGCGACTCTGGATGCCGAGCTTAGCGCTTACCTCATCGAATCTGCCGTTGCCGAGGTTATGGAAGAGATATTTGCGGCCCCC
>JASHOY010000343.1 GCA_030038435.1 Acidobacteriaceae bacterium | reverse complement strand
ACCCGATGAAGCCCCCGCACAGGAGTTTGCGGTTGTCCACGCGCGAGCCAAGAATGCCGATAACCGGGGAGCCTATGAACGAGCCTATGCCGCGCGGGCCTACGACCAGGCCCGCAGCAAAGGCGGTGTAACCCATCACCTCCTGGTAGTAGAGGGGAAGAATGGTGATGGTGATGTAAATACACATGCCCAGCAGCGCAATGAGAAAAAGCCCGGTGCGGAAATTTCTGTCCCTCAGGATGTGGAGGTTCACAATACCGCCAGGGTTGGTCCAGCTGCGCCAGATCCAGAGGATGAGCGCAACCACCAGCGCAGCCACCGCCCAGCGCACCCAAACGGCGCCGAACCAGTCGTCTTCCTGGCCTTTGTCGAGCACCACCTGCAGGCAGCCGGTCCACACGATCAGCAGACCGAAGCCGAGGTTGTCGAAAGCGCCGACTTTGGCGTGTTTGATGTAGTGCGGGTCATGAATGAAGCGGGCGATGAGAATCACGGCCAGGATGCCCACCGGGATGTTGATGTAAAACGCATATCGCCAACTATAGGTGTCGGTGAGCCAGCCGCCCAGAGTGGGGCCGAGCACGGGGGCAACGACGATGCCCAGGGCGTAAGCAGCCATGGCCTTGGAACGCTGGGCGACGGGAAAGCTTTCCAGCAGGATGGACTGCGAGAGCGGCTGCAAAGCGCCGCCGCCAGCGCCCTGCACTACGCGCGCCAGCAGGATGACGGTCAGCGATGGTGCTGCGCCGCAAAAAAACGATGCGATGGTGAAAATGATGACACAGGTGAGCAAAAAGCGCTTGCGTCCAAAGCGGCGCGCGAACCAGTTGGAGGCGGGAAGAATGACGGCGTTGGCCACCAGGTAACTGGTCAAGACCCATGTGGCCTCGGAGGTGGTTGCCGACAGGCTGCCTGCGATATAGGGCAGCGCGACCGAGGCAATGGCGGTGTCCAGCACCTCCATGAAAGTTGGCAGCATCACCGCAATCGTTACCAGCCAGGGGTTCACCCCCTGGGTCAACGGGTAGCGAGATTGAACCTCGGCGGCGGTCATGCGCAAAGAAGCTTGTTAGAGGTTAAATGATGGCATGTGAGTGAGGTGTGACGGCGGTCAGGGGTTGGGAGGACACGGAACCGAAAGCCGCACCTCTACAGACCTCGTCCGCGTTCTGCGACAAAAATTCGCTCATCCTTCCCATGGATTGGAAGGCATCTGAAGAGAGCGGCAACCGCGCACTTTGGTAACCATACATTTCAGCAGGCACACACTCCCAAAAGCGTATTGGTTTTATGTCGATGCGGCAGATTAAGCGAATAAATGCCGAATCAAATACCTTCCCGAGCCTTTCAATCGCTGATTTTGCTTTTCAGAAGTTGGAGCGATCGCTTACACTGATTGTGTTACCAGAGTATCCCCAGCGGTCCCTTTCCAGGACGGCGTTCTGGATTCTAGAAGAGCAAGATTCTCGAGTGCAGAGGACTCGCCTACAGAGCTTCGCATTTTCGTCTGAATTCATTGTCTTTCGAACTTGCCTTGAGTAAATTGATGCGGGTCGAACGGCTTAGCGGGAAGCGCTGCGCTAAGTCAGGAAGGCGAAGCCATGGGCGAAATCAGGGCAGAGAGCTACCCGGAATCGCAGCCTGTAGCTGAGGCAGAGGCGAGCCGTGGTGGAACGGAAAGGCAATGGTACGCCGTCTTTACAGTCCCCCAAAATGAGAAATCCGCCGCCACGCACCTGGCCCTGCGGGATGTCGAATCGTTTCTTCCCACTTACCAGTCGGTGCGAGTCTGGAAAAACCGCCAGCGAGTGGAATTGGTTCTGCCCCTTTTCCCCTCTTATTTGTTTGTACGCATAGGGAGGCGTGAGCGGGGGAAGGTTCTGGGGGTGCCTGGGGTGCTGCGCATAGTTGGGAATACACGCGAACCGCTGCCAGTCCCAGACACAACCATTGAGTTTCTGCGTTCCGATTTATGCAGCAATAAAATTGAGCCTTATAGCGAGCTGGTTGTAGGGCAGAAAGTTCGCATTCGCGACGGAGCGATGCGAGGATTGCAAGGCACTCTCATCCGCAAGAACAACAGCAGTCTTCGCTTTGTTCTGACCGTTGATCTCATTCATCAGCACGCGGCGGTAGAGATCGGCGCTGAAAACCTGGAGCCGGTAGTGAATTGATTCCCGGGGCCAGTTCTGCGCAGCGTCACAAGAAAGAGCGCAAACAGGCCCGCTCAGAGGCCGAAGCCCATAGAGTCTTTCGGCAATCTTTGGCACGGATAAACCGGCTTGAACTCTGCGGAATCATTTCGCAAGCAAACTTCCCCGATAGATATTACCTCCCAGAAAATCGACCACTGCGAGGAGTACACTTATTTCCCTTCCGCAGAATTTCCCTATCTTCCTCACTAATAGACCCAATTCAAAAGGGCAAATTTTGCCACGGTAAGCCCGTTCTATGCGAGGAGCCAAACTTCTGAACGGAGTTCTGCACCGAACTTACTACGAGTGTGAAATCATGACATTCCCAGCTAGGAATTCTGAGCAAGTAAACAAGATTGTGCACGCTGCGGCCCAGTTATTTGCGCGCCAGGGATACCATGGGACGAGCACGCGCGAGATAGCCCGTCTTGCCAATATCAGCGAGAACACTCTGTTTCGTTACTTCGAGCACAAGGAAGATCTTTTCTGGGCGGCGCTTCGCTCGCGTCTGAGCGGCCTGGAATTGCGCCGCGACTTGTTGTCGGGAATATCCGATGGCGCCAGCCCGGAGGTGGTCTTACCGCAGCTCTTTGCACAGCTGGTCGACACCACCATCCTGAAGCCTGAGTTATTGCGCCTGATTGCAGTGGCTTTCATCGAACTTCGCTGGAAAGCCGCGACGGTGTGTTACGAGTATCTCTCGCCTATCTTCTCCGCGGTGAATCGTTATCTGGCCAAAAACATTGAAAGCGGTAAGTTGCGTAACGTGGATCCCTCGCTGCTCACAGCGGCTCTGGCGACGACGGTCATGGTGCACCCCGAATTTGCAAAGCTCATACCGGGTGCTCCTGCGCCTTACGCCGACAGTGGAGAAGCGATACAGGTTTACGCCAGGTTCTGGCTTGATGTTCTGGTACCGCCGGAAATGGCGCGTTCGAGAAGGATGACGCCCATCGCGGAAGGGCCGCCGGCTTGATCGTTTGTCTAATGCGGGCAGCAATTCCAGCGATTCTCCCGTAAAGGGTTCCTTGCAGTATTGCTCTATGCGCATCTTGCACGTCATCGATACGCTTTCCCCGGTTGCCGGGGGTCCTCCGGAAGCGGTGCGTCAACTGGCCACGGCTTACACGCAGGAACCGGCCAGCTTCCAGGCGGAGATCGTTTGTCTCGACAAGCCGGATGAGACGTTTTTGGGCGGCATACCCTGTCCGGTTCATGCTCTTGGGGGGAAGTCTCTGGGGAGGTTTTCGTTTTCGCCTCGCCTGTGGAGATGGCTTCATGAACACGCAGCACGATTCGACGTCATCCTGATGAACGGAATATGGTCCTTCCCCAACCTTGCGGTGCGATCAGCGGCGCGCAGGGCGAGAGTGCCATACGTCGTATTCGTTCACGGCGCGCTGGATCCGTGGTTCAATCGCGCATATCCTCTGAAGCGTTTCAAGAAGCAGCTTTACTGGCGCATGCAGTACGCAGTGCTCCGCGATGCGGCTGCGGTGTTCTTCACAACCGGAATTGAGCGCGATCTGGCGCAAACCAGTTTTCGGCCGAATCGTTGGAACGGTTTGGTTATTCCTTATGGGATCACGGACCATGGGGAATCCGCGGACCGCTCGGCGGGAGAGATTGAAGTCTTTTATAAGAGGATGCCTGCGCTTCGCGGCCGGCGTTATCTGCTGTTTTTGGGCCGGATTCATGAGAAAAAGGGCTGTGATCTGCTTCTGGACGCCTTTGGCCGCGTTGTGTCCGCGTTTCCCGATATCGATCTTGTGATAGCCGGTCCCGACCAGGAAGGGTTGCAGACAAAGTTGCAGTCGCAGGCGGAACATCTGGGAATTGCTCACAGGATCCATTGGCCGGGCATGATTGGCGGCGAGCTGAAGTGGGGCGCGTTGCGGGCCTGCGAGGCATTTGTCTTGCCATCGCACCAGGAGAACTTCGGCATTTCAGTGGTTGAGGCTCTTGCCGCGGGGCTACCGGTTCTGATCAGCAACCAGGTGAACATCTGGCCGGAAATCCAGTCGGATGGGGTAGGGCTTGTCGATGAAGATACGAGTGCAGGCACGGAGCGGCTTTTGCGCCGCTGGATGGAACTGCCCGCCGCGCAAAAAGAAGCGATGGCGAATGGCGCGCGGCCCTGTTTTCTGGCGCGATATACAATGAACCGGACAGCATCGCTGATCCATGATCTGTTCGCTCCAGAAGCTTCCCGGCTCAGGGTTGACGTGAAGGAGTTGGAGTCTACAGGTTTCTGACCGCATCAATTTGGCCCATCAATATTGTGTTAACCCACTCGGATCTGCATGTAGCGGCCATAGCGGTGGAAAATCAGGCGGTCAGAGGGCAAGGAGCCTGATGACGCGCCTCAGGACAAGATGGCGGCAAAGCTGGACATGATTCATCTCTTTACACTGCCGGCGCGTTCAGCGATCGTCCTGCGCGGCCGGCCCTTATTTAATCGTGACTTGTGCATACAAAAGTTTCATATCCGACTTGGAATACAGATTTGAACTTGCAGTTTAAGACGAATTCCCCAGACTCAATACTTGTTGCGGCGTGAATCCTAAATCAGCATTCGGGCGGCGGTGGAGGGTAGTTCTGCAAGGTGAATTGAGTTCATGAAGCCAGCCCGATTCATGGGAAAGAAAATCTCAACGATTTGCTTGGCGGGTGATGGCGTGCAAAGCTGTGCGTGGCCACCACGACGCGAAGCCTTTGTCCGGCCGCCGGAGTGTGCGGAGGCCGCGCCGGACAAACTCAGGAGTCTAAATGCCTTTTGAAAGTCAGCCCGAGTTGCCGGCCGGCAAACCCAACCTGAACCGGGCAATCTTTGATGCTACAACGGAACGTCTCACGCTGATGGACGTGTGGCGCGTGCTTTTGAAGCAGCGCCTGACCATTTTGCTCGTCACTCTGCTTTTCGTCGGCGTGTCGACCTATTACATCATCCGGACCAAGCCGGTTTACGAAAGCGTTGCGCGCATCGAGATCAAGCCAAACAATCCACCTGACGTGGGGCTGCAGGGCTTGAACGCGGTGGAAAACGGGCAGGATAACGACACGGCGCTGCATACCGAGGTTCGCATCCTGGAAAGCGATTCGGTACTTCTGCAGACGGCTCAGAGCCTGCACCTGATCGACAAGCTGCGCGCCGCGAGCCATCAAAAAGGCGAATCCGCCGATCCCCCGCCTTCCGGTCAGCTCACACCCGCGGAGCGCGTTAGATTGATCGGTTACATACGGGGTGGTTTGCGTGTCACGATCATCCCTGACACCGACCTGGTTGAAATTCACTATCGCAACACCAATCCAGAGCTGGCTACGGAGATCGTGAACCAGCTCGTAGAGACCTACTCAGATGAGGATCTGCGTCTCAAGTACGACCGGACGATGCATGTCTCCACCTGGCTGCAGCAACGGCTGGGGATGCTGAAAGACGAAGCCTCTAATGCACAGGTCCAGCTCGCCGAATACCAAAAGGAACATAACATTGTTGGAACCGACGAAAACTCAAATCTAACTCTGCAGACTCTGGGCGAGATAAGCAGCGATCTGGAAACGGCGGAAGCCGACCGCATCATGAAAGAAGCGCGCCTGCACGAATACGATTCACTGAATCCGAATCTTCAGGCGCTGATGGGCGATAACCCGGCTCTTGCCGCACTGCACACGCAACTCACTGATCTGGAAACGCAGCGCGGCGAACTGGCAGCAAGGTTTGGTCCCAACCATCCCGAGATGAAAGAATTGCAGGTCGAGATAAACAAGGTTCAAGCGCAGATTAACAATGAGACCACCCTGGCGCGCGCCCAGGTGCAAGCCGAATACAACGGCGCCGTGAAGGTGGAAAACGATTTGCGCCAACGCCTGGCGGAACAGGAAGACGCCGCTTACAAGCTCAACGAGGGAGTGGCGCAATACGCTATTCTGCGCCAGGAAGCCGAGTTGAATCGCGAGCTCTACGATGCGGTCCAGATGCGGCTCAAGGAGGCGAGTGTTACCGCGGGCCTCTCGGCGGCGGACATAGCGGTTGTCGACAGTGCTCATCTTCCCATTACTCCCGTGGCCCCGAGGAAGACGATGAGCATGACTCTGGGTCTGGTTGGTGGGCTCTTCTGCGGATGCGTACTCGCATTTCTCATCGAGTCCATTGACGATACGCTGCAAACATCGGAAGAGGTGGAAAGCGCAACGATGTTGCCGTCGTTGGCCGCGATTCCGCATATTGCCTATGAGATGGGGGGACGCAAGGAAATTGCAAAGCGAAAAGCGGCCGCAGAATTCCTGCCCGCCAGGCAGACCCTCGCGTCGTTGCTCGACCCTAAGTCCAGTTCTGCCGAGGCCTATCGTGGAATGCGCAGTTCACTGCTGCTTTCGTCGATCGATACTCCGCCGCGGATCGTTTCGGTGACCAGCGCTTTCCCCGGTGAAGGCAAGACGACGACCGCGGTAAACTGCGCGATTGTGCTTGCGCAGCGCGGTGAGCGCGTGCTGCTGGTAGATGCCGACTTGCGACGCGGAACTCTTCACCACGTCTTCGGGATTACCGATCTCAGTTATGGTCTCACCACGGTGCTGGCTCAACCGGACGGCCGCAATGAGATGCTGGCGCCGCTGCCAGACCTGCCCACGCTTCATGTGCTGCCAGCCGGTCCGCGCCCTCCCAACCCTGCGGAAATGCTGTCGTCCAAGCGAATGGAAGAACAGCTGCACCAATGGACGCGGGAATTCGATCGCATCGTATTCGATACCGCGCCGGTGCTTGCCGTCTCCGACACCCAGGCCGTGGCCGTGCTCTCAGATGCGGTGATCCTGATCGCGCGCGCGGGGATGACGCGCAAGCGCGCCCTCATGCGCGCACGCGATTTGTTGTTGCGCATCAACGCCAACATTGCGGGAGTGGTGGTGAACGATGTCGACATGCGCCTCGAAACTTTCTACACCTACCGCTACGGTATGTATGGCTATCGATATAGCCACCGCTATAACTCGCCGTACTCTGACAAGGCCTATGGCTATGAGGACGAAAAAGGAGAGTGACATGCACAAGGCGTGCATCGTGATTGCGCTGATATCAGCGGTTTTTCTTTCGCAAGCGACCGCGGGGCTTGCCGAGAATGCCCTTTCTTCCTCGAAATACAGCGTACCCGTGCTGAAGATTGGTTCCGGCGACCTGCTGCAGGTGAGCATGTTTGAGAATCCCGAACTTTCCGGGAGCTACCGGGTCGACGCCAGCGGCAGTATCGTTATGCCACTCCTCGGAAAAGTGCACGTAGCGGGAGAGACGACCGAAGAAGCGGGCACGCAGATTTCCAAACTTTACATCCAGGCAGGAATCCTGAAGCCCGGGAACTCTTATGCAACGGTGACCACTCTGGAATATGCGACACAAGGTATCACGGTGAACGGTGAGGTTAAAGAGCCAGGAATCTATCCGGCACTTGGCATTCGCATGCTCAATGACATCATTGCCGCCGCGGGCGGGGAAACACCCATAGCTGCGTCAAAGGTGATCATTACTCATCGAAATGATCCAAACCATCCCCTCTCTGTTTATTACAATCCCTCCGCACTCGATCCAGCAGTGCCGGAGGTGCAAATTCTTCCCGGCGACACGATCATGGTGCCTCGGGCGGGAATCATCTATGTGCTGGGGGACGTAAATCGCGCGGGCGGATTTGTGCTTGACGGTCGCCAGGCATTGACCATCGAGGAGGCGATGGCCCTCGCCGGCGGGCCCGCCAAGGCTCCTGCTCTCAACCGTGTACAACTGGTCCGCTCGCTTAAGGATGGGAGAAAGGAAGCCATAACTGTCTCCATGAACAACATTTTCAAGGGCAAGGCACCCGACGTCGCCCTCAAGGACGGCGATGTAGTGTATGTTCCCACCAGCACAGGCAAACTCGCAGCCGAACAGGCCATCACGTCTGCGCTTGGCATTGGCACACAGGTCGTAGTCTACCGGACTGCTTACCAGTAATTGTATTTGATAAGTGCGTCTGCGAGTTATGATCCCGCCGACCTCAAAAGAAGATGGCGATTTCGAGTTATTGAATCAATGAATAGCATGAGAAGTGAAGCAATTCAAGGTGATGCTCGGGAGCGGCTTGACCGGGACTGCCGAAGTATATACGAAAAGATGGGCCGCTCAGCTCGATTTCTAGTGCAGGTTGTTCCGAGGCTCCTTCCCGGGCGATGCGGAATCAGCGATCATGCGATTTTGCTGGCCCATGAACTGGAAAAGGGGTTTGGTATCCGAAGTGCGTTTGTAGTACTGACTCCCAGAGCTTCTTACGAGGTTCCGTTTCCGGTAAGGATCTGTGAGCCGGACGAGTTACTTGCGACGAGTTTGTCATTGAACGAAGGCTGCCCGGCCGATATGCTGGTGCACTTGAGCGGCTATGGTTATGCGCCGAACGGCGCCCCAACCTTGCTTGCCGCAGCGCTGGAAAGAGTGAAGGCGAGCAGTCGGTTTC
>JASHOY010000342.1 GCA_030038435.1 Acidobacteriaceae bacterium | reverse complement strand
TACTGTGAATGCCCTGGTTGTGCACCTGGAGATCCTGGCGGCGCTGTGGATTCCATTTCTGCAGCTTCTCTTTCTGCTGGCGTTTCCACTGTGGGTCTACTTCACCAAGAATTCGCTGTTTTATGGGATGTTCGATCTGTCGCTTTCCACTCAGTGGAAGCTACCGGTGCGGCACTTTGCGGTGGCGATCTCAGCGTTCACGCTGGGCGCATCCGCGTGCGCGATGGCCCGTGTGTTTTTGCGCGAGGGGCCGACGCGGCTGGGCATCGAAGTGGATCTGCTGCGGCCGGTGGAGAACTGGCTGAATTCCGGGCAGATGCAGTCAGCTTCGGCGTGGGTTTTGAATGTGGCGGTCCCGACGCTGCTGACGCTGGTCACGATTGCGATTGTGCTGAAAGTGTCGAGCCATGCGGGGCGCTCGGTCGTGGTGATGGCGCTGGGTTCACTGGCGGGACTTGTGGCGGGGATTGGCGGCGCGGGGATAGTGCTCCGGGTTGCCGACAAAGTGCTGAGCGGCGAGCCGAGCAGCGGCTGGGTGGCCTTATTACGGCATGCGATCCAGAGCATGGGGCCCGGATATCAGGGCGACGCATGGAAACTGCAGGCGGGCGCAATGCTGGCAGGCGCTACCAGCCTGACGCTTTATGTGGTGTTGGGCATTTATGGGTATTTTCGGCTGGGTAAAGCGCGCACGGTTCCAGCGCTGGCCTCGCCGCTGCTGGCGCTGATGGTGTTCGGATGGGTTGGCGGGGCGCTGCAGTTCTGGCTCTGCGCCTATCACATCTCGCTGCTGCCGGTGATGGTGGTGCTGGGCGTGATCAACACCTGGCTTCCCGGATCGGACCACACATACGGGATGGTGAATCACGCCCGCGATACTTCAGGAGAGCCCATTCCGGCGGGCACACCGCTGCAGGTGCTTCAGTCGGGCAATGGTTCGCGCGCGATTGTGGTGGCCGCGGCCGGCGGCGGCATCCAGGCGGCGGCGTGGACGACGCGGGTGCTCTTCGGACTGAACGAAGAGACAGGAGGCGCTTTGAACACGATGCTGCGGCTGCTGAGCGGCATCTCCGGCGGAAGCATGGGCGCGGCATGCTACGTGAACTGGATGGCCAATCCCGACGTTGCGCGCAATCCTTTTGATGCGGCGAGCAACGGCAGCCTGGACGAAGTGGCCTGGGGACTGGCGTGGCCGGATCTGCTGCGCTTCTTTCTTCCCTTCGTCTTCGGGTGGATGCCGGATCGCGGCATTGCCCTGGAACGCGCGTGGGAGGGGAATTCGCGGAAGTCCGACAAGGGGCCGCGGCAGCTCACGGGCGCGATGAGCGACTGGAACCAGCGCTCCTGCAGTGGCGCGCTGCCGGGGCTCATCCTGAATTCGACGATGGTGGAGACAGGCGCGCCGCTGATGATGGGGACAACAGAAATTGATATGACCAGGAACGAGCAGTGCCTGACCGGCTGGAAAACGGGAGACCAATTGCACCGGCGCGGCAATCAACTGATGGATGTTCCCGTGGTGCGGGCGGCGCGGTTGTCGGCGTCGTTCCCGTATGTATCGCCTTCGGCGCGGCCGGCCAATGCCAACCGGAGTCCGCATATGATCGATGGCGGGCTCTATGACAACTATGGAATGGCGACGCTGACCGAGTGGCTGAACCAGGCGCTGGAAGAACAGGAGCAAAAGCCGGCCGGGCGGCGCGTGGAGAGCGTGCTGATTATCGAAACCAATGGATTCCCCGAGGCAAAGGACACGATACCGAAGAAGACGCGGGCGGGCTGGGTATTCCAACTGGTTGCTGTGCTGAAGGCGCTGGTGAGCGTGCGCACTACTTCGCAGGTGTGCAACCGTGACTTTCAGGCCGACCTTCTGGCGGAGAAATGGAGAGGCAAGGTCGAGATACAGAAGGTCTCGTTCAACTACAAGGGCAAGCACATTCCGCTGTCGTGGCATTTGACTCCGGAGCAGATTCAGGCGATTGAGACGTGCTGGGAGACTAGGCTGCATCGGCAGAAGAAAATGGTGAAGGATTTTGTTGCGGGGCCGGTGAAGGCGGCTCCGGCGCAGCAGGAGGAGCCGACGCCTGCGCTGTCGTGATCGGATGCGACGGAAAAGGCGAAGTCGCAGCCGACACCGGCGGGTTTGTCGGTAGCGTGGCGGGGCCGCTCGTGAATGAGCTTGCCGCGCAGGTGAGCGATCATGGGGCGAGTTATGCGGTCAGCCTATCGAGGTAACTCATTGCCTGCTTGAATTGCAGGTCGTCAGAAATCATTTTTGGATGTTCTGCGAGCGAGAGAATGTCTTTAATGTCGCCGTACACGACGGCCTCTGGACTAACTTGTTCGCCTTTTCCGTGGATGTGGGGCAGGAGGACTTGCACAACTACCTGCCTTTCTCCCTGCGGGGAGACACCGACTAATTCGAACCCTAGTAGTTCCGAATCCTCACCGACAACCGCCTCAAGACCGGACTCTAGGGGGGCTTTGAAAAAGCGACACGAAGTCAAGTCTGCTGCAAAGAAATTCTGAGGTATTTCGCGCTCGAGGGAATGCTCCCAATGGACCTTGCCTTCACGAGTACGGACCAGCAACTTCGCTATCAGAAGTGCCGCCTTATTGAGCTCCGCGTCGCTCATAGCTTCTCCAATTCGACGTCAAAAGCCCCAGAAATCTCGTTTAGCTTGTGAAAAATCGCCTGGCAATGTTCTGCTATTTTAACCTGTTTCCCTTCGAAAACCGCTTTCTCGGTCAAGTAAGTATTAACCAGCTTCAAAAGCCTGATCACTTCGTCCAATCTGGCGGCGTACACATTGCGTTCGAGACCGGATTGCCAGCCCCTATTATGCGCCAAAACGCCAAGCAAATCAGTTGCAGCGCGCTGAGCGTTACCAAAGCGCAAATCTCTCACCGCCTGCAGCAATTCCTGCGCGTTAGCGGACCATCTAGAGAAATCGTGTGAGAGGTTACGGACCCGGACGGCCTCAGCAGCTTCTCTGGCCGCGTATTTCGCTTTGGCCGCCTGCACCCATGCCATCCAACTGAAGACGACTCCGGCTATGCTTGCGACGGTGCCAATGATGGCTAGAATCCAGCCCCAGGTGGTTGAGCCCATTCAGTCTTTCCGTGTGCTTAATTGATCGTTCGATTCTACTCCTGTTTGAGAATTCCCATTTTTTTGGCTACGCGTTCCAGGGTTTCAAGCGCTTGGTCCAGTTGTGCCCGCGTGTGCTCGCTGGTGAGAATCAGGCGGATGCGCGCTTTGCCTTCGGGCACCGTGGGGAAGGCGATGCCGGTGGCCATTACGCCTTCGTCGAAGAGGGCGCGGCTGAAGTCCATGGCGGCGCGGCCCTCGCCTACGATGACCGGCGTGATGGGGGTTTCGGTGGCGGGGGTGGTTACGCCGCCGATATTGAAGCCGGCGCGGTGCAGCTCGCCCTGGAAGTAGCGGGTGTTGGACCAGAGGCGGTCGATGCGCTCCGGCTCCTGTTCGAGGATGTCGAAGGCGGCAATGCAGGTGGCGGCGACCGAGGGCGGATGCGAGGTGGAGAAGAGGAACGGGCGGGCGCGGTGGTAGAGATAGTCGATGAGATCGCGGCTGCCGCAGACGTATCCGCCGAGCGCGCCGATGGCCTTGGAGAGCGTACCGACCTGGACATCGACGCGGCCGTGCATGCCGAAATGATCGACGCTCCCGCGGCCGTTGCGGCCGAGAACACCGGAGGCGTGGGCGTCGTCAACCATCATGATGGCACCGTAATTTTCGGCGAGCGCGGCGAGCTTGTCGACGGGACCGATGTCGCCGTCCATGGAAAAAACACCGTCGGTGATAACCAGCTTGCGGCCCGGCTCTGCGGCGACTTCCTGGAGCAGTTCTTCGCAATGGGCGATGTCTTTGTGGCGGAAGACCTTGATTTTGGCGCGGGAGAGCCGCGCACCGTCGATGATGCTGGCATGGTTCAGCTCGTCAGAGAGGATGAAGTCGTCTTTGCCGAGGATGGCGCTGACGGTGCCGGCGTTGGCGGCGAATCCGCTCTGGAAGACGACGGAGGCTTCAGCGTTTTTGAAGCGAGCGATTTTTTCTTCCAGTTCCATGTGGATGCGCATGGTGCCGGCAATGGTGCGCACCGCTCCGGAGCCGACGCCATATTTGCGTGTGGCAGCGATAGCGGCTTCAACCAGGCGCGGATCGTCGGCCAGGCCGAGGTAGTTATTGCTGGCGAGGTTGATGACCTCGCGGCCGTCGTAGCGGCAAACCGGCTGTTGCGGGCCTTCCAGGACGCGCAGGTTGAAGTGGGTGCCCTTGGCGCGGAGTTCGTCAAGGGCGGCGGTGAGGTAGGCGAGCTGGGGTCGGGAGGCGGCTGGGCTCATGACGGGCACCTCAACTGATGAGCATAGCGCGACGAGCGCGGCCTGGTGGTTTCCCAGGTCGAAAAATCGAAACCCTTTGACGAGCTCAGAGCCGGCACTGGGGCAGCCGCGGATTGTCATGAAAAGAATGCGCGAACCGGTGAAGTGAGATATAAGTCAGGTATGCAGGAGGTCACCGTATGCCTTTGCCGCAGGATGAGCGCATTGTGGCGCTCGCGAATGAGTTGTTGCAGCAGTTCGATCAGCTGTTTGGCGTGCATTCCGGGTATCGGGCGGTACATGCGAAAGGGCTGCTGCTGACGGGTAGCTTCAGGCCGGCGGCGGCAGCGCGGCGGCTGACCCGGGCGCCACATATCGCGCGCGAGAGCACGCCGGTGACGGCGCGGTTCTCGAATTCGACGGGACTGCCGTTGATTCCGGATTCAGCGCCCGATGCCAATCCGCGGGGGCTGGCGATAAGGTTCAATCTCGCAGAGCACCTGCACACCGATATCGTCAGTCACTCGATTGACGCCTTTCCGACGCGGGACGGTTACGAATTCCTCGAATTCCTGAAATCCGTGGCGGCGAGCGGGCCGGACGTGGCTTCGCCCAAGCCGGTGGAGAAGTTTCTGGCCGGGCATCCTCAGGCCCTGGCGTTTGTCCAGGCGCCCAAGCCCTTTCCGGTGAGCCTGGCGCGAGAAACGTATTTCGGCGTGACCGCCTTTGCATTTACCAATGCGGAGGGGGGAAGGAACTTTGGGCGCTACCGGATCGTCCCAGTGGATGGGAATGAGTATCTGACCGACGCGGCTGCGGCTGCGCTGGAGCCGAACTACCACTACGACGAGATTGCCAAGCGCGTTGCCAAGGCGCCGCTCCGGTTCAGGATTGTGGTGCAACTGGCCGCGCCGCAGGACGTGAGCGACGATGCCACAGTGCACTGGCCGGAGAGCCGCGAGCTGGTGGAGCTGGGCACGATGGAGCTGGACGACCTCGTGAACAACAATGCCGCCGAGCAGAAGCACATTATCTTCGATCCGATTCCGCGTGTGGACGGGATTGAGCCGTCGGCAGATCCGCTGCTGGAGTTGCGCGCTGCCATTTATTTGTTGAGCGGGCGGCGGCGGAGGGCGGCAAAGCTGGAAGAGGCGGCGCAGTAAAGGAGGTTTTTCGCTGCATTCTGGCGAATCCCGGTGCCAGAACCCTGAACAACTTCGGGCTTACTCTCTAATTGGCGTTTTGGCCGTCAAATGGCTTAGGCCCCAGGAGCATTTGTGAATTGGTCGGGTACGCCTCAGCCGGATACAATGGGGTTCTAGACTGAGCACAACCGGCAATAGCACATTTGCCTGGACTATCTGGAGCAATAGCGCGTGAGAAGGATGAATTGCCGCCAATCGCGGCTTGAGTTGGTTGCGGGGCTGGGTATTGCGGCGGTGATGCTGGTGTTGCCGGGAGCGGCGGCAAGGGCGCAGAGTGCGTCCAGCGAAACCACCCTGGCTGTAACCACCGGCGGAGCGGCCGGGCAGGCGCATGCAGCGGTGACCGTGACCGATCAATCGGGAGCGCCGGCGAGCGGCGTCGTGGTTATCGAAGAGGGCAACCGGCAGCTGGCAAGCATGTTTTTGAACAACTCCGGGCAGGCGACGGCGAACATCGATTTGCCGGCGGGCGCGCACTCGCTGCGCGCAGTGTATGAGGGTAGTGCGACGCTGCGGAGTTCCGCGTCGCGCGTGCAGCCGGCGACAACGACGACGACGGGTACGACCCCGGATTTTCAGATTTCAATTACCGCTCTGCAGCCCAGCACGTTGGCGGCGGGCGCCGCGGGAACGGCCACGGTTACGCTGACGCCGGTCAATAATGCCGCCTTGACGGCGCCCATGTTCGTTACATTATCGTGCTCGAACCTGCCCAATGAGGCTCTTTGCTCGTTTACCCCTGCCGAGTTGGAGATTGCCACCAACACGCCGGCGAGTTGCGCCTCGGGTTCACCGGCGGCGGCGTGCCCGCCGACCAGCTCGATGGTGCTTCAGACGCAGGCGCCGGGTACGGCGGTGAAGCTTGTGGTACCGGCGCAGCCCGGCCGGTTGCCCAGCCGCATGGACTGGGCGTTTTTGCTGCCTGGTGTCCTGGGGCTGGGTGGGCTGGCATGGGGAACCCGGCGGCGGCGTTGGTTGAGCCGGGTGCTGGTGCTGGCCGCGTTGGGCGTGGTGACGGTGATGGGTACGACGGCCTGCAATCCGCAGTGGTACTACTACAACCACGGGCAGCCCACGAATCCGCCGACCCCCCCCGGCAATTACACGGTGACGGTCACTGCCCAGGCGAGCAACGGCATTGTGGCCATCCAGCACTCCACCACCCTGGCGATGACCGTGCAGTAAGTTGCATGACTGAAGATGGACCGCCGGCATTCCCTTCCCGCGGACGTCTACACCCTGGTGGATGAGACGCCGGCTGCGGTGCTGCTGGAAAGCGCGGGAACTGCGGCTTCGGTGAGCCGGCTGTTTCTTGATCCGCTGCGCGTGATTGAGGCGCGCGAACCGGCAGAAATTCCGCGGCTGTTCGAGGAAATCGAGCGGGTCGTTGACGCCGGGCTGTTCGCGGCGGGATTCTTCACTTACGAATGCGGACAGTGCTTTGAGCCGAAAGCGGCGATGAAAGCGCCGAATGCCGCCGCTCCGCTGGCGTGGTTTGGCATTTACTCGCGGGCGTTCGTTTTCGATCACAGCACGGGGCGATTTGCCGGGGGAGAACCGGCGGCGCTGGACCGCTATCCCAGATCTCAAAATCAGGACTTCCACCCCAGCCCGCGCGGACCGCTCGCCGGGGACAGGGGTCACCTGGCGGAAGTCGAGTTTGCCCTAACCACGAGCGCATATGCGGAGCGCATCGCGGCCATTCACGAATGGATTCGCGCCGGAGATATTTATCAGCTCAATTTCACAGTGCCCTTTCGCGTGCAGATGCGGGGCAGCGGGGCGGAGCTTTACTCGCGATTGCGCGGGCGGCAGCCGGTGGAATACGGCGCGTTTGTTCATTGGAGACCGGGGCAGCGGATTTTGTCGTTTTCGCCGGAGCTGTTCTTCTCGGTGGAGACGGAGGGCAATGCGCGGCGGATTGAGTCGCGGCCGATGAAGGGAACGGCGCCGCGGGGACCAACTACGCGCGAGGATTGCAGGCAGGCGGAATGGCTGCGCAACGACCCTAAGAATCGCAGCGAAAACCTGATGATTGTAGACCTGGTGCGCAACGACCTGGGACGGCTGTGCGAGTTCGGCAGCGTGAAGGTGCGCGACCTCTTTGCGGTGGAGCGGTATCCGACGGTGTGGCAGATGACTTCAAAGGTGAACGGCGAGCTGCGGCGCGATGTGGGGTACGCAGAAGTTTTCCGCGCGCTGTTCCCCTGTGGATCGATCACCGGAGCGCCGAAGGTGCGGGCGATGCAGCTTATCGCCCAGGTCGAGGACCGGCCGCGGGGCGTGTACACCGGCGCGATCGGGTATTTCTCGGCGCAACGGGCGGTCTTCAACGTGGCCATCCGGACGCTGGAACTGGATGGGGATGCAGGTTCGCTGGGCGTGGGTGGCGGCATTGTCATCGACTCGGATGCAGGGCAAGAGTTTGACGAGTGCATGTTGAAGGCGCGATTTCTGACCGCATCGGCGGAAGAGTGGCCCCAGGAGTTTTCGCTGCTTGAGAGCCTGTTGTGGCAGGGCGAGTATCCGCTGATGGAATTGCACCTCGATCGGCTGCAGGATTCGGCCGAGTACTTCGGGTTTGTTTGCGAGCGCGAGACGGTCAGGGCAGCGCTTCTGGAACACGCACGCGGGCTTGAGGATGGGCGGGCGCGAAAAGTGCGGCTGCTGATGAATGCGGATGGGTGTGTGCAGATTGCCAGCGAAGTCTTGAGTGGTGCCGGCGGCGAGCCGAAAGTGGTGCGGATGCGGATTGCGAAGCAGAGAACAGAACCGCAGAACCGGATGCTGTTTCACAAGACGACGCACCGGAGGCTGTATGACGAGACATTCCGGACCGCGATGGAGGCGGGGTTTGATGAGACGCTGCTTCTGAATGTGCGTGGAGAAGTGACCGAGGGCGCGATCAGCAACGTCTTTGTCGAGAAAGACGGGCGGTGGATGACGCCGCCAATTGAATGCGGACTGCTGGCAGGAGTTTTTCGCCGGCATTTGCTGGAGACTCTGGCGAACGTCGAGGAGACAGTGCTGTTTTTGGAGGATTTGCAGAACGCCGATGCGGTGTATATCTGCAATGCGGTGCGGGGGATGCGGAAGGTGGAGATCGAGTGGGAATAACCGCGCTCAGGCGCTCTTGATGATTCGTTCAGCGCGAGTATAGGAGCCGAGATTGTAGGCGTTGACGTAGCCGAGGGCATTCAACTTCTTCTTTGCGACGGCGCTGCGCGGGCCCATCTGGCAATGCAGAAGGATGGGCTGGCTTTTGTCTTTGGCGCTGGCCGGGAGCGTGATTTCGATGCCATCGACGGGGAAATTGATGGCTCCGGGGATATGGCCGGAATTGTACTCGCCAGGGGTGCGTACATCGACGATAAGCGCGCCTTTGCGCAAACACTCATGCGCATCTTTGACGAGGATCTGGCCGGAGTGCCGGAGAAAAATGTAAGCGGCGGCGAAGAGGGCGGCGATAGCGACGAGTGCCCATTCCATGATTTCAGATTAACGCCGGGGCATTGGACCCGCCACCTGCAGGTTTCATAAATCTGGCTGTGGCCGAGGTTGACGCCTCGCGCGCTGTCACAAAAATGCGCGAAAAGATCGGACACCGCAGTCCGGGAGTAGTGACTCCGGAAAGGATCGAGTCAGGCTTTGGCGACCTCGACGAGCGTCGAATAAAAGGTGGCGCCGGCGCCAAGGTCGGTGAGACGTTCGCTGGTGAGGGCATTGACATTGACGCCTTCCGAGCTGAGCTTGGCCCAGTCGAGGCGCGCGGCGACGACACCGGGAGGGACGCTGCCGTTGACGTGGGCGGTGAGGTAGATTGCCCCGCGGGCGTTGAAGACGCGGACCTGGTCTCCTTCGGCGATACTCCGTGATTGGGCATCGCCGGCATGCATCTCGAGCAGATTCGCGGTGCGGGCTTCGAATTTGCGGTGGCCATCGAGATTGGCGAAGGTGGAGTTCATATAGTTGTCGGCTTTGCGGCCGAGGAATTCGAGGGGATAGCGATTGGCAGCGGCACTCCAGCGAGATTCGGAGGGCGGGTTGAAAGCGGGCAGAGGATCGAGACCGGCGGCGGCGAGGGATTCGGAATAGAACTCGACTTTGCCGGACGGCGTGGGCAGCGAACCGGAGGCATTGGGCAGAAACGGATGCTCCCCGGGGCGGCGATGAAAGGCCAGCGGAATGTGGCCGCGTTTTTCGAGTTCCTCCAAGGTGATGTGCTCCATGCCATTGTTGGCGGAGTGGCCATCGGGGCCGATCGCGAGCGCCTGGCGGATCATCTCCTCCGGTGTATCGCGGAAACAGGACTCGGAAAAACCCATGCGCTGGGCCAGTTGCGAAAAGAGCCAGGTGTTGGGGCGGGCTTCACCGAGCGGTTCCATGGCCTGGCGCGAGAGCTGAGCGAAATAGTGGCCGTAAGCACCCTGAATGTCAATGTGCTCGAGAAAAGTGGTGGCGGGGAGGATGCAGTCCGCGTAATCAGTAGTGTCAGTGAAAAAGAGATCGTGGGCGACAGTGAAGAGATCGGGACGTGCAAGCCCCTGGCGAACGGCGTTCTGGTTGGGAGCAACCGCTCCGGGGTTGGAGTTGTAGACGAACAGGGCATGTACGGGTGGGCCGTCGTCAGGGTTGGACCCAAGTTCGATGAGGGCGTGGCCCAGGGTTGACATGTTGACGAGGCGGGCCTCGCGGCCAAGCGGCGAAGCGAACTGGAGATTGGGTAGTTCAAGCGCCTGCCTGTTCCAGGCGAAAGCGCCGGATGTGGAAAGCACAGCTCCGCCGCCGCGGTGGCGCCATGCCCCGGTGATGGCGGGAAGCATGGCAATGGCACGGATATTGGCGCCGCCGTTTTCCGAGCGCTGCACACCGTAGTTCAGGCGAATGGCTGTGGGATGAGTGGTGGCGTACTCGCGGGCGAGCTGCTCAATTTCTGCAGCGGTCATGCCAGTCAAGGCAGCGACGCGCTGCGGTGCGTATTCGCGGGCGCGCTCGGCGAGGCGATCGAAGCCCTGAGTCATTTCGGCAATGTAGGCGCGGTCTTCAAGGCCTTCGTTGAGAATCACGTGCATCATCCCCAGTGCCAGTGCGGCGTCCGTGCCCGGGCGGATGGAGATGTGCCAGTCGGCGAGGGCGGCGGTGCGGGTGCGGTAGGGATCGATGACGATGAGGCGCGCGCCGTCGCGGCGGGCTTGTTCGATGAAAGGCCACAAGTGAACATTGTTGCCGTGAATATTGGAACCCCAGGCAAGAATGAGTTTGGAATGGCGGAAATCCTCGGGAGCGATGCCGATCTTTTTGCCGTAGACGAGGCTCCAGGCCACGCCGCCGGCTTCAGAGCAGATGGTGCGGTCAAGACGGCTGGCGCCGAGGCGATGAAAGAAACGGCGGTCCATGGAGCCGTAGCCGAGGACGCCGATGGTGCCGGCATAGCTGTAGGGCAGGATGGATTCAGGGCCGTGCTCATTGCTGATTTGCATGAGACGGGTGGCAATGGAGTCCAGAGCTTCATCCCAGGAAATGCGCTCGAAAGCTTCCTGCTCGTAGCCTTTGCGGAGGGGGCCTTTGGGCACGCCGGGCTTTCGCTTCAGGGGGTAGAGGATACGCTCGGGCGAGTAGACGCGGTCAAGATATTTGGCAACTTTGGCGCAGAGAAAGCCTTGCGTGACGGGATGCGCGGGGTCGCCCTGGATTTTTACGGCGCGGCCTTCGGGGTTGACCGTGACCAGGACGCCGCAGGAGTCGGGGCAGTCGTGCGAGCAGACCGCGTGGACGACACGGAAGGGCGAAACGGCATCCATGGGGTCATTGTAAGCTGAGTGGGGAGATTGTTGAGCCATGCTGAAGTCGGGCATTTTGAATCCGCAGATTCTGTCTCTGCTGGCGCGGGTGCGGCATACCAACACGCTGGTGATTTCCGATCGCGGCTTTCCCTTCTGGCCGCAGATTGAAACCGTAGATATTTCGCTCGTGGACGATGTGCCGCGGGTACTCGACGTGCTGCGTGCGCTGCGCGGGAATTTCAACCTCGGGCGGGCCTTGATGGCAGAGGAGTTCCGCGCGGAGAATACAACGGAAACGCGCAACGCATTTGAGGCGGCTCTGAACGGCGTTCCGACCCTTTATGAGCCGCACGTGGAGTTCAAGAAGCGGGTGCCGTCAGCGATCGGGTTGATCCGCACGGGAGACACGGTGCAGTATGCGAATGTGATTCTGGAGTCGGCGTAGAGGATAGCGAGTCAGCGAGTCGAAAGGGTTTCCCAGGTCTCAGATGCGAGACCTGGGGCACGCGGCGTGGGTGTGAGATCGCGCAGAAGAATCCTGCTATGGTTGGTGCGCGGATGCGCGCGTGTATTCTGAGGACGCTATGGATTGCCTGTTCTGCAAGATTGCTGAGGGAAAGATTCCTTCAAAGCCGGTGTTTCAGGACCACCGGATTTATGCCTTCGCGGACATTCATCCGCAGGCGCCGGTGCATTTTCTGATCATCCCGCGGGAGCATATCGCTTCCCTGCACGAGGCTGACGAGAGCCATCGCGAGCTGCTGGGGCACATGCTGGGCGTGGCGGCAGAAATTGCACGGCAGAAAGGGCTGGGCAATGGCTACCGCGTGGTGGCCAATATCGGCCCCGACGGCGGTCAGACAGTGGATCACCTGCACCTGCATGTGTTGGGTGGACGGGCAATGACCTGGCCACCGGGGTAGCTCCGCAGAAAAAGATCAGGAGGCAGGGAAAAGCGCTGGATCAAAAATGGCTTTGCTCCTCGTCCGCAAAAGGGACGGTTAGGGTAACCCTCCAGGATGGGTTAGAAACCGAACCCTGATCTCTGATCTCTGACCCCGGTTATAGCGGCTGCGGGGCGTAGTCTTCTTCCTCTTCGATGATTCCGTAGCGGCGCAGCAGGTTGGGCAGGCTCTGCGAAAAAGCCGAACGCGGCATGACCGTGTCGCAGCCGGCCTCAAGGGCTTTCATCTTCAGGTCGCCCTGAAGGTGATGCAGGAAGCCCACGATCGATGTTGCTTTTTTGAGCTTGGCCTTGAACTTGGGAATAAGCACCAGCGGCTTGGCGTTCAGATTATTGAGGTCGAAGACCAGCAGAGTGGGCCGCTCGGATTCGGGTACATCCGCGAGGCGCGCGACGCTGTCCTTGTCGCCTTTGATGAACTCGACCTTGATGCCGAGTTTGCGCGCGTTCTCCTGGATCTTGGCCTGCAGGAAGAGGTCCTCGATGAAGCAGAAGATGCGCGTAGGAGCGTCGTGAGCCACCGGAGCGGGCTGCGGTGGGGTGTAGGTGTCGACATAGTTGCCGCCGTAGTTGCCGGCCATGAACTGGATCGTCGACGGCGGACCGTCGGCGACGTTGCCATTCACCGCGCGGTAGCTGTGGTCCATGGGACCGACAAACTC
>JASHOY010000341.1 GCA_030038435.1 Acidobacteriaceae bacterium | reverse complement strand
CCGCTTGTATGCTCTCAGGGCGATTGCCCCATCCTGAAGGGCAGGCCTCAGACGGCCGGACTGCGCAGCGGCTTCGTACGCCTCAAGTCCGGTGAGTCGGTCGGCTGGCATACCACCGGTCAGAACGAGGAGACCCTCATTGTACTGCACGGGAAAGGGACGGCCCTGATCGATGGACGGCCCGGCCTCCCATTCATTGCCCCTGCGCTGGTCTACATCCCGCCAGCAACCCGTCACAATGTCACGAACACAGGAAAATTGCCGCTTGAATATGAATACGTAGTGGCGCCCACAAAGTCGCGGTAAGTGCTCTGCGTTTTCGTCTAGGCAGGCTTTCCAATGTATGCGCAATCGCAGGCTTGACAGGTCCGGCGGTTGATCCTCAGTTGGCCGTGCCGCTTGGATTGTTGCTAATCAAGAACTCTTCTCAATTTCCAGAATGTCAATGTTCGCGAGATCGGAAAGATCGATCGAAGATGCGCGCAACGCGTCTGCCAACTCGGAGACGCGCCGGACCGGAGAGTTGGAATTCTCTGTGTCGACCACCAGAGCGCGGCAATGCAACTCCCTCGCGATTTCCAGAGCCTCGTGCCACGGATCGCCACCACGCAAAGAGACATTCGCCCGGCCATCGCTGAGCAGGACTACAAAAGTTGAGGGCGTCAAATATGTCTTTGCAAGTTCGATGGCATGCGCCAGCGGCGTTCGACCGCCAGTGGGTAGGTATTCAAGCGCTGTGGCGGCATCCTCAACTTGATGCGAAGGCTCCAGTAATGTTTTAGCACCAGTTCCACGAAATGCAATGATTGCTACTTCGTCATCTTTGCTGAAGGAGCGATGGAGCAGGCTGAGGGCGGCGCCTTTGACCAGGCGCATCTTCTCCTGTGCAGCATGGGAACCGCTCGAATCGATGAGAAACAAATATCTGATGCCGGACCGGGATGCACGTACTTTTTCGTGCAAATCCGAGGCTCGCGGTTGAAGGGTTCCAGTCTCAAGCACCGCATGATTCACGGATGCTCGAAGGTCAATCTCTTGAGGGGTTTCCGTCCGGCGGACGCCCACAACCTGTCCTGGGTGATCCAGACCGTTTTCGTGACTATTGCCGCGTTGCGCAGCCTCACCAACCGAGACATGGATTCTCGGCGTCGTGATTTCCTGCGGCGCGAAGATCCGCTCAATCGCTTCTTTCACGCCTTGAGTTCGACTGCCGACATCTGTCGGTTGGTGCGAGAGAGGTCTTGGGGGCGGCGGCATGGATCGTCCACCAACCCTGGCTCGATGATTGAGGACCATGGGAAGCACGGCATTGACATGATGCGACTCCACGATGGAATCGCCCATGAGG
The DNA here is from genome assembly GCA_030038435.1 of Acidobacteriaceae bacterium. Lineage (GTDB taxonomy): Bacteria > Acidobacteriota > Terriglobia > Terriglobales > Acidobacteriaceae > Telmatobacter. The sequence continues at coordinate 2,521 of JASHOY010000341.1, read as the reverse complement.
GCTGCACACGCGATGCTTGCACGTACTGCGGCGAGATCAGCTCGCAACGAGCGGGCGCCTGCCGCCCAGGTCGCGGCCGCGATCTGCACCAGGATTTCGCTGGAACGCCGGATAGAGCTAACCTGGTCTCTACCCCTACCGATCTTTTCTCGCAACACTTGTTGGTCGCTTGACCATTCCTCGGCAAACTTTGCGGGTTCGAGATCGAATGCAATCCTGCGCTCGACAATCTTCTGCCGCTCTTCCACACCGAGTGGCGCCGCAATGTCCACCGAGAGAGCGAACCGATCGAGAAGTTGGGGACGCAGCAATCCCTCTTCAGGATTCATACTGCCGAGCAGAACGAACTCCGCAGGATGCGAAGCACTGAAGCCTTCGCGCTCGACCACATTGATGCCGCTCGATGCAGCATCAAGCAGGGTGTCACCGAGATGGGCTGACAGGAGATTCACTTCATCTATATAGAGAACGCCGCGGTGAGCTTCAGAGAGCAGACCTGGTTTCAGCTGAGGGTTTCCTTTGAGCGTACTTTCGAGGTGCAATCCACCAAGGAGCCTGTCTTCCGTTACTCCGATAGGCAAATTCACGAATGGCGCGGGTTCAGGAAGGAGCTTCGCAAGAGCGCGAGCAGCGGTGGTTTTGCCAGATCCCTTGTCGCCCCGCAGCAATACGCCGAGGCGCCAGTCGATCGCGGCGAGGAGTAGCGCCAGCTTCATCTGCTCCTGGCCCACGATTGCGGAGAATGGATAAGCGATCGGTTTCATTCGACCGCCTCCCGTTTCTGTTCCCCTCGTGCCTCGAGAACTGAATCGCTTTCCAGCAATACGTTGCGGAGAGACTCCAGCGTTTCCGGATTCGGATTCTCCCAGAGTTCGCGCCTGGCCGCTTCGAGAAGCCGTTCTGCGATGGCATTCAATGCCCAGGGATTCGATTTGGAGAGAAACTCCCGCATCTCCTGTGAAAGTGCGTAGTGTTCAGCAAGCCCTTCATAGACGAAGTCGGGCGCTATCTGCGCGGTGGCATCGAATCCAAAGATGTAATCGACGGTCGCGGCAAGTTCGAGGCCGCCTTTGTAACCATGGCGCTTGATGCTCTCGATCCACTTGGGGTTAACGACGCGGGAGCGATAAACGCGAAGAGCCTCTTCCCGTAGATCGCGGACCTGTGCCGCGTCGGGACGCGAACTGTCTCCGAAGTAAGCCTTGGGCTGGTTGCCAGTGAGCGCGCGAATGGAAGCGACCATACCGCCATGGAATTGGAAATAGTCGTCGGAGTCGAAGATGTCGTGTTCGCGATTGTCTTGATTGTGGAGCGCGACCTCAATGGACTTCAGGCGTTCGGCGAAGACCGGCTGCGCCTCCACGCCAGCCGCGCCTCTACCGTATGCGTATCCTCCCCAGGCCAGGAAGGCGCGCGCGAAGTCCTGATCGTTTTGCCAATTCCCGGTGTCAATCAGCGGCAGGATGCCGGCGCCGTAAGAACCAGGCTTCGATCCGAAAATACGGTAGCGAGCCTGGGCTTCCGCTTCGTGTTCTGGAATATCTTTGTGCCCTTCGAGATCGGCGAGGTAGTGCTTGCGCGGAAAGTTTTGGTCGAGAGGCTCGTCCGCTTCCACTACGAGCGAGACAGCTTGATCGAAAAGCTCGATCAGGTTCGGAAAGGCGTCGCGGAAAAACCCACTGATGCGAAGCGTGACGTCAGTCCGCGGACGCCCCAGTTGTTCAAGGGGAATCACGGCAACACCCTCCAACCTTCGAGACTGAGGGTTCCAAAGCGGCCGCACCCCGAGCAGAGCGAAAGCCTCCGCGATATCGTCACCCTGCGTCCGCATCTGTGAAGTGCCCCAGACACTGAGCCCCATCATCTCGGGGTACTTGCCTTCTTCGGCACGGAAACGTTCGATCGCTTCGCGGGCCAGTTGCTGGCCCACTCGCCAGGCAGCCTGCGATGGCAGGGCGCGGGGATCGACAGCATAGAAATTGCGCCCGGTGGGCAATACGTGCGCCATACCGCGTGTCGGCGCACCGGCTGGCCCAGCGGGGATGTATTTACCTTCCAGCGCACCGAGCAAATGCTCAATTTCTTCTCCGGTTTGTTCAAGCCTAGGGACGAGTTGCGTACAGGCAAAGTCCAGGGTTGCCGCAATCTCTTGCGCTTCGATGCCTAGGATGGCGCGCTGAACATCTCCGATCTTCTCGGCACGTAAGCCTAGTGTCTCAAGCATTGCGAAGAGATCGACAGTAGCCCGATCAATGGTCTCGAGAACATCCGCATGCGTATAGCAGGTGGCGCCGAGAAATTGCCGGGATTCGCCAAGACGCTCTCCCGGCCGGTCAAGCAAAATCGGAAGTTCGAAACCAAAAGCTGTCGCAATGCTCGCCTGCAAGCTGGGCACACCCACGTTTGCCAGGCGTGTAAGTGAGCGCAGCATATCCGGAAGGGGCGGCATCTGTCCGAGAGTATGAAGTCCATCTCGAATTTGTGCCATGCCCAGTTCGCAAAGATAGCCGTCGAGATCCTC
>JASHOY010000340.1 GCA_030038435.1 Acidobacteriaceae bacterium | reverse complement strand
CGGCAGGCGCTTTCCATCATGGCGCCGGTGTTGCGGACGGTCTTTCATCTTTCCAACGAGCAGTACGGGCGGATTGTTTCCGCGCTGGGCTTCGGCATGATGTCGGGCGAGTTCCCGATGGGCATGCTCATGGACTGGCTGGGCGCGCGGCTGGGGCTTTCGGTGGCGGTGTGCTGGTGGTCGGCAGCCACGGGGTCGCTGGCGCTTGCCGGTTCGGGCCTACAGCTTGGGCTTTCGCAGTTCTGGAAAGGCACGGGCGAGTGCGGAGCTTATTCAGGCGGGGTCAAGACGGTCACCCGGCTGTTCGGAAAGAAAGATCGCACGCTGGCCATTGGGATTTTCAACGGCGGCAGCGTAATTGGAGCCACACTGGCGCCGCCGGTGATCGTTTACCTGCTGCAACATTACGGTTTTCGCATCGCCTTCCTGGTGCCAACGGCGGCGGGCTTTCTGTGGGTGCCGCTGTGGTGGTTCTTATACAAGCGAGAGCCGAAGGCGGATTCCGACGCAGCGCCACGCACCTCGACGCGCCAGATGCTGGGCAAATCATCGTCATGGGCGGTGATGATGTGCCGGTTCTTCGTGGGTCCGGTGATGCAGTTTTACTGGTACTGGACGCCGAGCTATTTATTCAACGCGCGGCATATGTCGATGACAGAGATCGGATTCCTGGGATGGATTCCGTTCCTGATGGGAGACATCGGCGGCGTGCTGGGCGGATGGTTTGCCGGCGTGCTGCTGCGCAGAGGGTTATCGGTGCGCAATACGCGGCGTATCTCGATGTATGGAAGCGCGCTGCTGTGCGCGAGCAGCATTGCGGTGCCTTACATGCACGGCATTGGAGCCGTATTGACCATGATTTCCATCGCCATTGCGGCAGACAATTTTCTTTCCGCACACATGTTCGCGGCCATTACCGACCTGTTTCCCGATGAGGAGGTGGGGCGGGCCACCGGCCTGACGGGAGTTTCGGGCGGGCTGAGCGGAATGCTGTTTCCGCTGCTGACGGGCTTGCTTGTGGATCGGATTTCTTATGCGCCGGTGTTCGTGCTGGTTGCCATCATGCCCATCGTGGGGACGCTGGCTCTGTTTCTAGCGGGGCGGCAATACCGGCTGCAGAAGCGGCTTGCGCTTCCCGCGGCGCAATTGACGTGAGGGTTGACAAGGCGGTGCGCTAGGATGGATGCACCCACGGAGGGTGAATGGGGGAATGAGGATGCTGACACGCAGACACTTGGTTGGCGGTGCGACAGCGAGCCTAGCAGCTCTGGCATATGACCGGAGTGTTTTTGCCAATACAGCCAGCCCGCCGATAGGCGTTCAGCTTTACACGGTGCGCAACCTGATACAGAACGATCTTGCCGGGACGCTGACGGCGATACGCAAGATCGGTTATCAAAACGTGGAGGCTTTTGCAGCGGAGTACACCATGAGCGCCCGGGATCTGCGCACGGCGATTCTCGATGCCGGGCTGAGCGTTCCCAGTGCGCACTTTGGCTACGACCGTCTTGAATCGCAATTCGACTACGCGAAGGAACTGGGAGTCGAATGCATTATCTGCTCCATGATTCCGCGAAGCGTGGCTAACTCGGCAGAGGGCTACAAGCGCGGGGCGGAGCAGTTTAACAAGTGGGGTGAGCAGGCAAAGAAGATGGGACTCCGGTTCGGCTTCCACAACCACGACGCAGAGTTTCAGCCGTATGGCGACGTGACCGGATTCGATGTTTTGATGAGATATACCGATCCTGCGCTGGTGAGATGGCAGATGGATTGCTACTGGGTGGCCCAGGCCGGACATGATCCGGTGGCCATGCTGCGCCGCTACGGGGAGAGGATGATGTCGCTGCACTTGAAAGATCGCAAGCCCAATGCGCCCACCTCATTCAACACCGGTCCGGGGGCCGCTCACTTTGCTCCAGTAGGCGAAGGCACGATCGACTGGGTATCGATTTTCCGGCTGGCGGCAAAAGACCATATCCCGTATATGTTTGTGGAGCAGGATCAGACCGTGCGCCCGCCGCTTGTAAGTTTGCAAATCAGCTATACGAACATTTTGAAGCTGATGAAAAAAGCATCGGAAGCTTAGGATAGAAAGGCTGGCGGTGTGCAGCCGCGCTCTGTCCGGCTATGGCGCGATTCTCTGCGCGAGCGAAATCTCAACGGCCGCAGACTTTTGAAGTGGTCTGGAGCGAAAAGCGCGAAGCTCAACGTGGACTGCGTGAAGGTGTGAGATGGAGAGGTGCGACACCATCGTTCGCGATGCAACGGTTTTGGATGGCAGCGGCGGGGAAGCGGAGAGCCAGGACGTTGCGATTCTTGGCGACCGGATCTGTGCGGTAGGACCGGATCTCGATTTACGCGCGAAAACCACGATCGAGGCGCGGGGCCTTTGCCTGGCCCCCGGATTCATAGACACTCACACTCATGACGATACATTTGCGATTCGCGACCCGCGGATGCTGCCGAAATTGACGCAGGGCGTTACCACGGTGATTGTGGGCAACTGCGGGATAAGCGCCGCGCCGGTTCGGCTGCGCGCGGAGCCCCCCGATCCGATGAATCTGCTGGGAGACGCCTCCGCATTCAACTATCCCACGTTTGCTTCTTATGTGGAGGCGGTTGGCCAGGCGCGACCGGCGGTAAACGTGGCAGCCCTGGCGGGTCACACCGCATTGCGCGCCAACCATATGGACCGGCTCGATCGCCCCGCAACCGCAGGGGAGATTGCAGAGATGCGGTCGCAACTGGGGGAGGCTCTGGATCATGGAGCGCTGGGCCTGAGCTCGGGGTTGGCGTATGCGTCCGCGCGGGCGGCGCCAGTGGAAGAGCTGCTGGCGCTCGCCGAGCCGCTGAGGTATGCCGGCGGAATCTACACGACGCACATGCGCACCGAGGCAGCGCTGATTCTGGATGCGATGAAGGAAGCGGCGGAGATCGGACGCCTGAGTGGCGTGCCGGTTATCATCTCTCATCTCAAGTGCTCGGGCGTGGATAACTGGGGACGCAGCGCCGAGATTCTGGATGCTCTGGACACTTTGCGAAGCCATCAACGGATAGCCTGCGACTGTTATCCCTATGCGGCCAGTTCCAGCACGCTGGATCTATTGCAAGTGGACGAACGCGTGACCATTACGATCACCTGGAGCACTCCTCATGCTGATTTTGCGGGATGGACGCTCAAAAAAATCGCCGCGCACTGGGGCGTAACCCAACGGGAAGCGGCCAAACGGCTGCAACCGGCTGGCGCCATCTATCACAGCATGTCAGAGCAGGATATGCGCCGGATTCTGCGGCATCCGGCGACCATGATCGGTTCCGATGGCCTGCCCAACGACCCGTTGCCGCACCCGCGTCTGTGGGGAACATTTCCGCGGGTGCTGGGCCGATACAGCCGTGAGGAGAAGATGTTCTCTTTCGCCGGGGCGGTGCACAAGATGACCGGCATGCCTGCCCACAGGTTCGCACTGGAAAAGCGTGGCCTGGTCAAAGAGGATTACTATGCCGATCTGGTTCTTTTTGACGCGGACAGAGTGATCGACACGGCCACATTTTCCGATTCGGTCCGCCGGGCCGACGGCATACTGCATGTGTGGGTGAATGGCGTGCTCTCCTATGCGGCTGGAAGCGCTACGGGAGACCGTGGCGGCCGCTTTGTGGCTCGCGGCAAACAAACCTGGCTCGATCATCAGGGCGATGAGGGGCGGAGATGATCGAGCCGTCTTGATGGCTTGGCTGAAGGAGGTCGATTTGTCCAGGAGTTATGCTTCGGTAAAAACAATTCCGCAACCGCCGCTCACGGCGATGGACAAGGGGCTCGGCGAGATTTCTGAGACGCTGAATTCGGAGTCGATTCCGGCGCAGGGATGGAACATGCTAAGGGAAGATATCAGCCTTCCCGCCGCAGTGCTCTACCGGGACAAGGTCGAGCACAATCTGGAGTGGATGAGCGGGTTTATCGCCGAGTATGGCGTCCAACTTGCTCCGCATGGCAAAACCACCATGGCGCCCCAACTCTTTGCTCTGCAATTGCAGCATGGCGCCTGGGGAATCACCCTGGCCACGGCGAACCAGACGCTAATTGCCTATCGCCACGGAGTGCGCCGTGTGCTGATGGCTAACCAGCTTGTGGGCAAGGAGAATATGAACATCATCTCCGGGCTGGTTGAAGACCCGGAGTTCGAGTACTACTGCCTGGTTGATTCACGCGAACAGATCGATCAGCTTGGAGCATTCTTTTCTGCGCGCGGCCAGCGCCTGCCGGTGCTGGTTGAACTGGGGCTCAAGGGCGGCCGAACCGGAGTTCGCGATGAGGAACAACTACGGTCCGTGCTGGCGGCGCTGGATCGCTGGAGAGATTGCATTGCGCTGAGCGGCGTTGAGATTTACGAGGGCATCCTCCATGAGGAAGCGGAGGTCCGCGCATTTCTCGACAGAGCGATCGCAACAACGCGCGGCCTGATGCTCGAAAAGCGATTTCAGCGCAGTCCGATTCTTCTCTCCGGGGCCGGGTCGATGTGGTACGACGTGGTGGCAGAATCGTTCTCAGCCGCCGGTTTCGGGAGCGAAGTCGAAATTGTTCTGCGTCCGGGCTGCTACATTGCCCATGATGTGGGAAAATACCGCGAATCCCAGGAGCGGATTCTGGCCCACAACCCGGTGGCGATGCGTATGCAGTCGGGGCTGGTGCCGGCGCTGCATATCTGGGCATACGTGCTGTCGCGGCCGGAAGCTGGCGTCGCTATCGTTGGAATGGGAAGGCGTGACGCATCCTTCGACTCGGGCCTCCCGGTCCCGGCACTCAGTTTCAGGCCGGGGAAAGGCTGCCCATCTGTGGTTCCCTCGACCTGGCAACTTTCCAAGATGATGGACCAGCACGCTTTTCTGCAGATATCAGCCGAGGATGATCTGCGCGTGGGCGACATGGTAGCTTTCGACATTCTGCATCCATGTCTGACATTCGATAAATGGCGTACCTTGCTGGTTGTGGATGCTCAATATCAGGTGGTGGATGTGATCCAGACATTTTTCTGACTCCGGGTTGCAATTTCGCCGATTGGAGCATTTTCCGGTTTGCGGGACTAACCCCGGGCGCACTGCCGCAGTGAGGATGGCGAGGGCGTCGATCAGCTTTGGGGCAGTTCGACGAGCGCGAGCTTCAGGTTTGCGACCGCTTCTTATTCCGAGGCCGCCGTAAATTTGTCGGCCGGATAATCTGAATCGTGCTAACCTTCGTACTCAAGGGCGCGTTCAGAGCAGCCCGCGCCGGGAGGTGGGTATGCACCCTGGCCTCGATTCGAATATTGGTTTTTCTCTGCCCGACAAGCCGATTTTGGACTCATACGATTCCGGAGAAGAATGCAGTCTTAGCCACTGGATGGAACTGTGCAAGCTGGTTGATGAAAGCGATCTTTCGGATTGCGAAGAATTCCTGGAACCTGCGGCATCAGAAGTGTAGCCCGCCGCCGCAGATGAGGACTTCTCCGGTCACATAATCAGACAAAGGCGAGCAGAAGAACAAAACCGCCCCGGCGGCTTCGTACGGCGTACCCAGTCGGCCGAGCGGGGCTGTGCTCTTCACCGATTGCAGAAGGCCTGGTTGCACGCCCAGCCGGATCTGGTGCCCATGCATGTTCATCGATGCCCCTTCGGCATCGAGCGGCTGAACGAGGCGGGTTTCGATCAAGCCGAACCCGACGGCATTGACGTTGACGTTATATCGACCCCATTCCTTGGCCAGTGTTTTAGTGAGGCCGATCACGCCGGCTTTCCCAGACGAATAGCCGACTTGCCCGGGATTGCCATCGGTCCCGGAAATCGATGTAATATTCACGACCTTGCGCATGACGCGGTGGCCGCCAGCGATCTCGCGCTTGGCCGTTTCGCGGATGTATGCCGAAGCCGCACGCAGCAGGCGGAAAGGGGTGACCAGATGGATTTCCAGCATGGCCTGAAACTGCTCGTCCGTGGTCTTCTGGATCACATTGTCCCAACTATACCCGGCGTTGTTGACGATGATATCCAGAGCTCCGAACTCATCGAGAGTGGCGCCGACGAGTTTTGCGGGGATCTGCGGATCAGTAAGGTCGCCCTGGAAATGGCGTATGCGATCGGCATGAGGAAGAGAGGCTCTTGACTCCTTCAACATGCTCTCGTCGAGATCGTTGAGCATGACGCAAGCGCCGGAGGCGGCAAGCCGCCCGGCAATTGCGCGCCCGATTCCCCGGCCGGAACCGGTGACAATTGCGGTTTTGTTCTGGAGGGTGAAAGGGGCTTCGATTGAGTGGGGAGATTCGTGCTGGACGAGACTGGTTGCCATCGCGCTCTCTTGGATGTGATTATTGCAAAGCAGCATGCATTGCTGCATTGCAGTATATACCCAGGGAAGGCGGCCCTCGCCAGGGGGAAGTGCCACAAGCAGAGGGAAACTTTGCGCCCAGCGATGCCGAATCGGCGCCGGTGCGGATAAGGCCCCCGGGGCGGGCGAATCAGGCCCCGTTTTTAACTCCAGGTGGCATGAGTTCGTTGGGTACTTTTTGGGTACTACTGATTACTATCTATTAACCGGGAAGTTACCTAGGAATCAACCTAGTTGACATACGTCACGTACTGAACCACAGTAAGGCCGTCCCTTTTCTCCGGCTGGCGGGTTCGGCTCATTCGCTAATTTCCATACCATGGTTGCACGCCAGCTGTTCAGAGATCGGACGCTGTGTTAAACGGCGGAGTCCCCGTAGGGCCGGCTGCAGGTGCCTGATCCTTGGTAAACGCCGCAGTGGCCATTTCGGCAGAAGCCGGACAGGGGTCAAAAGTCCTCTCGCACGAAGCTCCCCGCTGAAACACAAAGTACCAGGCCGCATACTTTACGCGTCTGAAGGAGATTCCTGCACTTAATAGTCTTTCGTCACAATGTCGCGCCGAAGGCGCGGAGAGCCGCAGTGTCTCTCAGGGCAATCTTCCGGGACAGGGGGAAAGGGGATGGGACAATGTCAACAAATCCAGATGTTGTTGTGCTGAGCGCCGTGCGAACAGCGATTGGGAAGTTTGGCGGAGCGCTGAAGGATATTCCTCCATCGGAACTCGCGGGACAAGTGGTGTGTCACTCGATCCGGCGTTCCGGCCTGCCACCCGAGCGGATCGGTCACGTGGTGATAGGCAACGTGATTCATACCGACGCGAGGGATATGTATCTTGCCCGGGTGGCGGCGCTGCGCGGCGGAACGCCGGTGGAAACCCCGGCCCTGACTCTGAACCGCGTATGCGGCAGCGGTCTGCAGGCGATCATCAGCGCGGCAGAGGCAATTGCGCATGGCGATTGCGAGGCAGCCGTCGGCGGCGGAGCCGAGTGCATGAGCCGGGCTCCGTATTGGCTGCCCAACATGCGCTGGGGGGCGCGCCTTAACGACGCCAAAGCGGTGGACGTCCTGGTGGCCTCGGTCACCGACCCCTTCGAGGAAGTTCACATGGGCATCACCGCCGAGAACATCGCCAGGCGATGGAATATTTCCCGGGAAGATCAGGATCAGTACGCGGTTGAAAGTCACCGCAGAGCCATCCAGGCGATCCAGGAGGGAAGATTCCGGGAACAGATCATTCCCATTCAGATCAGGGATGGAAAGAGAGGGATGGAGCAATTCACGATCGATGAATCGCCGCGGGCCGATTCGACGGTTGAGGCGTTGGCGAAGCTGAAGCCGGCCTTCGATGCGTTCGGCACGGTGACCGCCGGCAATGCGTCCAGCATCAACGACGGGGCCGCGGTGGTGGTGGTGATGGATCGTCGAGCCGCGGAGCAGGAAGGCCTGAAGCCAATGGCCAGGCTGGTGAACTTTGCGATGACCGGGGTGGAGCCGGGATTGATGGGTATGGGACCGGTATCCGCGGTGCGCAAAGTGCTGCAGCGGACGGGTATCAAGCTTGAACAGATTGACGTAATCGAATTGAACGAGGCGTTTGCCTCCCAAACCCTGGCCGTTCAGCGGGAATTGGGCTTGCCGCCGGAGAAGACGAACCCCAACGGCAGCGGCATCTCGCTCGGGCATCCGCTGGGAGCTACAGGGGCCATTCTCACGGTGAAGGCGCTGTATGAGCTGCGCCGAATCGGTGGCCAGTATGCCTTGGTGACCATGTGCATCGGTGGCGGGCAGGGGATCGCCGCCATCTTCGAATCCATGAATTAAGGAGACACGAACCATGGCCCTTGCTGAGAATTCAATGCCGCAGCCATTGGCATTGCAGCCTCTGGCCCACAAGACCGTCCGGAATAAGAGCGGCGGCTCTGAACATCCGCCGCGCGACCGCTCAGGAACTATCCGTTCGCGGCCGGTTGAAGGCGTCCAACAACACCATCGCGCGATTTCGAGAGATAAGCCGCAGGAGGAAATCCCGAATTTCGTAAGCGAAGTTTTCATGGAAGAGTATTCCTACCGGACGCAGGCGCGCAGATTCCTGTGGGAGTTTTTTGATTGACACCGCCGCACCGGCCCGGCAGGGGGAGACCTGCCGGAAAGATGGAGTGCAACGCGAAAGGGAGGAAAGATCATGGGCATTGCTACATTTCCTGAATCCATATTGGCGACGCCATTGAAGCCGCTCGCGGAAAAGGTTGTCCTTGTAACCGGCGGGTCCCGGGGCATCGGTCGCGCCATCTGCAGAGAGCTTTCGCAACGCGGCGCCATCGTGGCGATCAATTATCGCCAGAGCCGCGCGCTGGCGGAGAATCTTGGCGAGCAGATCCGTCACACGGGCGAGGAGTGTGAGATCTTTCAGGGCGACGTCTCTGACCGCGTCCAGGCGCGCAGAGTGGTCCACGATGTGCTCGATCACTTCCACCATGTCGACGTGCTGGTAAACAACGCCGGAATTACGCGCGACCGCAGCTTCCGCAAAATGACAGACGAAGAGTGGCTCGAGGTGATCGATACCAATCTGAACAGCGTTTTCTACTGCACTTCCGCGGTGCTGCCGGCCATGATCGAACGCAATTACGGCCGCATCGTCAATATTGCTTCGTTCGTCGGGCAGTCAGGAAACTTCGGCCAGGTGAATTATTCCGCCAGCAAAGGCGGAGTCATCGCTTTCACTAAGGCGCTCGCTTTGGAGCTGGCGAAGCACAACATCACAGTGAATGCCATTTCTCCTGGTTTCACGAGCACGGACATGGTCTCAGCCGTTCCCAGCGAGGTAAAGGGCCAACTCCTATCCCGGATACCGTTGCGCCGTTTCGCCGAGCCTGAAGAAATCGCCAAAGCAGTCGCTTTCCTTATTTGCGATGGGGATTACATCACCGGGCAGCAAATCAACGTCAACGGCGGAATCTATATGTAGAGGCGGCTTCCGGTTGGCGCGGCGCCGCGGAGAGACAGGCCTTCACGCGGCGCCGTCGGGGCGGGCTAAACCGGAGCGGGCCTCGAGCCAGGCGGCGATGTGGGGCCAGGTGGTGTGTTGCGCGTTGCTGCCGGCCATGATCCCAATGTGGCCGCCGGGAATGCGGTAGGCCTCTTTGTCGCGGCTGCTCACTTTGGCGAGGATAGTTTCCGACTGGCATGGCGGAGTGATGTGATCGGTGGCGGCGATGACGGTAAGCAGATTCGCCTGGATCTCGGCGAGGTTCACCGCCTGGCCGCGAATCAAGAGTTGGTTTTTCATGAGGCTATTGTTGCGATAAAGCTCCACGACCAGTTGCCGGTAGGCTCCGCCCGCCATGGGAATGGTGTCGGTGACCCAGGTATTCATGGCATGCCAGGCCTCTACCGCGCGCGGATCGTCCAGGTTATCCCAGAGCTTGCAGAAGGAGGCGAAAAAATTCTCCACCGGCTTGAGGGCGCGAGCGCCGTAATCGATCATTTCGCCGGGCATGTTGCCGAATCGCGCCAGGATCTTGTCCACGTCGAAATATTTTTGGTCGGTCCAGCGCGCAAAGGTGAGCCCGGCGCGGTTTGAAAAATCAAGCGGCGCGGTCAGCAGCAGCAGATTGCGCAGTCCCTGGCCGGGGAGCAGCGCCGCATAGATGGTGGTGATGAGCGCGCCGATACACCATCCCAGCAGGCTGAACTCATCCGTGCCCGCAACCGCCTTCAACTTGCGAATGGCGCGGGGCAGGTACTCGAGGGCGTAATCGTCCAATTTCAGGTTACGGTCTTCGTAGCCGGGCGTTCCCCAATCGAGAAGGTAAACGTCGAATCCCCGCTCCACCATGTACTGCACAAAACTGTGTCCCGGGCGCAAGTCAAGAATCGAAGGACGATTCATGATGGCGAATACCAGGAGCAGAGGGATGGGATAGCGCTTTTCGGGAGGAACAGCCGGGGTGTAGCGATAGAGGATGGCCTTATTCAGGGCCCACACCACTTCCTTGGGCGTCTGCGCAATATCGGCTTTGGTCGTCAATATTCGATTGAATCTTCGCAGGCGCTCTTCGAATCCGCTGAGCGGGTTCGCTGCCGCTGCATGCTCCGCCATGGGATCTACCTCTTCAGTCGCGAAAGATGGTTCGCGTTGCAACCTAGGGCCTGTTAACACTATTGGGATGGCGGCGACGGGAGCCAGATTTGCCGAGTTCTAGAAGCGAGGAGCGTGCTGTGGTCAATCACTGGAGCGACGAGCGACAACGAAATCGGCAAATCTGGCCCCGTCCCTTCGGGTTGCGGCGTAAATTCGGCCAAACTTCGTTGCCGGCCTCGACGGTGGGGCCTGCCACAGCCTTCGGCCGTCCTCTCGACTCCACCCCACGGACAAAGAACTGTCCGCGGGGACCCCGGTGTCTGGCCGAATTTACACTCGCAACGCCATCCACCCCAATAGTGTTAACAGGCCCTAGTCCAAATGGCGGCTGGTCACGACTCCGGATCGGCGCCGCCGCTTCCGGGGGTCTCCTGGCCGATGCTTATTTCGCCGGGCCGGCAGATTCGGAGGGCTTGTGCCAAGGGGATCTGTCCCGGGCGGGCTTTGATTGCGAAGGCGTCGGTTCCGGTCCCCGCATCGATGCAATCAGGCTGTCCAGTTTGGAATCCATGTCGTCCAGCCGCATCTCCACGTTTGTGAAGCGCTCGGCAAGGGCGGCAAGCTCCTGCCGCGACGGAATGGAAAGCTGCTGCAGCGCCTGAAGCATGGTCTTTTCCAGCCCTTCGCGAAAAGAAGATGATGCGGTCAGGTAGTAATCCAGCATGGCGCCGGTAGCCTGGGCGTAGCTCTCGGTATTTACCATCTCGATCATGGCCTTGGAGAGGCTCTCGAGATAAGCGTCGCGCATCCCGCGGAACGGCTCGAAGGGATCGTAAGTTTTTTCCTCTTCCCCGGTCTCAGCCATGGCGGCACTCCGAACACCACGAAGCATACACCCGAATTATGCACCCGGGTGGAATTTCAGGGGAAGTTTCCTCATCCGGCGGCAGCGATCTTCGCTGGCTGCCGCCGGATTCCACACTGACCATCGCAGGATGGTCGGGCCAAATCTGCCGGTCCCGTCGATCCTTCCTCCCTTCCTCAACAGGAGGAGAGCGGGCTCGCCTTGGCTGCCCTATCGGGCGGCGTTTGCCCGCCGCGCGCGCGGCGCCAGGTTGCGGGACCGGCAACTCATCGCACGCCTTTCTCTCAGTGAGTGACCGTCTCGAGCAACTCCTTCTGGGCTTCGACGATGGCATCCACGCCATGCTGAATGCTTTCGGCAACTGCCGCGCCGCCCGGAAAATCAAACTGTTCACGCGCCTTGTCGAATGCCGATTTGCTCTCGCTCAGCGCGGCATCGGCCGCCTTCTTCTGTGCGTCAATGGTGCGGTCAAAGCTCTCTCTGGCGAAGTCGAGTAGAGAATCGGTGGTCTTTTCCGCGGCCGCGGCCCGCTCCTTCATGATTTCAACGAAGGCTCGAGACTGCTCCACCATGGCATCGAGAGCCGTCTTCTGCGTGCCGGCAAAACGCTCCAGGGTGCTGGCAGCCAAGGCTAAACCGTTCATTTGCGGAGCCCAGGGCAACTTCTCCGCGAGCTGCTTCCAGACTCCGAATGCTTCCTTGTTTTGCTGCATTGCAATATCGATGCTGCGTTTCTGAATCTCGGCCATCCGCTCGACGCTTCTGGTGCAAAAAGTGGCAAGATTCTCGCGCAATTCCTTGTATATTTCGGGTTTTTCCGGAACGGAATCCCGTTTTGCCTTCGGGGCTGGGGTCATTTTGTGCTCCTCCTATGCTGCAGGATATGCTGCACTGCAGCACGATATTCATGCTACACCTGTTTGTTCCCCTGTCAAGAGGTAAAATGAAAATCTCAGATGGGTGCAAAAGCGGTTCTCATCAAAAAATACGAAAACCGGCGCCTCTACGACGCCACCAACAGCTGCTACGTCAATCTCGATGACGTTGCCGGCATGGTGCAGCGCGGAGACGAGGTGCGGGTCATTGATGTGGCCACCGGCGACGACATCACTCGACTTGTCCTCACCCAGATCATCGTGGAAGGCGCCAAAACACCCGAATCCGCTTTTCCCCTCGATTTCCTTCGCGATATGGTCATGGCCTCCGGCCGCGCCAGCCAGGAAAGCGCCCTCCGCTATACCAAGGCCATGCTCGATCTGTACAAGAGCACCTACCGGGCTATGTCTCCGGCATTTAATCCCTTTGATTTCACGCAGGGCGCCAGCAGATCGGAGAGCCGGCAAGCGCCACCGTCTCCCGGCGAGGCCGAGCAGGAGCAAGAATCTGACGGCAGTCAGAACGAGGTGACGAAATTGAAGGAGCGCGTGGCAGAACTGGAAAAGCTGGTCTTGAATCTGGCAGAGAAGAGGCAAACGTCCCGGGCCGCAACGCGCAGTTCCCGCCGCCAGGGGCGAGGGAAGAATGCAAAGACACGAGACTGAGGCATCAAGGAACTGAAAACAAGCACTGCACCAGTTCAGGGCGCGGCCAGAGTTCACTCTGACGGCAGGATTTTCTCTCCGCGGCAATCGCGGTGCCTCCGTGCCCCGGGGCGGCGGTTGAGGCGGGCGTTTTTAGAGTCACGATTTTTGGTGCGCCCGGCAAATTCCCTTTCAAATTCGCCGAAAGCGCGGCAGAATGGACTGGCACCCTTCTCTACAACCCTGGCCCTTCCCATTCCACTTTGAAAGGAGAGCGCATGCCTTCTTCCCTTTTCTCGCCCGACTTCCAGGCGGTATTGGATGCCGCGACCGGACCGGCGCAAGCCGCCTTTCCTTCTCCCGCCGACTGGCGCGACCAATGGATTTATTTTCTGATGGTGGACCGATTCAACAATGTTTCCGCTCCGCCCCTTCATCCCCCATTCGACGATCCCAATTGCTTTCAGTATCAGGGCGGCAAGTTCTCGGGCATCCAGGCGCAGCTTGCCTATATCAAGAATCTCGGCGCCGGCGCAGTCTGGTTGAGTCCGGTGCTAAAGAACGCCATGTTCGATCAGGGATCGTATCACGGCTATGGCATCCAGGATTTTCTGCGCGCCAACCCGTTTTTTGCAGATGATCCCGGCAATGCGGACCAGGAATTGCGCAATCTGGTGGACGCGGCGCACCGTGAAGGGCTGTATGTGATCATGGATATCGTTCTGAACCATGCGGCGGACGTCTTCGCCTATGCTTCGAATCCCG
>JASHOY010000339.1 GCA_030038435.1 Acidobacteriaceae bacterium | reverse complement strand
CGCCCGCGCCAACGCAACCGCCATCCCCCACGAGATGATCCTGCTCGACCTCTACCGCGCCCTCTGGGCGCTCGACTCCCTCACCGGCCAGACCACCCCCGACGATATCCTGAACCTGATCTTCTCCACCTTCTGCATCGGCAAGTAGGTATTAACATGTTTATTATCAGTTATTTACTGTGAAATCTTGGCTGAATGTCCTGGTAGCTACGAGAGAGATTTTCGAAAGACGGCGCACGATATTCCTGTACGCCAAAGAAGCACAAACCGCTAAAAAAGTTGTGGTATTGTGCTATGGCACAGTCGCGCCGAGAAGCGTCACGGCGGCTATTCGATCTGGCCGATCAACAACAAGGCTTCTTCACCACGAAGCAAGCCAAGGCGGCCGGATTCGCCGAAAATACACATCCTTACCTTGTGCAGGCCGGAAACTGGATCCGGGAACATCGCGGGATCTATCGTCTGGCGCTGTTTCCGACGCCGGATAGGCCCGATCTTGTGCTTTGGTCGCTATGGTCCAGGAACCGGAAGGAAGAAATCGAAGGTGTGTATAGCCACCAAACCGCCCTTAGTCTCCTGGAGTTGTCGGATCTCAACCCGGCAAAGCTCCATATGACCGTTCCGAAGAGCTTCCGGCGCAACAGCGATATTCCCGGGATTGCAGTACTCCATTACCGCGACCTCCCCAAAACCGACATCCAGGCTGGCCCCGGCTACAACTACACGCGGCCACTGCGGACGACTCTTGATCTGATTGACGATGAATCGATAGAGCCGACCTTTGTACGCCAGGCACTGAGCCAGGCTCTTGAACGGGGCCGCAACTTCGGAAAGCGCAACTGAATGGAAGAGCGCGCAAGATGGTTGAAGAGGTTCTACGGCGGGCTGCATGATGGCAACAGCGAGAGCTTACGCGACGGCAGGGGCATTGCGGAGGGCATTGGAAGAACGCCTGAAGAATCAGTCTCGGGCAGAGCAGGTTGACATCAATCGCCTCCGACGTCAGGTTGCCCCCGTCAGACGCGACCAGAGATGATAGTTTTATGTCGCATTCGGGGAATCAGCGAGAACTAGAGAGCCGCGTGATCCGGGCCGCAGAAACCGCTCTGTCCAGTCAACAGTATGTGAGTGCGATTGACGTGCTTTGCGGCATGGGGCTCTTGCGTGCCGCTCAGGTCGATCTCTGGCGGAAGGGGCGAGTCGACTTCCTTGAGCGGGTCATCCAGGGAAATCTCAGCAAAATCTCGTCGTCCATGGCGATCTTCAGACGCTGGGCACTGGAGAAGGGTCTCAAGCCGAGCGAAACCGGATATGTACGCAGAACCCGAGGCGGAACGCTGCCGCTGCAATTCAGCAAAAGCGGCGATGCCGCGATCGAGAAGCATTACCGTACCCACTATGTCTCGCCCGAACTCTCCGAACGCAAGCAGCAAACGCTTCGGAAGAAGCTCAATCGGGCACCCCAGCCTGTGGTGTACCAGATTCATGGCGCGGCGCAATGCTCGGAATGCGGCGCCGAGATAGAACAGAATTCCCTTCTTTTCAAGGAAGCGGAGATCCCGCTCTGCATGGCATGCGCGGGATTCGGCGATCTGGAATTTCTCGCGGCGGGCGATGTGGCGCTGACGCGGCGGGCAGCCAAGTATAGTGCAAGGACCGCAGTTGTGGTTCGCTTCAGCCGTGCACGCAAGAGATATGAAAGGCAAGGCATCCTGGCCGAAAGCGCCGCGCTGGAGAGAGCCGAGCGGGAGTGCCTGGAAGACGCCGGCGAGCGGGCCGCGGCGCGAGCGCGCGATGCGGAGCGGCGGCGCGAAGAAGATCGAGAACTGAAGCTCCGGATGACAGAGAAGATCGGCATTTTGTTCCCAGGATGCCCGGCACCGGAGTTGGCCGCAATCGCCGCGCATACGTCTGCAAGGGCAAGCGGACGGATTGGCCGGACAGAGGCAGGCCGCAATCTTAAGGAAGAAGCTTTGACTGCGGCCGTGGTGGCGGCAATTCGCCATCGCCATACCGGCTATGATGCATTGCTTGCACGCGGCATCGATCGCGCAACAGCGCGCCAAGAGGTCGCGGGCAAGATCGAGAGGATTCTCGAAGAGTGGTGTGTGCGATCTTCGTCCGAGACCGTTTGACTTGGCCTGCTGAGGTATGCGGGCGATATTGTAGGCTGCTCTCGAGGGGAGTTCTCCATGCTTATTGAACAGCAGATCGCCGAGCGCCGGGACAGGGCCACGGCGACGCCGCCCAAAATCCTGAAACGGCCGGCGAGCGGTCCGTACGGAGACTACACGATCAAGTCGGCCAGCGGCCGCACCTATCGAGTGGCAATTCGCGGTCTAGGCTTATTTGAAAATTATTGTTCCTGCCCGGATTTCGCAATCAATACTCTGGGGACCTGCAAGCATGTGGAGTCACTGCTCCTCCAATTGCGGAAGCGTCACCGGAAGGCGATCGAGACAGCGAAATACAAGCGCACGCGCGCTTCCATCTCGCTCCAATACGGAAACACAGTCGAGGTGCGACTGCGCCTGCCGGCGTCGCCATCACCCGCGCTGCGTGCAATTGCGGCAGAGCATTTCGATGCCAACAGCCTGTTGCGGCGAGAGGGCTACCGGCGCTTCGACGAGGTGCTGGAAGCGTTGCGGACCGCCGATGGCGATGCCGTCGTTTACAGCGATGCCCTGGAATACATCGACCGGGAGAACGAACTGGCTGAGGGCCTGGAGGCGGAGAAAAAGTTGCTTGCAAAGCTCAAGCGCGGTCAGGACCCCACGGAAGGTCTTTTGAAAACCAGGCTCTTGCCGTACCAGGCACAAGGCGCCGTATTCGCAGCCTGCCGCGGGCGCGCGGTCCTTGCCGACGACATGGGCCTGGGCAAGACTGTGCAGGCGCTGGCCATGACCGAGCTTCTGAACCAACGCCGCGGTATGGAACGCGTGCTGGTGATCGCTCCTGCATCGGTCAAGTATCAGTGGAAGACGGAAATCGAGCGGTTCACAGGTCGCTCTGCCCAGGTGATCGACGGTTTTGTGCCGCGCCGCAAGATGATGTACGCCGCTCCGGCATTCTTCAACCTCACCAGTTACGAGCTGGTCATCAAAGACATCCGCTACATGCAGGATTTGAATCCGGACCTGATTATTCTTGACGAAGCGCAGCGCATCCGCAACTGGACCACGGCAACAGCGCGCACCATCAAGCAATTGAAGAGCCGCTACGCGCTGGTGCTCACTGGCACGCCGCTTGAAAACAAGCTGGAGGAGCTCTTTTCGGTCGTCGAGTTCGTGGACGGCCGCAGGCTGGGCCCGGCGTTCCGCTTCGTCGACGAGCATCGCGTCGTTAACGAAAAGGGGCGGCTGATCGGCTATCGCGGCCTTGACCGTATTCACGAGCAGCTTTCCCCGATCCTGCTGCGCCGCACGCGCCAGCAAGTGCTGAAGGATCTGCCCGAGCGAACAGACAAGGTATTCCGCGTGCCGCTCACCAGCCAGCAGGCGGAGCCATACTGGGAGCAGAGCGATGTGCTTGCCCAACTCATGCACAAGTGGGAGCGGCAGGGCTGGCTCTCCGAGATCGATCAGAAGCGCATTCTTTGCTGCATCCAGAACATGCGCATGCTATGCAACTCGACATTCCTTTTTGACAAGCAGACGCATCATTCGCCCAAGCTCCAGGAGTTCTGTGAGATCATGACCGACCTGGTGGTGGAAGGAGACCGAAAGGCGGTCGTATTCAGCGAATTTGAACGCATGACGCATCTCGC
>JASHOY010000338.1 GCA_030038435.1 Acidobacteriaceae bacterium | reverse complement strand
TCGGCTGGCTGGTCGCGTCGGAGCCCTTGACCATTGGCGTCGTCATGGGTTCGGCGGTGATTCTGGCAGCCATCGTGCTAGTTCGCAGGGGAGAGCGCAGCGCTATTCCACCTGCTCCCGAAATCATCACTGTGGACGCAGAGACGGAAGCCGGGGCGATTCCCAGATCGAATGTCCAACCCGCCCTGACAGGGAACGACCGGCTGCCCGGTTAGGCATAACCGCTGCGATGTGTGCTAGTCGGCGTTTGGTGAAGCTCTGGGCGGACTTAAGCGTACCCGGGTTTTATCGAGTTCGCCGTGCTGCTGTTGAAACTGATTGAAACCATCGTGAAGCGGCGCCATCACGCACGGCATCGTGGCTCAGCCCTGCTTGCGAAGGAACGCCGGCGCCCGCGCCTTCAGCCATTCCCGTTGCTCTTCCACCGTCTCGAACTCGGCGATGTCGATGCGGTCGATGCTCGGCCCCCCTCCCCGCGCCTGCCGCAGCTCGGCTTCGTCCATCTCGCGGATATAGACGATGCGCTGGCGATGCAAGCCCCGGTCGGTCAGGTTGACCTGCGCCTGGCCCACCGGCGCATCGAGGTTGCTGCCGCAAATCAGCACCAGGCTGGTCACATCCCCGTTCGTGAATTTGAGCAGCAGCCCTACCGACGGGTTGTGCCGCCACGATACCAGGCAATGGTAAGCGAACCATTCGCTGTTGCCGCTGGCCAGGCGAAACTCCACTGCGATGGCGCGCGCCTCCAGCCCACGCAGGAAACCGAAGGCCGGGCAGCTTCCCTCTTCGCTGTCGCTTGCCGCTTCCTGCCCTTTGGAGTCTGCCCTCGCCACCGGCGAGATGTAGTTTCTTAAGTGGGCCGGTGCGCCGGCGTTATTATCTCGCATAGCCAATGTCCTTCTCCCTGATCGGGGCTTTCTGCCGATCGCCCTGCCGACGCTCCTGCGTCCAGGCGTAGGCAGCCAGCCGCCGCACGTAAGCAAAATGTTTGCCAAGCCGTTGCCGCAGCGACGCTTTCCCGCGCTTAAGCGGGTGCATCAGCTCCAGCGCGAATTTGCGGCTCTCCTGCCGCTGAATGGCCTCGCGCAGCGCGGCGTTGCTGTCGGTCAGCACCGCCACTTCCTTGCGCACGCGCGACACTGGAACATAAAATCCTTCCTGCCGTGTGGCCACCAGCGACGCCGTGCGGTAGAAGTGACTTCCTTGTCCGGATTCCAGATCGGCAGCGTTTCCCGATCCGAAATGACACCTTGTTTTTGAAACTCGCGCTCCAGATCGCCGGGCAAGGCCGCGCCCATGCAGCGCTCCATCGCCGTGATGACCATGCCGGTGACTTCCTTGAACTTTTGCTGCAAGACGCTTTTTCGGTAGAACCAGTGCTCCATCGCAAAGGCGGCGGCCTTGTCTACGGTGTTGGCCGGCTTGGCATTCTTCCCCTGCCGCGCCCGTTCGATGGTGCCGGCGATCGCTTGGGCCTCTTTCGGCGTGATGCGGCCATTCCAGTATTCGCGCAGTTCTTCGAGCGTTTCGTCCTGCTTGTGCAGCCGCGAGGTGGCGCCCAGCTTGTCGCGGGCCACCGGCGACAGCTCCTCCGGCGCGTCGGCGTCGCGTTGCTTCATCGCCGCAATGGCTTCCTTCTCTGCCTTCTCGACTTCGAGCGAACGGCGGCTGAACTTGGTAATCACCGTCTGCGGGATGCCCTTGATGTCCCAGGAGTAATATTTGCGCCCGGCCTTGCCGTCGGTTTTGAAGGTCGTCTCGATCTCGTAACCCAGATCGGTCAGGCCGTGCGACAGGTACATATCGAAACGGTGCGAGAAATACTTGCGCAGGTCCATGATCGGGCGGAACTTGACCGCCTTCCATTGATCCTCGACGCCATCGCGGGTGAGATTGAACACGACCAGGTGCCAGTGCCGGTCCCAATCCGACCGCCCATCCTCCTTGGTCGGCCGCGTCTCCGGATGCTCGACGGCATAGGCCACCAGGTTGCCGGTAGTGCGATCCTCGTATCTACCGCCCTTGCGCACGCGCGTGGTCGCCGCCTGCTCCAAATCGTCAAAGGCTTGGGTCATCGCCGAGCGAATCACATTCTGCACGCGCGCATCGCCGCGCTCCAGCGCCGTGGTCACGCCCTTGGGGACGCTGGCGGTCACATCCCAGCCGGGGATGCGGTCCTTAATCAGCTTGGCGGTGAGCTGCTCGCCGCTGTGTGGGTCGAGTCCGTGGATCAGGCGCTTGAACTGGTCGTAGTCGGGACGGCCGGACAGGCCGAGCAAGCCGGCGCTCTTGCCCAGCCACTGGCAGCCAAGCTCGTGGCTGCCCAGGTAATAGCCGCCGTCGCTCTTGGCGTAGTAGCTTTCGGCATGGACGGCATTGGCGATGGGGGTGAATCGGAGCATAGCGATCCGGGGTAGGTGTTACGGCATTATAGGCGAGTATCGTGCCAGGCAACCCACGCGAAAATTGTGCCACTTGCCGAGTATAAAAATTTGTGATTGTTTAGCGCCCCCTTGCCATTGACCGCTGAAACCGCGATACTGCTGGGCAGCTGACATGATTGATCGCTGTCGAGGTCCGCATGGACATG
>JASHOY010000337.1 GCA_030038435.1 Acidobacteriaceae bacterium | reverse complement strand
CTATATCGAGTGTTTTTCCGGCATCAGCGGCGATATGTTGCTGGGCGCGCTGGTCGATGCCGGCGTGCCGTTCCGCCTTCTCGAAGAGACTGCGGCGGCGCTGAACGTGGGCGCAAAGCTCGAGATGCGCAAGGTGATGCGCGGCGGCCTCACCGCGGCCAAGGTGGACGTGATCACGCCGGAGCCGTCGGCGGCGGCGCAGGATGACCATCGCCAACATGAGCCGCACAGCCACCATCACCATCATGACCATGAGCACCATCACCAGGATCACGATCATGAACACAGCGCGGCTCACGCCCACGAGCAACACCAGCACACCCATTCGCACTCTCACGCGCCCCACCGCTCGCTCTCGTCGATCCTCGCCATCATTGGTGCGGCGCCGCTTGGCCAGCGTGTGAAAGAACGCGCCGGCCGCGCCTTTCAACTGCTGGGCGAGGCTGAGGCCGCGATTCACTCCATCCCCATCGAGCGCGTTCACTTTCACGAAGTGGGTGCGGTAGACACCATCGCGGACATCGTCTGCTCGGCGGCCGGCTGCGAAGCCCTCGGCGTCGACCGCTGGCTGGCTTCGCCGCTGAACGTGGGCAGCGGCACGGTCCAATGCGCTCACGGCACGCTCCCCGTGCCCGCGCCGGCAACCATTGCCTTGCTCGGCGATGCGCCGGTTTACGCTGCCGGCGAGCCCATGGAGCGCGTGACGCCCACCGGCGCGGCGTTATTGCGCATGCTCGATGTGCAGTACGGACCCTTGCCCGCCATGCGCGTCAGCTCGCGCGGCTATGGAGCCGGTGGACGCGACACGCCCGGCGGCCCGAATCTGTTGCGCATCCTCGTCGGCGAAGCGGCGGAAGAAGTCGCCGGCTCCGCAGCCACCGAGCCCATCGCCGTCATTGAATCCACCATTGACGACTCCAGTCCGCAGTTGCTGGGCTACGTCAGTGAACTTCTGCTCGCCGCCGGCGCATGGGATGTCTACCGCCACGCCGTGCAGATGAAGAAAGGCCGCACCGGCGTGCAGATGACGGTGCTCTGCCGCCCCGACCTCGTGCCCGCTCTTCGCGAACTGCTCTTCCGCGAAACCACCACCATCGGTCTGCGCTGGCGGCTGGAAAACAAGCTGGCCTTGGCCCGCGAGTTCATCGCAGTGCAGACCCCATGGGGAACGGTAAGGATCAAGGTCGCGCGCTGGCCTTCCGGCCAAGTCGCCAATGCTTCGCCGGAGTATGAGGACTGCCGCGGGCTTGCCGAGCAGCACCAGGTTCCGCTCAAGCAGGTGATGCAGGAAGCGATGCGGCTTTACGCCGGCGTCCTCGCGGCGCCCATGGAGGCGCGCCCATGAACCGGCTGCAGATTGAGACCCTGCTCCAGGAAGTTCGCGACGGCCAGACCGATGTTGCCCAGGCCCTCGATCGGCTGCGCGATCTGCCCTTCGAAGACATGGGCTTCGCCAAGCTCGATCATCATCGTTCCTTGCGCACCGGCATGCCCGAGGTGATCTTCGCTGCCGGCAAAACCACCGCGCAGGTGGCGGCAATCTTCGCACACATGGCCCAGGCCGGCGGAAATGTGCTCGCCACGCGCGCATCGCGCGAAATGTTCGAGGCCATTGCATGCGCCCACCCCCGCGCGGAGTTTCACGAATCGGCGCGCGCGATCACGCTCCAGCAGGCGCCCACCATTCCCGGTAAAGGCACCGTCGGAGTGGTCTGTGCCGGAACCAGCGATCTGCCGGTGGCGGAAGAAGCTGCCATTACCGCGCGGCTGATGGGCAACACCGTGGAGTTGATTGCCGATGTTGGCGTAGCCGGAATTCACCGGCTTTTGGCGCAGAAAGATTCCCTGCAGTCGGCGCGCGTGTTGATCGTCTGCGCGGGCATGGAAGGCGCCCTGCCCACGGTGGTCGGCGGCCTGGTGAATGCGCCGGTGATTGCCGTGCCCACCAGCGTGGGCTACGGCGCTTCGCTGGGCAGCATAGCGGCGCTGCTGGGCATGCTGAACACCTGCTCGC
This sequence comes from Acidobacteriaceae bacterium, assembly GCA_030038435.1. GTDB lineage: Bacteria > Acidobacteriota > Terriglobia > Terriglobales > Acidobacteriaceae > Telmatobacter. The sequence continues at coordinate 12,257 of JASHOY010000337.1, read as the reverse complement.
CGAATGTCTGCGTAGTCAACATCGATAATGGCTTCGGCGCCGCCTGCATCGCCTCGCTCATCAATCACCGCTGAGGATCCACCTGGACCATCTTCGATGCAAGCGCTGACAAACTCTGGGTGCTCCATCCTTTGTCCGTCTTTTGCACAAAGGTGGGAAAGCTCGAACGTCCCTATCGACTGTAAACAGCTCAACCGAGAACGCCCTAAGAGGGCGCGGAGGGATTTTCGTACGCGATCGGTCCGGACGTCTTAGATTCAGCGTACACGCAGGGAAGCTCGACAGTTCGCAAAATGACAGCCACAACCGCGAGCAGCAATTCAAGCAGCGATACGTTCACACCGCCATGCCGCGCCGGGCTCATCAGATCTTTGGCCTTTATCCAGACCGGCAATTGTGCAAGATGGCTGGATACCATCCACATGCACCCCAGAAACACGGCAAGAAACACAACATGCACCCCGACGATCATCAAACGCGGCCGCGTGTTTCGCGCCGAAAAAACTCGTGGGCCGATCTGGATGCGGCCATTCGAAAATTGTCCCGCGAACACAATCAATGTATAAATCGCCGCGCCGGCCAGATACTCAATCCAAAGATTGCGGTTCATAATTCCACTAATAAGAAAGCCCGCCGCGCCGGGCAAATCTCGAAATGCGCCGAATGCAAATGCATTTCTCTCCTCTCTGCCTCAATGCCTCTTCCAGTTTCACATCACTTGCCGGTATGAGGCGCATTATATTTTCGAGTGCGCGTCGGTCGGCAAGCTTCGAGCATCCTGCAATCGCTTCCAGCCGCGTGCCCTACCGTTTCTTTTAGACTAAGCCTGATTCAGGTTCTGACTTTTTGAGCTGAGACCTGATTGTCAACTGATCATCGATGGCCCTGGTATCACGCGAGAGTCGCCATGCCCCACTGCCCCATGAAATTCCGCTACCTCCGGCGCCGGCTGACCATGCCCAACCCGCGCATTCTCGACATCGGTTGCGGCAACGGCTCGCCCTCGCTCACCAAACGCTGGTTTCCCGGCTGCCATTACTCCGGCGCCGACATTCAGCGCTATAACCTCGGCGATGCCGACGATGCGGCCATGAACGAGTTCTTTGCCATCGGCGCCGACGGCTCCGGTTACGATGCCATTCCCGATGCCAGCTACGATCTGCTCATCCTCAACCACGTGGTGGAGCACATGCCCAATCCCGCGCCGATTCTGGCTGCCCTGTGCGCCAAACTCAAACTTGGCGGTTACATCTGGATCGCGTTCCCTTCCCTGCGCAGCCTGTCGCTGCCCCATTCCGTAGACGAGACCCTGAATTTCTGCGACGATCCTACCCATGTTTATGTGCCCGACCTCCGCCAGATCGCCAATATATTGCTGGCAAATGGAGTCCGCATCGTCCACGCCGGCCGCTCGCGGGAAGGCTTTCTTACTTCGGTTTCAGATTGCCTGAAACTGGCCAGGCGGCTGTTTACGCGCGCCGTCACCGGCAGATTTTCCGGGCGCGGCCTCTGGTACATCCTGGGCTTCGAGGATCACGTGCTCGGCCAGCGTAATTGAAGCTGCCGCCGACCTGCTTGCCTCCTCAGCCCGGCCCCGGTATAAACGCTCAATTGTCGCAACCGCACATCTCGCCGCAGCCGCCTTCGGGAGCGCAGCAGGCGCCGCCCATCTCACAGGATGGCGCAGCAGAGTGGTTCCCCGCGCCTTTGGAGATGACGCCCGCGCCGGCGCTGATCAGCCGCTTCACCTGGCCGCCGCAATCGGGACACGACTCCACTTCCGGGTCCGACATCTTCTGCCGGCGCTCAAAACGGGCCGCGCAGGACTGACACTGATACTCATAGGCAGGCATGCAAAACTCCTTATTGCGGGTAGTCTACTGGGAGTATAGGCCAGCTTTCCCCGCTACTGCGAATCCTTATTGCTCTTGGAGAAAAACGGGATATGGAACGACAGGTCCGACGCCGACGATTTTTTGTTTCTGTCTTTATCCCGGCTTTTCCTCGTCTCCGAATTCTCGCTTACCAGCGTCCGCTGCGCGTTCACGCACATCCACCCGCTGGGCTGGCGCTGGTAAACATGCGTAAAAACGCCCTTGTCCGTCACCAGCTTTTCCTCCTCGTGGTGGCGCAGCAGGTAAGTGCCATTCACCACCGCGATATCGCCCAGCATGCGCACCGTGATCACCTTCTGGCTGAGAAAGTACATCTTGTCGTCGTTGGTAATGGCCTGCACTACCTGCTGGTCGTGCGTGGTAATATCGCCGCTCTCGGAAACATTCAGCAGCAGCGGAGAAAGAATGAGATCGAGGCCATACTGATCGTGATGGTTTTCGGCCTGGGACCATTTGTCCTCAATGGTCTGGAACTCGTGCACTTCCGGGCTATCGGTGGAAGTTACTGTGGACGCGGTTGAAGGCGTGGTCGAGGCGGTGCCCTGGGCATTGGCAATGGGGCAGACCAGCAGGACAGCAGAAAGGGCAGCGAGAAAACGGCTCATTGGCTTTAGAAGTACTCCTGACTAATAGGATAGGCCATCAGGAAAACCTCTCGTTTGGACTCGGAGCAAAGCCGGAAGAAAGCGGAACTGAGCCGGAAGAAGGAAAGGATCAAGAGAAGCTCAGAGCAGCGACTGCAAACGATCCGGCTGGTGGACCGTAACCATGCCGTCTTCTATCGTTATCCAGCCGTCCTTGCGGAATTGACCAAGGGTGCGGGTCACAGTTTCGCGGGTGGTGCAGGTCATCGACGCCATTTCTTCGTGCGTAAGCAGCAGAGGGAACCGGAAGGAGAGGCCTTCGAGCTGCTCGCCGATCTGGTGCCCCAACTCGAGCAGCAGCCGGCCCAGGCGTGCCGCGACCGTCTCCGACAGGGCAATCCGGCATGCGTCCTGCAACGCAAAGCGGTACTCCTGGCAGATGCACTGCACGGCTCGCAATTGGGCTTCCTTATGGATGCGCAGGAAGTTGAGGAAGCGATCGCGCTCGACCGGTCGAAGCTGTGCCGCGGTGAGTGATTCGGCGGAGACCTCGTGGACGCCATGGGAAAGCACGGCATAGAGCCCGAGCATCGAGCCCGGACCCGCTACGCGCACAATCATTTCCCTCTCGCCCGAGCGTCCGGCGATCAGCTTGAGATAGCCGCTGCAAATCAGATAGAGGCACCGGGCGTCTTCACCCTGCGTAAAGAGCGAAGCCTGCGCCGGCAAAGAAATCGTGCTGGTGGCCAGTTCCAGATCGGCTAAAACCGCGCTTCCCAGCGAGCAAAACCAGCCCGGGCGGCGATTCGAGCAATTCGCACAACCCGCCGGAACCGGACGCGCAGTATTCTTCTGCCGCATCTGGCCTTCCGCCGGTATCTGCTCTTCCACCATGGTCCTGCCTGCCCACCACCGCGCATCTCTTTCATCGTCTTGCGGCGCTGGGGCTCCCTGGTGCGCCCATAGGGCCACCGCTAACGTCTGCACGGCGCTTCATTGATGCAATGGCCCTTGGTTTGAATAGAGCTTGCACCATTTCTCCACAAGTTGGATGTGATGGGCCACACACTCGTTACCAGCCTCGTCCTGCTGTGACGAATGCCCCGCCGGCGTCTTGCTTCGATCCGCTTAAGTGGTTGTATCTGCTGGAATTTGCCACAGAATGCCTGCTTTTCCCACCCCTGTGATGAGCATCACCGCTCCCGGAATGACAACTACGTAATCTTCTGGGCAGGTAGTGATGTTCCGCACACGGCGCACCCTCCTCAAACGGTTCATTGCCAGCAAAGCGGTTCTGGCTCACCGGGAGAGATCAACCGAAATTCACCAATGGCGGTTGATTCCGTGATGGACGGGAAATGCGGCGCGAGCTTTTGAAGGCGGTTTTTTCATGCATAAAGATATGCCGGTAACGCGATTGTCAATTGGTGCAGACCTAGCCAGCAGGCGGGGACTGCGAGCTTTCCTGATGATGCTGCTGGGCGTGACCCTGGTCTGTGCCACGGCTTCGGCCGCAACCAAAAAGTCACAGAATGCAGCACCGGCCCAGGCCAACGCTGCCGCCCCCGCTCCCTCGGACTACATCGGCGCCGACGTCTGCGCCGCCTGCCATCAGGAAGTGGTGAATGGCTTTGCCAACAATCCCCACACCAGGATGACGCTCATGCACGGGGATAAGGGAATCACCTGCGAGAACTGTCATGGCCCGGGCAAGGCGCATGCCGAGAGCGGCGGCACCACCAAGATGTTCAATTTTGCCGCAGCGTCCACCCAGGCCGTCGACTCCAAGTGCCTGGATTGCCACGCCGGCGCCCATCCTGACTTCCAGCGTTCCCCCCATGCCAAGGCCGGCGTAAGTTGCGTCAGTTGTCACGACATCCATAAGAGCGCAACCCCCGAGAACCTGCTCAAGGCCTCGCAGCCCCAACTCTGCTATCAATGCCACGGCGACGTGAAAGCGGCCCTCAACATGCCCTTCCATCACCCGGTCAATGAAGGCGTGGTCAAATGCAGTGACTGCCACGACGCTCACGGCACCTTCCAGACCAACAACCTAAGGGCGACCGCCGACCAGAACCGGATCTGCACCAAATGCCACGCCGATACCCGCGGGCCTTATGTGTACGAGCACGCCGCGGTCAAGGCCGAGGGCTGCCTGGGTTGCCACTCGCCGCACGGCTCGCAGAACGCGCGCATGCTCAACATGCCCAGCGTTAATACCCTGTGCAACCAGTGCCACAGCCGCGTGGCCAACGCCACCATTCACGGCATGGGCGCGGGTTCGGATGAGCTGGCTCCCTGCACCGACTGCCATACCTTTATTCACGGTTCGAACATCAATGCGGCGTTCCTGCGATAGGGAGGATGGGACTGCGCCGCGCTCTCCCGCCACATCGGTCAGCGCGGCCCGGATCCTCCGCCAGCTTGGCGCACGCCTTAAAGGCTTGGATGTGGGCAAGGTTTTTTGAGTGAGGCTTCATATGAAGAAAGTTCGGTGTTCACTTCTATCCGGTCAGCAGCTTCTTCCTGCATGGGCTCGGCGCATGGCTGCCGGCGCGGGAATTGTCATACTTTCGATGGCGCTCCATGCCCAGGCGCCCGATGCCGCCACGCAGACGCCTGCACCTGCACCACCCGTTCCCAACGGGTACTCGGTCCACGAGAGCGTCGATGCCGGAGGCCACATGCTCGGCCTCTCCGGCGCGGGATCGATGTACAACACCATGGTGAACATGCAGTCCGGCCCGCGCATCCTCGGCGAGACCTTCGAAATGCGCGCCCTGCCTGACAACAAGCATCCCCTGTTCGATAACCTTTCCGTCATCAGCAATGGATGGGGCGGCGATCCCAATAACTTCGCCACCATGAACTTTTCCAAGGGCAAGATTTACGAATTCAACGGCATGTTCCGCCGCGACCGCCAGTTTTTTGATTATGACCTGCTGGGCAACGCCAACATTCCCAGCGGCCAGACCATAAACATTGGACCCACCGCTGCGCCCACCGGCACCCTGGCATGGCCGCAGCAGAGAGTGACACCCTTCTTCTACAACACCGTCCGGCGCATGACCAACACCGACCTCACCCTCCTTCCCTTGTCGAAGGTGACCTTTCGCGTCGGCTATGCCGGAGATATATTTGAAGGGCCCAGCCTCAGCCCAAGCGGCTATCAGTTTGCCGGCTCTTACAACTTCATCCTCAACGAAACCCAGCGCCTCAGCACCGATGACTTCTTCGGCGGAATCGACTGGAAGCCGGTCCAGAACACCAAGCTGACCTTTGAAGAGCAGGTCGATCACTTCAAGTCCAATTCGTTCTTTACCCTCAGCCCCATAACCATGATCGTGCAGGAGGCGGACGGCACCAGGGCGGCATTCCTGATCAACATGGACAGCCTCACGCCCTACACCAGCAGCTCGTGCAACTCCAACAGTATGGGTTCTGCGCCGCTTCTGTCGGCGCCGCAGGGGCCGGGCAGCCTGCCCATCATCAATGCCGCTTGCGCCGTGGCCACCAGCTATCAGCGCTCGCAGCCCACCCGCATCCTCTATCCCACCGAGATCTTCCGCTTACAGAGCGCGAGCATCAAGAACCTGTCCATGAACGGCAACGTCCGCTACACCAACGCCAACATGAACCTGCCCGATTATTACGAGAATTTCCAGGGCCTGGCGAAGACCGTTCGCGAATATACCTATACCGGCTACGCCAGCGCCAAGCGGGAAGTGCTCGCCGCCGACTACGGCATCCTCTATCAGGTGTCGAAGTCCGTCGATCTTGAAGATCAGTTCACATTCGCCAACGTTCAGCAGCCGGGAACGGCAACCATGACCAGCGCAACCACGGCATCAACATCCTCGACGGCGAACAATGAGACCATTACCTACTCCGGACCGCTTACTACAGCAAGCACAAGCCTGTTTGAAGGCACTGCCGCGGTCGGTGCCCCTTCCGCCGACTTCTTCGGCCAGAGAAGAATCACCAATGACGTCACCGTCAGTTGGGACGCCACCGCGCGCACCACATTTTCTCTCACCTATCGCTATGGCAGTCATTTCATCGCCGAGGGCCCGGTTCATACCGGCACTCCCGGCTCATGTCCCACCGGCAGCGTCGTCGGCACCTGCGGAAGCGTCACCATCAACGAGAACGGCGGCATCTTCACCGCCGCCCTGCGCCCCACCGAAAAATGGAACATCAATGGCAGCATCGGCATGCTCTATAACGACAACGCCTTCACCCCGATGACCCCGCGGCAGACCCGGGAATACCGGATACACACCATGTTCAGGCCCAAGGCGTGGGCCACCATCTCGGGCGCTTACAACGACGTCGAGCATCACGACAACACCAACAACATGGGTGCGGCCGGCGACACTGCAGCCGCCGTTGCCTACGCCGGCCCCCTCGCTCATGTCGATTACAACCGGGATCTCAGCGTAGGCGCCGAACTCTTCCCCAACGATCACTACGGAATTGACTTCAACTACGCCTACAGCGATGCCTATATGGCGGATAACATCTGCTACCTTGGCGGTGCTTCCACTACTGTGCCTGTCGCTGCCTCCACTCCCAGCGGTACAGCCTGCCCGGCTACTTCGGCGGGTCGGTCTGGATACGATTTCGGACCCGCTCTCGACTTCATGCACGCTCCCACCAATTCCGGTTCGGTGGCCTTGAGCCTCTCTCCGGTCAAGACCGTGAAATCGAACATCGGCTACAACATCAACTCGGTCAGCGGAACCCGTTTTTACAACGATCCGCGCGACGTCGCCGGCTCCCTGGTGTCCACGTATCAGTCACCCTTCGTCAATCTCGCCTATACCATGCACCCGGGATTGATCTGGAAGGCTGAATACAACCTCTATGGCTACGGCGAAGGCGGTCCTTCCGGCGCCCCGTTGTGCAGCACCACTAACCCCACACCCACGGCTCCTGTAACTCCCGTGGCCTGTTCTTCTCTGCCTAACCAGACCGGTTTGACCATCTCGCCTGCCGGTGAAACCGCACCGCGGAACTATCACGCCAACATCGTGACTCTTGCGGTGCACTACGAGTTCTAACTGAAGCGCTTGAAGTTGAAGTTAGCTCTGGCGAACCGGAATCCTGAAGATACCGGTTCACCTAATTTGAAAAGCCCGGCCGGATCTTTGCCTGGCTCGGCGAAAAACAAAACGGGATTGCGGCGAGAAATTCGCAAAATTTATGCACGCCAGTCTGTTTCGGCCGCGTAAACTTGCCTTAGCAATCCAGAAAAATGGACAGGGACGTAATGAGCAAGTCGATTCGTTTCCTCTTCGCGCTGGCAATCGCCTTTTCGCTCTCCGGTGCATTGAGCTTCGCGCAAAGCGGCGAAGCAGTTTATAAAGCCAAGTGTCAAAGCTGTCACGGTGCGGCCGGCGTACCTAATCCGGGCATCGCCAAAATTATGGGCGTAAAGCCGATCACGGCCGCGGCAGTGAAGACCACCAGCGAGGCGGAAATGATTAAAGCCACGGCCAACGGAATGGGCAAGATGCAGCCGTTCAAGGGCAAGATCAGCGATGCCGAAATCAAGAGTTCCGTCCAGTACTTCCGTTCGTTAGCCAAGTAAGGAATGCCCGTAAGTGGCGGGTGGATGTAGTAGCGCACGGCAAACTTCCCAGCACAAAGGGAGTTTAAAAGCCAACTGTGACCGGGACGGCTGGAAACAGTCTTCCTGGAAAACGTCGATAGGCCAGTAAGCAAGTTTCGGCTGGCAGACATGCAAGAGAAAATTCGCCCGGCATGTCGGCTGGGGGAACACAAGGGGATTTGCAATGATGAAATCGATCCGTTCCAAGGTGGTGCTGGCCGCCGCGTTTGCAGTGGCTGGCGCTATGTGCTTCGCACAGTCAGGCGAAGCGGTTTACAAGGCGCACTGCCAAAGTTGCCACGGCGCTACCGGCGTTCCCAACCCGGGCATCGCCAAGATCCTGGGCGTCAAGCCGGCCTCCGATCCTTCCATTAAGAGCCTTTCCGAGGCTCAAATGGCCGCCGCAGTTAAGAACGGCAAGGGCAAGATGAAGCCCGTGGCCGGACTGAGCGATGCGCAGGTCAAGGAAGTCGTGGCCTATTTCCGCGAACTAGGCAAGAAGTAACTGGAGCCTAACCCGGACTCGCAAGCTGAGACTAGTCCGACAAATGGCTGTGAAAGGGTACGACTGGTACGTCAGTGTTTCGGACCTGACTGCCGCAAAAGGGCGGGGATTGAGGGGCCTTTGCTCCTTAAGGATGCATCTTCCAGCCCGAAGCCATCTATCGGACCGTCTCTAAATCCGGCAAATCACATCATGGCCCGCCGTTTTCGGCGGGCCAGCTATGTCTGGACGTGGGGGTCGAAGTGTCACTTCTGCAAAAATTCCGCGAAAACTGGGTGCGGCCGGCGCTGTACTTCGGCAATAACCCTGTCAGTCTGGCCGGCGGCGCCGTTACCACCGCATCCGGCATCACCGTCATCGCCTACTGGATGGTTGACCTGCTCGGCAAGGGATACTCCAATCCATATCTCGGGATTATCTTCTTTCTCATCCTGCCGGCGCTTTTCATCACCGGCCTGATCCTCATTCCCATCGGCCTCTTTGCGCGGCGAAAAAAATTGCAGATGGCCGGCCAGATTCCCGCCGAGTTTCCGCGCATCGACCTTAACGATCGCGTCTTCCGGCACGGCATCGACATCGTCCTCGTCGCCACCATCGTCAATCTGCTGGTGGTCTCCATCGCCAGTTATCGCGGCGCCACTTATATGGATTCCCCGCAATTCTGCGGCAAGTCATGCCATGTCATGCTGCCTGAGTACACGGCATATCAGATCGGCCCCCACTCCCATGTGCCCTGCACCGAATGCCACATCGGCCCCGGCCTCGAGTCCTATTTCGCCGCCAAGGTCAACGGCACCAAGCAGGTATTCGAAGTCTCTTTCCATCCCTTTGCGCATCTGGCGCCCAGGTTCATTCCCAACTATCCCACTCCCATTCCCTCGCCGGTCACCAACCTGCGCCCGGCGCGGATCATCTGCGAAAGCTGCCATACGCCTACGCGTTTCGACGGCGACAAACTGCTGGTGCTCTCCACCTTCGCCAGCGACGAGCAGAACAGTGAAACCCAGACCGTGCTCATCCTCCACCTTGGAGGCGAAGATTCCTTCTCGCACCGCACCGGCATTCACGGCGTTCACCTCGGCCACATCGAATACATCGCCACTGACTCCTCGCTCTCCAATATCCCCTGGGTCGAGCGCCGCAATCCCGACGGCTCGGAAACCGTGTACAGCACATTGCCGGCCGGCAGTCCCATGCCCAAAGGCGAGCTGCGCACCATGGACTGCATCGACTGCCACAACCGCGCCGCCCACCAGTTCGTCACCGCCGAGCAGGCTATCGACCGCGCCATGGCCGACGGCGTCATCAGCCCCAGCCTGCCCTGGGTGCATAAAGAGGGCGTGCAATTGCTCAACGCCACCTACTCCAGCCAGGCTCAGGCCCGTGCGGAAATCCCCGCGGAGCTGACCAAGTTCTACCGCAACACCAGCCCCGAAGTGCTGGCCGGCAAGGCCGCTATGGTCAAGCAGGCCGGCGACACCCTGGCCCTGCTCTATTCCCAGAACGTCTTCCCCTTCATGAAAGTCACCTGGGGAACCCATCCCAACAACATCGGCCACATGGATTACCCCGGCTGCTTCCGCTGCCACGACGGCAGCCACACTGCCAAAGACGGCACGTCCATTCCCCAGGACTGCTCGGTCTGCCACAACCTGCTGGCCGTGGATGAACCCAAACCCAAGGTGCTCTCTTACCTCGGCATTCAATAAAGATCAACTCGGAGGGTTGCGCCCCGCCGGTTTCGTTAACGGCGGGGCGCTTCTGTCTGCTGCCAACGCCCATGGAAGCTGAACCGGGGTGTTAGTCTTTCTCTTTGGCGAAAGGGTAGATGGGCCTTCATGCATTCCAATCATTCATTCCACTTCAATCTCACGGCTGCGGCGCACGCGTCCATGATCGAACACGGCTTCCAACCGGATTTTCCCCCGGGAGCAGACGCCGAAGTTGCGGCAATCGAAGCCCACGCCAGCCTGCCGGAAGCTCCCCAAGCCAAAGACCTGCGCCACCTGCTCTGGTCCTCCATTGACAACGACACGTCGAAAGACCTCGACCAGGTCGAGTGGGCAGAGCGCTTGCCTGACGGCCGCATTCGTGTGCTCGTCGGTATCGCTGACGTCGACGCGCGCGTCCAGCCCGGCACTGTTATCGACAGTCATGCCCGCAGCGAAACCACTTCTGTGTATACGGGCGTAAAAGTCTTTCCCATGCTCCCCACCGCGCTCTCCGAGGGCATCACTTCGCTCAATGAAAATGAGGACCGGGTCGCCGTCGTGACCGAATTCTGCGTCGACGCCGATGGCGCGGCCTCGGAAGGCAAAGCCTGCCGCGCGCTGGTGCGCAACGGCGCGCAACTGGCCTATCACAGCGTCGGCGCCTGGCTCGAAGGCAAATCAGCGCCGCCGGATAAAGTTGCCGCCAGCGCCGAACTTGCCGCCCAGCTCAAGCTGCAGGACGAAGCGGCGCAGCGCATGGCCGGCAGCCGCTTTCAGCACGGCGCGCTCGATCTCGAGACCGTAGAAACGCGGCCGGTAATGCTCCACGACCAAGCCATCGACCTGGCCCATCTCGAAAAGAACCGCGCCACCTCGCTCATCGAAGAGTTCATGGTCGCAGCCAACGGCGTCATCGCTCGCACCCTTCAGGATGCCGGCGTGGCCTCGCTTCGCCGCGTGGTGCGCACGCCCAAACGCTGGGATCGTATTGTCGAAGTGGCCGCCGGCCTGGGTGCGACCTTGCCCGCCCAGCCCGATTCCAAAGCACTCAATGATTTCCTCCTCGCCCAAAAAGCCAAAGACCCCGATCGCTTTCCCGATCTTTCCCTGGCCATCGTCAAACTCATGGGCCCAGGTGAATATGTGCTGGTCAAGCCCCAAGAGGATTCGCCCGGCCATTTCGGTCTCGCCGTCCAGGACTACACCCACTCCACCGCGCCCAACCGCCGCTTCCCCGACATGGTCACCCAGCGCATTCTTAAGGCTTGGTTTGCGGCCGCGCCGCATCCCTATTCCGACGAGCAGCTTAGCGCCATCGCCTCCCGCTGCACGCAGATGGAAGACGCGGCGCGCAAGGTCGAACGCGAGATGCAGAAGCGCATCGCCGCCGTGGTCCTGCGGCCGCATATCGGGCAGAGCTACCGCGCCATCGTCACCGGCGTGAACAGCTACGGGACATTTGTACGCACCTTCGACCCCCACGTTGAGGGCAAGCTGGTTCACGGTGGCAAAGGGCTCGACGTCGGCGACCGCCTGACCGTAAAACTCGCCGCGACCGATCCCCAACACGGCTACATCGATTTCGCGGCATAAGAGCCAGGCTACCCCCTATCCGCCGGGCCTCATGGCCCCCACGATCCGCATTCTTCAAACATTTATGGTCCTGAAAACCCTTCCTCCATCCCTCTTCATCCAATGCGCAACCGTCTTCGTCTAACTACAGAGAACCGTGCCAGCCTGCAAGTCATTTTTCCCGGGGGCGGGTTTAAGGAAGAAAGCCTTCAGTGTATCGAGTTACTTTTTATGCGATTCTCCTCGATGCGCCATATCCTGTGTGCGTTACGGATATGGGCCAATCACAAAACTGGTGAATTCATGCGTTCAAGTTGTCGCCTGATCTCTGCAGCCATGCTCTTTGGAACCCTGTTTTTGGCATGGCCTTCCGCA
>JASHOY010000040.1 GCA_030038435.1 Acidobacteriaceae bacterium | reverse complement strand
GCGAAGGCTTCAGTCAATTCAAACCCGTGGAAGCGATGGAGATGATGGGAGTGCAACGCACTGCAGAGGCCAGAGGTGCGGAGCGAAACGTGATCAACTATCTTCCTCCGTCGGTTGAGCAGGGCAGAAAGAACGGCATCACCGACATCGACGTGCTCGAAGCCACCGACTACTACAAGACGCCGCGCGGTCAGCAGCCTCATGGAGCCACCAGTGGTTTGTTCTCCTTCAACAGCGCTGCCATGGGCTGGGATGCGTTTCTCCATGCCGAGGTGCTGTTGACGCAACTGCTGGTAGTGGTGGTGGGCGACAAGCCGGGAGGGTTCGGCGCATATCGGGATGGTTGGGAGATCTACGGACGCGCCGCATCGAAGGACAAGCAGATTCTTGTTGCCGAAGGCTATTCGCACTATGACCTGTACGACAAGCCGGAGCCTGTATCGCAGGCACTCGCGAAACTGATTCCTTTCTATAAAAAGTATCTGGGCTCGGTGGAAGCCTCATCGGCATCCGTTGTCGAAACGCGAGAGCCGGCTCTCGCATCGAATTGAGCGCATGGCAACACCTTATGGGCGTTCGTCGAACCGATGGACGCCCAATGATTTTGCATTGCGAGGCAATCAAATGAAGAAATTGCTGGTGCTTGGTGCGGGCGGGCAGATTGCCCGTTGGGTGGTTGAGATGCTGGCAGGCAGCGAGGATTTACAGCTCACCCTCTATCTGCGACACCCACGAAAGCTACATGGAAACGCCCCCACAAACGCAAAGGTGGTCGAAGGTGATGTGCTCGACCGCCAGCTACTTGATTCTGCGGTTCAAGGGCAGGACGTTGTTTATGCCAATTTGACCGGAGACGATCTGGACCGGCAGATCGAAGGCATCGTGGACTCCATGAAGCACGCAGGCGTGCAGCGTCTCATCTTCATTGCTTCACTTGGGATATACGACGAGGTCCCCGGAAAGTTCGGCGCGTGGAACCGGCGCAATATCGGTCCTTACTTGCCGCCATTTCGCCGTGCCGCGGATATGATCGAAGCCTCCGGCCTCGACTACACGATCCTGCGTCCCGCCTGGCTGACTGACAAGGATGAGGTCAGCTATGAGACAACTGGGAGAAATGAGCTCTTCAAAGGAACCGAGGTATCGCGCAAGAGTGTCGCCGCGCTGGTTGTCGAATGCATCCATGACGCCAGGCGCTTTTCGCACGGCAACCTCGGCGTCAATAAGCCGGGGACAGACGGCGATAAGCCCTCCTTCATGTGAGGAGGCCATGCTCATGTTTCCGTGAGCCGTACGGTCTGCGCTCACCGAAGCGAGAGTGAGCGCGCCCCCCAAATCCCCGAATCAGAATGGAATCTCGGAGTCTTGAATGCCCAAGCCCTCAAAGTCGGCTCCTGACTCGTCTGTCTGACAAGTATGAGAACTCGAATCCGCAGTTCTGTTTCCGGTTGCGCGTGCACCGTCGGAACTTGAAAGCAGGCTGATGTCTCCAACCACGATCTCGGTGCGGTGGATCTTCTTGCCGCACTCCTTGTCGTCCCAAGACCGGGTTGTGAGCCGACCCTCGACAAACAGTTTCGACCCTTTGTGCACGTAATCACGCAGGATCTCGGCGCCCCGCGCGTAGGCGACCAGGTTGTGCCACTCGGTGCGCTCCTGCCACTCGCCCTGCTTGTCCTTGAAGCGCTCAGAGGTTGCCAGCGAAAGCTTGGCAACCAGCGTTCCACCGTTTGTTGACGCGATTTCCGGGTCCTTACCGACATTGCCCAGCAGCAGAACCTTGTTCACTGTCTTGCTCATAATCTGCTTCTCCTTTTCCCGCGCCTTCGTCGATCCGGCGCGAACACCGAGTTCTTAACTGAAAACGTGCGCGATAGCCCTTCGCAATTCCTCAAGCTCGTAGCTATTCCCCGTGTAGCGAAAGCACCTTCCTTCAGCGTCGAGGTTCAGGTATCGGCGCGTATCGATGTGCTTGTACAGGTAGAGTTCGTCGGATCGGCCCATGAACATGAAGTGCTGGCACAGTTTCGGCCCCAGCACCTGTTCCAGCGGCGTCCAATCGGTCGTCATGACTGTTTCTCCGCGTTTACCGGCTTCGGGACCTCCTCGAACAGTTCGCCGAGCAGGTAGATTGTGGTCCCGGTGAGGCACATAACCATCACGTAGTCCAAGATTCTGAAATCAAACCCCGTCCGGCGTATCAAGACCTCCGACACCATCGCGGCGTGCAGGAGTACCACGAAGGACGCGGCCCATAGCGCATCACGGACCACACGATGCATTGCGATCTCCTCGCCATTCCTGCGGACTTCCAGCAGAACGAAAATTGCGAAGTAGGCGCACAGAACGTACCACTCCTGCGCGAGCAGCTCGATCAAACCCTTCAGGGTGAAATGCATTTCCTCTCCCTATCCGAATGCCTCAATTCAGCCTTCGATGAACGTTCCGAAATCCGAGAACCGGCGCAGCAGCGCCAGCGCTCCAAGAACCGCCGGGCCGATGGCCAGCGCGTTAATCAGATCGATATGCCTCAGTTTGCGTTCGAGACTCATCTCTTCTTCGTCCCGACCGATCTCCAACTCGATCCTGAGCCGGACGACCAAAAGAATTGCGACGATGATGGCCGCGACTGCAACAGGCGGATTCGCGACATTGTGCGAGGCCACGCCGATGGTGAAGAGGGTCAGACCGAAGCAACGCAGCCGTTCATAGATCCGCGGATGA
>JASHOY010000336.1 GCA_030038435.1 Acidobacteriaceae bacterium | reverse complement strand
CGGCACAATGCGCCGACGAATCCGCCCCTGACGTTCAACGGCAACGAATACCGGAGATTTGGGAATATCCTTGCGAGGACCGCGCTTGCCGTACCTGATATAGCGCGGCTTGCGCGGCCCGATGTATGTTTCGTCGCATTCAACGATGCCGGAGAGCTTTGTGTCGTAAGGATCGGGAGCCATCGCGAAACGGATGCGGTTCATCAGGAATAGCGCCGACTTGTAGCTGATCTGGCATTGGCGCTGAATCTCCAGCGCCGATACACCTTTCTTCGATGTAGCCGCGCGCCAGAACGCATAAGCCCAATGGCGAAGGGGAATCCGGCTTTCCTCGTACACCGTGCCGATTCTCACCGTGTACTGCTCTTTGCAGTCACGGCAGCGCCACAGGAACCGCTCATTGCGCTCGCCGGTCTGGGCATCCTTCATCTTGTAGACATCGACGGAGCCGCACTTGACGCAGCAGGGATTATCGCCCCAACGCAAGCGCTCGAACAGTTCGACGGCGGTAAACTCATCGGAGCACGCCGTTGGAATGTGCTCAATGACTGTGGATTTAGTCAGATTGTGCCGGTCTTTCTTCATGCTCTTAATTTTATACTTAGCGCAATGGTTGCGTCAAGTATAAAATCGTGCAAGGGAGAGGCGCAAATATGACTAACGCGGACATGGCAGAAGAGATTGCCAAGACCGTCCGAAGCCTTCAGTTATACGTCAAAGCTTGGCTGGCAGCGGCGAGGGATGGCCGGACTGAGAGCGAGATTCATCGTTTAGATCAAGCTGTCTTAGGTGAAGTAACTCGGGGCGAATTTGACGCAGAAGCTCAGAAACACGTCGCCCAATTTCGTCAAGCTCTCGACGCTGCCACTGACGATACTCGTCTGATCCAAACCCTTTACGAAGAGGTTCAGTTTCGGACTCAAATTCCACTGGAATGATGGCGCTATTTTCGGCAGACATGGGCACACTCCATGTTATGATCTGGGTGTGTCCGCAGACCGGAATTGCCCCGACCGCGAATCGGGGCTTTTTCAATTTGCGCTCATTATATCGCTGATCTAACCGGCCAGCCTTGACAGGTTATCCACCCTGCGGGAAACTAGGCTCACAATGATGCGGTAGGCGGGAATCGAACCCGCACGGAGCGTATGCCTTAACTAGATGCGCTCCAGCCGATCCCAAATCAGCAGCGTCTTCCGGTTTCGCCACTACCGCTTGCCAAAGGACGGGGAGCCTCATAAGCTCCCCGCTTCCATCTCTGGGCAGCGGTGGCCCGCGAATCGTTCCTCTCATTCTTTCCCCTTTCCTCTTTGCCGTTCTGTCCAGCATGGGTGAATCATGCCCCGACACCGGCGCGGGTGGAAGTGGAGAAAGATTGGAGCAGTCGGAAGCTCCGGGCGGAGTGTGTGACTTGCGGAATCAAATCCGGGCGGAGAAAGGTGGCGAGGCTACTAAATTCCGGGACGGAAGATGAGAGGCAACCGACTAAAGTCCTAGCGGAGAACAGACAGTGCGGGGTTAAAATCCGGGGCGGAGAAAAGCGCGATACCGACTAGATTCCGGGGGCGGAGAATGAAGATTGGTCTACTTTTCTCCGGGGTGAGATTGGCGGTAAGGGATGCCCAACGCCTTCAGGAAAGCCTCTAGTTCTTTGATCCGTTTCCGAATCCGTTCGCGGCAGTATTCATTGTGTTTTTTTGCGCCGCAGTCGCACATCTCTGAAGCGATCTTCGCATAGGACCAGCCGTTCGCTATCCTGGCATCGAGCATCATGAGCGTTTCCGGTCGCTTATTTGGCGCACCCTTGAGGTTCATGGACTTTCTGAGGACCGCGATGAACTGCCGCGCTTTGGAATAGGACGGTTCGACGAACTTTACCAGCCAATCACCGATTGAATCCTCATCTTCTTGACTCAGGCCAGTGCGCAGAGTGTTGGGTTTTCTGACCTTTATCCAGCGCATGATTGCCTCAATTTCAGGCAGGAGATTCGGGTTGTTTTTGGCCTGATCCTGCAATCCTTCCACTCCGCGTCTGGCGTGATCTAAGGCCAATTCAATCCGCTGCGCGTATGCGGTGACGACTGCGTAAGTGACTGGATGACGTTCTGAGTTTGGAATGTGGGAGTGGAAATAGGCGAGGTCTCTTTCAAAGTCCGGGGTGAGACCTTGGATCGTAACCGCCAACTGCTTCCACGCTTCGGGGTTATCGGCTTCTGGCATGGCTCATTTGATAACAGGTACATCGTATCGAGCGGACCAAACTGTAAGCCAGTGACAAGAGAGGCATTAGCAAGCTGGTAAACTTGCGTAAAGTCCATACTTCCGCAAAAATTCATTGCGCGGGCCTTGCAAACCCCGCGGGGGCGGACTAGCATGGGCTGATCTTTCCCTCCCCATTCCCTGGTAACGGCTTCGGGCGGCCCCAAAAACTGCCAACAGCAAAAAGGAGGTAGTATCCGTGTTCCCTTCCCTTTGCGCCATTTACAGAGAAAGAAAGCACTTCAGGAAACTGCGCAGCGCTGCGATTCTCGTTTTACTCGCCAGTGGCGGAGCGCTGGCTGCGCGAGCCGCCACTCTCTGCGTTAATCCCCGCGGCACGTCGGGCTGCAAGTCCACCATTACCGAAGCTGTGAACGCGGCTTCGCCGGGCGATACGATTGTGATTGCGCCGGGAACCTACAAGGAAGACGTGGTCATCACACAATCGGTTTCGCTGATCGGGTCGAGCCAGGCGACAATTATCGATGCATCCGGGCTTTCCAATGGAATCTTCATCAACGGCATGTCTGCCGCGCCGGGCGTCGGTGTATCCAATATCGTGATTTCAGGCATTACGGTGCGCAACGCCAATTTCGAGGGAATCCTGGTGGCCAATGCCAGTGACGTGTCGCTGACCGGCAACCTGGTCAGGGACAATGACAAAGCTCTGGACGTCTCGGCCGGGGCATGTAACGGCATTGACACTTCATTTGAGACCAACGAGCAGGACGATTGCGGCGAGGGCATTCACCTGATGGGCGTGAATCATTCCATACTCGTGCGCAATGAAGTGACGCACAATTCGGGCGGCATTCTCATCAGCGACGAAACCGGACCCAACGATCACAATCTGATCAGCGGGAATTTCGTCCACGCGAATGTGTACGACTGCGGGATCACGCTGGCTTCTCACGGGCCCGCCGCGCTTACAGCGGCGAAAGGCCCATTCGGTGTCTGGTACAACACCATCTCCCGCAATGTTTCTATGGGGAACGGAACCATGGCGGCGGGCGTGGGCATCTTTGCGCCCGCGCCGGGGAACATCAACACCGGCAACGTGGTGACTGGCAACGACATCGTAGATAACGGAGCGACAGGAGTAGCCATGCACAACCATGCAGCGCCTCCCGGAGCTCCGCCCGTGAACCTGAACGACAACGTCATCGTGGAAAACCATTTTTCCGGCAACGGGCCCGATAACCCGGGTGCGCCGACTTCGGGGCCGACCGGGATCAACATCTTCAGCGTGGCGCCGATCACCGGCACGGTGATTTCCCAGAATACCTTCGACAACGAAGCCATTGACGTGGGGTTTGATGGGCCAGCCTCGAGCGAGGTCAGCGTTCACTTCAACGACTTATCGGCGGGCACGGGCATTGATAACCTGGGCGCCGGAGCAGTGGATGCGACCGAGAACTGGTGGAATTGCCACGGTGGACCGGGAGCCTCGGGAAGATGCGCGACAGTGATGGGATCGGGAGTGACGACCTCGCCCTGGCTCATGTCTCCTTTCGAAAGCGACAATCATTTCGACAGGTAGACGGTGCACAAGCGGGGAATCCATGCCAAAACGGCCGGAGGCGCTGAGGTTCGGCGGTTTTCGCGAGAGCGGCCCTAAAATCGGAGACTGACTCCGCTTAACCCGCGACCCTGCCCCGGAGTTGCGCGTAGCAGGTATGGTTCGGTGGCAGTTGCCTGCGGTGATGCCATTGCCTCGATCCCGCCTGCGGAGGCCGGCTCGGCTGCCTCGGGGTTGTAGAATAACCGTTGGCAAATTGACCCGAGCGGGAGAGAAAAATGGCAGGCACCATCATGGCCGGAATTCCGGCGCTCAAGGAATTGAATGGCGATTTGAAGCGACGCATGGATAGCGCGGTTGCGGATTTTCAGGCGAGCCTGGCCTCGACGCGGACAGGGCGGGCCAGCGCGCATATGTTGGACCAGGTGAAAGTGGATTACTACGGGTCTCCGATGCCCATCAACCAGATCGCGCAGCTTTCGACGCCGGAGCCGCAGCTCATCGTGATTTCGCCTTACGATCCTTCGGTGCTGAAGGAGATTGAGAAGGCGATTCAGGCCTCCGATCTGGGATTCAATCCCATGTCCGACGGCAAGATCATACGCGTTCCGGTGCCGCCCATGACTGAGGAGCGTCGCCGCGACGTTTGCAAGCATCTGCACAAACTGCTCGAGGAGCACCGCACCGCCGTGCGTAACGTGCGCCGCGACGGCAACGAAGCGCTCAAGAAGCTGGCCAAGGAAAAGAAGATCAGCGAAGACGAAGAGAAGCGCGCGCTTGAAGAAGTGCAGAAGATGACAGATGACGAAATCCGCCGCATGGAAGAGCTTTCGCAGAGGAAAGAAGCGGAAGTGATGCAGGTGTGACGAGGCCGCACCGGGGCCATGTTTACGGTTGAGCGGAAACGGCGGCAGGACGTTTTTTGCGGCTCCCAGGCTGGCGATGCGGCGGATTGTCCTGCCTGTCGGGCCGGCTCAATCCACGCCGAAGCGTTCCAGCATGGCGTCAAAATCTTCCAGGCGCGCGTACTCGATGATGACTTTACCGCGTCCGTTGCGGTCTTCGATGGTAACCTTCAGACCGAGGGCGCGCTGGAGACGGTCCTGGGCGTCGCGCACATTGGGATCAATGGCAGGCTTGGGCTTGGGTTCCTTCTGGATCTTGCTCTCGGGATGCAAGATGCCCTGCACATAGTTTTCGGTTTGGCGAACAGAAAGCGAAAGTGCAAGGATTCGCTGCGCCGCTTTTTCGATCTCTTCCGCGTGTTCGAAGGCGAGCAGGGTGCGGGCGTGGCCGAAGCTGAGCTCGCCGGATTCGACGCGAGTTTGGACGGAAGAGGGCAACTTTAGCAGGCGCAAGAAGTTAGAGACGCTGGCGCGATCTTTGCCGGTGCGCTGCGCCATCTGCTCCTGGGTCATGTGAAACTCGCGGGAGAGACGCTCGAAGGCACGGGCCTGCTCCATGGGATTGAGGTCAGCGCGCTGGAGATTCTCGACGATGGTGATTTCCATGGCCTGTTCGTCGGAGACCTGGCGAAGGATGGCGGGGATGGTGTCTCTGCTGGCGAGGCGTGAAGCGCGCCAGCGGCGTTCTCCGGCAATGAGCTGGAAGCGGCCGCCAGGCTGCGGTCTCACGAGGATTGGCTGAACAACCCCATTGGCGGTGATGGAGGCTGCGAGCTCGGCAAGCTGCTCTTCGCTCACATGGGTGCGGGTCTGAAACGGATTTGCATCGATCTGGTCGAGTGGAATTTCACGCGGCTTGCCTCCTTCGACTTCGGGCGCCACAGTGTGCACTCTCGGTAGAAGTGAGTCAAGCCCTTTTCCCAGGGCGCGGCGTTTGGATTCGGTAACGACGGCACTCATTTTTCAACTTCCTTTATCTTTCCGGCGAATTCAGCCGGAGTCGTTTCACTAGGTCGCCCTGGAGCGGGCATTGCGGGGAAAAGGAATTCAGCAATTCAGGAGTATGGCCAGAAGCGCACCTTGGTTTCGCGTTTGGCGGCGGTAGCGGCGGCAGCTTTGCGCTGGACACCGCGGGGGCTCTCCATCTTATTGCGTACCAGGAATTCTGTAGCGAGCTCGAAATAAGCTTCGGTGCCGCGGGAGCGGGAATCGTAGAGGGCGACCGGCTTACCATGGCTGGGCGCTTCGGCGAGGCGGATATTGCGAGGAATTACTGCTTTGTAGAGGCGCTCCCGGAAGTATTCACGTAGGGTTTCGGTGACTTGCTGGGCCAGGTTGGTGCGATCGTCGTACATGGTGAGGAGCACTCCCTCAATGATCAACCCCGGATTTACGCTGGCGCGGACACGTTCCAGGGTCGAGATGAGCTCAGAAACGCCTTCGAGCGCGAAGTATTCGGCCTGCATGGGAACGATGAGGGTCTCTGCGGCGGCAAGGACGTTGAGGGTGAGCAGGTTCAGGGCTGGCGGGCAATCGAGAATGATCAGGTCGAGGGTATCGCGGACGGTTTCGAGCGCGTTACGGAGGCGAACGGCGCGGTCGTCGGCGTTGGCAAGTTCGATGTTGGCGCCGGTAAGGTGGTTCGAGCCGGGGATGAGGGATAGGCTTTCGAGTTCGGTGGGCAGGATGACCTGGTCGGCGGTGCAGTCGCCGACCAGGAGGTCGTAGACGGAGCGGCGGTTGTCATCGCGCTGGAAGCCGAGGCCGGAAGAGGCGTTGGCCTGGGGATCGCAATCGACGAGCAGGACACGGAGACCCTCGATTGCCAGGCATGCGGCGAGGTTGATGGCGGTAGTAGTTTTGCCCACCCCGCCCTT
This sequence comes from Acidobacteriaceae bacterium, assembly GCA_030038435.1. GTDB lineage: Bacteria > Acidobacteriota > Terriglobia > Terriglobales > Acidobacteriaceae > Telmatobacter. The sequence continues at coordinate 11,789 of JASHOY010000336.1, read as the reverse complement.
CTGATTGACTACGCCGAGAATTTTGCCCATGGAAATTAAGGGTAAAGGTTTTAGCGCGCTGCGGCGTAGCGGATGGAGCTGTGGAGAACTCGGCAAAGCTGTGGAAAGCGTCCCCTGGGGTTCTGGGGAAGCAGTCCGTAACTGGCTGAATTGCATTGGTTTCCTGGAGGTCAATTCAACCTGAAGGCGGCTACGGAGAAAAGGCGCAGATGTGGAAAACTTGCCGGATGTGGTGCGGGACAAGGCGCGCGGAATGGGTGTGCGGTTAGGGCTTGGCGATTGGGAAGCCGGTTCAATGCCCAATGTTCCACGTGGAACAAGTGGGCATCAAGTACCAGGTCATTGTTCCACGTGGAACATTGCAACAGGAATCCTGCCGGCCGGTATGGCACATAACCCTGGGCGCAGTGCAAAAAGGAGAACCGATACAAGTGCCAGTATCGGCTCCAACGAACTTCGGAAAAACCCGCGATTTGGCCAAAAAGTGCAAAGAACGATCCACAGGGCTTGAAGGCCCAATTGATTTGGGTGTACTTACACGGATTCCCTGCCCTCTCAAAACAGCCAGTTTTTCAGCAGCCTGTACAAGCGGATGCCAGTGAAGCTCAGTTGAATCACTCCCTGGCGCAGAAGCGTCACTCCGGGATGAACTGCTGAAGCGGTTCTGCGAGAAGATGGCGATGTTCAGACGGACGCGTTGATCCTCTTCCTGCCCAGGGCCACCACCCGCGCTTCACTGCCCACGAGTTGAATTGGCTCGGACCAGGAAAAATCCTCCCCGGCAGCGCTCTGGAAACGAGAATGATCGCTGCGCGTAGCCATCAGCGCCAGCCAGCCTCCCGGCACAACCAGCCGGCCAGCAGATTTCGCGGCTTGTGCCATGCGCTCGACGGCGCGCAAGATGACACAATCGAATTGGCTGTCCAGAAGCTCCGCCCGCCCGGCATGAACGACTGCATTTACCGACAGCGCGCGAACTGCCTCTTGGAGGAAGGCTGCCTTCTTGCCCTGGGACTCGGCCAGGGTGACTGAAATCTCCGGCCGGCATAGAGCGATGGGAAGACCGGGAAAACCTGCACCTGAGCCAAAGTCCAGCAAAGTCGAGATGCCCGCGGGCAGCATCCGGGAACAGGCGATAGACTCCAAAAAATGACGGGAAAGAATGGCTTCTTCCTCGCGCACAGCGGAAAGATTGAGTCGGGAATTCCAGCGTATCAACAGGGAGAGGTAAAGGCAAAAACGCTCCGACGTCTCAACTTCAAGAGCCCCAAGTCCAGCTTCAGTGAGAAGAGCATTCAGCCGCTTACAGATAGAATCAGCGCTCATGCCCGCGCAACCGACTCCTTGATCGGGCGGGGCGACCACGCCGCGACGGCCTGAGCGAACGCGGCAAAGATGGCTCGGGAAAAGGCGCTTTGCGCGAAGCTGCGCTCAGGGTGCCACTGCACAGCGAGAACGAAATGCGAGGGCGCATCCAGTTCAACGGCTTCGATGACGCCGTCGCGGGGTGAAACGGCGCTGACGAGCAGGTTGTCGCCCGGGGTCCGGATGGCCTGATGATGACTGGAGTTGACTTGCACCTGTTCAGACAGACCGTAGGTCAGAATTGCCGCCAGACGCGATCCTGGCGCGATGCGAACGGGATGGGCTTCAACTACTTCACGCCCGGGGCGGTGATTCACCTCGGTGTTCAGATCCTGCACCAGAGTTCCGTTGCGCCATACGTTGAGCCCCTGGGTGCCGTGACAGATGCCGAGCAGCGGTTTGTGAAGATTGAAGGCGTCCTGGAGCAATAGCTCGTCCACGGCGGTACGAGCGGGATCAGCTTCGCCGCACTCAGGGATCGGGCTCTCGCCATAGCGCTGGGGATCGATGTCGAAGCGGCTTCCGGGAAGTAGAACTCCCTGCGCGCCGGAGAGAAGTTTCGCTATATGGTCCTGTGTCTCTGATAATGGTACGACCACAGGCGTCATGCCGGCGGCGCTCAATGCGTCAAGATAGGGTTGCAGCGAGCGTTGGTTGTAGGCTGCGTCGATGCTGGGAACGGGAATGGCGACCGCTGAATTCATTTCGTTCAGTGTAAGCCAGGTTCCGGGATTCCCTCGCGGGTAATACGCACGCCGGACTCGGCGACGCTCGACGCAAAGCTTACCTGCCGGCAGGCGCCGAAGCCTCACGTTCCCGCGATTGCCCCAGGAGATCCTCGATGGCCGCGCGCACTCTTTCGGTTAGCTCACCGGCTTCGCGGAGGGCCATGCCTTTGGTCTCGATGGGCTCTCCCACGCTGAGAGTAAGCGGCACAGGGTAAAAATGCGCGCTATGCATGGGCAGCAGATCATAGCCGCCGCTGAGCGCCAGCGGAACGATGGGCGTATGAGCGCGGAGGGCGAGAAATGCCGCGCCGGAAAAAAAGGGATTCAGCTCGCCGGTATCCGTGCGGCGGCCTTCAGGAAAGACAAAGAGAGGCATGCCGGAGCGCAGCGCCCTCACCCCTGCGCCCAGGCTGGAAAGCGTGGCATGCGGATTTTCGGTATCGATGGGAATCTGTCCGGAGCGGTTCAGGTACCAACCAATGAACGGCCACTGCCAGAGCTCCTTCTTCGCCAGGATGCGGAACTGGAAGGGCAGAGAGGCGAAGACGACAGGTATATCCATGTACGAGGTGTGATTGGAGGCGTAGACGGCAAGGGGGTATTTGCGCAGATTTTCAAGGCCGCGCACGGCAACTTTCGATGCGGCAGCCCAGAGACTCACCCGGGCCCAGAGACGGGCGATGCGGTGTTCCGAACGGCCAGTTCTGTCTACAAGCGAAACTACGAGGGCGAGGGTTCCGAAGACGGCGGTGGCGAAAAAGAATAGGGGCGCCTGAATGAGATTGGAGCGCCAGCGGATGGTCCAGGGGAGCGGGTTCGGCCGTGCGCTCATGGTTGAGCTCCACCGGGCGGCAGCAGCAGAGTGCGCGCTTCACCAACCAGGTAGACGGAACCGGAGACCACGGCGATGCCGCCGTCGGTGCGCTTGATGGCTAAATCGAGCGCTTCGGCCACTGAGGTCGCCACGGTCGACCGAGTCCCCGTCGACTGGGCGGCAGAGAGCATATCGGCAGCGGCGGCAGCCCGCGAAGAACGGATCGGCGCGAGGATGACTTCGTCGAAGAGCGGAAAGAGAATCTGCGCCAATTCGGCAATGGGCTTGTCGCGGAGGCAGCTAAAGACGAGGGTCCGCGGTTGACGCAGTTCGAGGATGCCGCGCAGGCTGGAGCGCAGCGCCCAAGCGCCGGCTGGATTGTGGGCGACGTCGAGAATCCATTCAATGCCAAGGGAGGTGACTCGCTCGAAACGGCCAGGCCAGCGGGTGAGGTGAATGCCGGTTGCGATGGCATGGGGAGTGACAGGGAATCCCAGATGCGCCCCCAACTCGGCGGCTGCCGTGACGGCCAGGGCAATATTGCGATGCTGGTGCGCGCCGGCGAGCGGGGAGTCCACCTGGATGGAAGTGCCAAAAACCTCGATATCGTAGGGACCGGCAACGCCCAGGCTCGGCGGCATATACGGAACCGCGCTAACGCCGCGTACATTCAGCTCGGTGGCAATTTCGCCCAGGACCTGGCTGGCCTCAGGGTGCTGAGGCAGCGTGACCATCACTCCGCTGGGCCGGAGAATGCCTGCCTTTTCGCGCGCGATTGCGGAGATTGTCGATCCCAACCACTCAGTGTGGTCGAGGGAAATGTCGGTGATGACAGAAAGCAGCGGCTCGACGACATTGGTGGCGTCAAGGCGTCCGCCCATGCCTACTTCCAGGACCGCGATGTCGACCTGGCGCTCGGCGAAATAGAGGAATGCCTGGGCGGTGAGCATTTCAAAATAGCTGGGTGACTGGGGCAGTTCGCCGGAAAGCAAAAGCCGGCGCGCGGCGTCGTCTACGCGGAAATAAAGCCGCGCGAAATCGTCATCGGAGATTTCCGCGCGTTCCACGCGAATGCGCTCATTCGGCCGGGCGAGGTGCGGCGAGGTGTAGAGCCCGGTTGAGAGGCCGGATGAGCTGAGAATCGAAGCCAATGTTGCAGCGGTTGAGCCCTTGCCGTTAGTCCCGGCGATGAGGACCGAAGGAAAACGGCGGTGGGGCTCGCCGAGCGCAGCCAGCAGCGTACGCACCTCATCCAGCGAGAATTTTCGCCGCGGCTGTCCCGGCTGCGAGGCAAGCTCCGGCGCCAGGGCGCTCAGGTGATCGATAGCCGAAGAATAGGACATGGACTCTCAAGTATAAAAGCCCTCGCGCACCGGCAACATGGCGCAAACCGGGCACGCGCGCTTAGGGTTGGATGGTGCGAGTGGCGGCCGCTTGGGGGCGCGCCAGCCTACGAAGTTCCCGGTTCAACGCATCCTAGCGGGTGAGGGACTAACCGCAATGGGACCTTCGAATAGCCGGGCCGCAGCTTGTAGCGCAATTGCCTTACTGATTGCGGCGTTGGGGCCGGGGGTGCGCGCACAGAATCGCCCACGCACAGCGAATATTGGGCGCGGGCACGATGTTATTTATTTCCTCGCGGCTCGACCTACCGGTCTGAACGGGCTGCGATCCTACGCGGCATCACTTTACACCGCAACGGACAATCACCGGCTGCATCGGGTGCGGCGGTTCTTCGGCGCGGGACAGCATTTCAGCGATTATGCCAACGATCTGCACGGCACCATCTATCTCGCGGGAGAGAAGGGGATTTATGTCATTCATTCCGATGATCCGCAAAATGCGGCTTTTGTGCCCGTAAGTCAGTTTGACGACGCCTACTGCTGGAGCGCCGTCGATGGCCCAGGAACGCCGGCGGGAGTGCAGTACTGTCCCAGCCGGCGAGTCAACCTGGTGCCCGCCCGCCCCAGCGCAAAGCAGCCACGGGATGGCCCGGGGAGCTGGGCGGCATTTAAATCTCTCCAGTTCCGTGGCGAGAATGGCAGCCTGTATCAAGCCGGTCCCCCCGCCGCGGAAATCGTCGGCGCCAAGCTCGAGATGCCGTACGGCGCCACGCCAAAAGCAGTGCTGGCGCAACTTCCGGAACGGGATTACGCCAACGTTGCGCTCAGGCGGCGCGTCTCTATTCTGGCTTCGACAGATCGTTACCTGGTGATTTGGATTGAACCGCCCGGGATGGGCGGGACCGCCGGAGTGGCGGCCGCAGCGGGCACTCCGCTGCCGTATGCAGCGCCGGTACCGGTGCTCGTATTAAACAAGCGCACGCACCGCTGGCAGTCGCTGCGTCTCCCCACGACGGTGTCGAGGCGGACACGGGTGCCGGTGCGCCTTTTCGGTAACTGGCTGGTGACAACAGTGCGGGTCTGGAGCCCACCTGTGGCGGGAACCGGCAGCGCCAGCCTGGGTGTGGCGAATGAGCAGAAGACTCCGATGTACAGCTCCTCCTCTTCGGGCGTGCACGCCGCTTACGACCGGCGCTTCCTGAATGTGCAGATTCCAGGGAAGCTGGCTGTGTGGAATCTTGCCGACGGACGCAGGCTCATGCTGAATACCGGACAACCGGACAGCGAAGTTCTGTCCATAGGGAAGAACGGCGATATGCTGTATCGCGTGAACGATGCGATTTATTCAGCAAAGATCGACGGCGACAGCTTGGGGAGTGCGGCCTTGGTAGTGAAGTCGCCCGCCGCAGCCGACATTCATTGGGTGCTGTGCGGCGGCAGAGAAGACGCGCGTTCAGCGCGAAAGTAGCACAGTGACGCCGTGAGGCGCTCACTTGCGCAGGAGTAATTCAATGGCGGCGCGGGTATTCTGGAGGCATTCACGAGCGTCGTCTTCCGAGATGGCCCCCTGGTGCACCGCCTTGCGGCCGGCATCGTTCACCATGTTGGCTATGCGGGGAAATCCTGAATCGATGCCGGTGAGCTGGAGATTGTTGTTCACTTCGTGCAGGAGATTGCCAAGGGTGGCGGTGTTTCGATAGCGAGTGCGAATCAGCCGCCCCAGCGTGGGCGCCAGCTTTTCGCGCATAGCCTCTTCAAGAAGAGAGCGGCACATGACTGCGCAGGCCGTGAAGAGGCCAAACAAGTAGCAGCGTGTGGCTTCATCCAGATATCGATCGGCGTCTGCCGAGCTTGCCTGATTGACGACGCATTCGCGCAGATGGGTAGCGCGCATCACCGCGGGCTCAATCATCTCCAGCATCTCCAGAGCAAACGCGGCGCGGAGCAGGTCATTCCGCTGCGCATCGAGGGCACGCTGAATCTCCTGCCAGGCGGGAGGGTCTGTGCCGTTCCCGGGCGGCTGCAAACGGGTCAAGGAAGTAATACGCTGACGGGCATGCTGCACAAATCCCTGCTGCATCTCCTGAGCGAGTTTTTTCCAGCCGGCGATAAACGCCACCGGGTCGTTGCGGTAGCGCTCCCACATTTCGTTGTAGACCACTGCCGGCAAAATCTCCCGTAACTGCGCGAAACGGCCAGTTCTGGCCAGCTCTGCGATCGCCTCACAAAACTCGCGCCCCGGAGCGCTATCGGTCCACATGCGCAGCAGTTGTTCATGCAGGCGCTGAATGTCGATGGTCACCGGCGCGACAGGTTTCATTGCGCATGAGTGTAGCGGATTTCTTGCCGCCGGCTCAGTGACACGACAACAAATTACGCAGGGAGTTTTCGGCAATGGGAAAATGCCGCGGCGGCACACCGTGAATGGGAATCGGCGTAGCGTCGCACGGGGTATTCGGCGCCGGTGCAAGGTGTGGATATGGGGACTACTGTGGATGAGAGGCAAATTCCAAATCACTGAGAGAAGCTGAGTTCGGCCAACCATTCACACAAGCGAGCGACAATCCACAGGCTTCCATGAACAGCCTGTGGGAGAAGTGGGAAAACAGATCTCGTTCACAGACCAACAGAGCTGGATTTCCGAATCTTTCGGGGAATCGCGGCCAGATTTAGAAAACCTGCACCGCCTTAAACCCCAAGTCCTGCAGACGCTTTGGCGGGATTCCCACATTTCCAACGCAGACTACTGGTGCTACTTGTTTTTTGATTTTTCAGTACCTTAAGAACGGAGTAGTAGCAACCGAAAGCATGACTGGCGAGTCGGGGCAATAGGAGAAGCGGAACCACCCCGCACGGTGGGCCGGCGGAGGCGCGATAGCAAGTCAGCGTGAATTTCCGAGATGTGTACCTGTTTTTCCACGCCGGTGATTTGAGGGCATGAATACAATCAAGGGGAAGAAAAGACAGAGGTTTCCGGTGTATCGTGGGTGTTGTAGATTGTGCCAGGATCCGGACGCCCGATTTTTTACGAGCGAAGGTGAAGTATGCCAGCAGCGGGAACGGAAGTGGAAGCGCCGGCCGCACAGGGGGCAGCGATGGAGATCAGCGTAAGCCGCCAGGATCTGGTGAGGGAATTGACCGCTACGCAGAGCGTGGTAGAGCGGAAGACGACGATACCGATCCTGTCGAATTTCCTGCTGGAAGCAGAGGACGAGCGGTTAAATATCACAGCGACTGACCTGGATCAGGCCATCCGCACCAGCGCCGCGATCAAGGTTAAGAAGCCTGGCGCGTGCACCATTCCCGCCCGTAAGCTTTACGACTACATCAAGCTGCTACCGGATAGCGAAATCTCCATCAAACTGCTGGAGAACCACTGGGTGCAGATCCGCAGCGGGCGTTCCAACACCAAGATGGTGGGGATGGCGCGCGCCAACTACCCGCAGGTCCCGGAATTCCCGGCCATAGCAGCCACGAGCATTTCCGTGGAGGCATTGAAGACGCTGATCGCGCGCACGGTGTTTGCCATCTCCAATGAGGAGTCGCGCTATACGCTCAACGGCGCTCTCCTGATTATGAAGGCCGAGTCGCTGGCTATGGTGGCCACCGACGGCCACCGGCTGTCGTTTGTGGAAAAGCCCAATGAGACGCTGGAGGGCATCAGCGGCGAAAAACGGGTGCTGGTCCCGAGGAAGGCGCTGCAGGAACTGCAACTGCTGCTGTCGACGTCAGAGGCCGAAAAGGTCGAATTTGCCGACGACGAGCACACGCTGTTCTTCCGCGTGGGCCATCGTACGCTCAGCTCACGGAAGCTATCCGGGCAGTTTCCCAATTTCGAGGCGGTGATGCCGCGCGAGAACAGCAAATTCGCTGTGGTCCGATCCAGTGAGCTTTCAGCGGCGATTCAACGCGTAGCGCAGTTTGCGGATGAGCGATCCGGCGCGATCCGGATGCGGCTGGAGAGCAACGAACTGAAGATCAGCGCCAATTCGACCGAGTCGGGAGAAAGCGAAGACACGATTGATACCCCGTACTCGAGCGATCCGATCACGGTTGGCTTCAATTCCGTTTACATCCTCGATTTTTTAAAAGCTCTTGACAATCAAGGTGAAGTGCGCCTGGAGTTCAAGGATTCGCAATCCGCCGGTCAGATGCGGCCCGAGGATCCGGAGGCGGAGTACAAATATCGGTATGTGCTGATGCCCATGCGGATCTGATTCTTCATATGCACGATGGCAACCAATGGCACCACGAAAGATGGGATAATTGGCGCGCTGGCGCAGTCATCCGGCGTCTGAAGATATCCTGATTGCGGAGGGAACATGCCCGCAGCCGCTCACCATAGCTGGGCCGGGATTGAACCGGAGCAGTTGAACTCTCTTGTCACTCGTCAATACATCACAGGCTCCAATATCATGCTCGCCCGGCTGGTGCTCAAAAAGGGCGCGCACGTGCCCCTTCATCACCACTTCCACGAGCAGGTCAGCCACGTTGTGGAAGGCGCCTTGAAGTTTCTGCTTGAAGGGAAAGAGGTGATGGTGCGGGCCGGCGAAATCCTCTGTATTCCGCCGCACGTTCCGCACGAGGTCATCGCGCTCGAAGACTCTATTGCGCTGGATATTTTCAATCCACCGCGCGAGGACTGGCTGAACGGCGACGATGCCTATCTGCGCGCTCCGGTCCCCTCGTCCCGGTAGCGCCCGCCGCCGTCTTTCCCCGTGCCGGCCATTTACAATGGGGTTCGGTATGTCATGGTTCAAACGCGAAGACGCCGACTCGGAATCGGGACCCGCTCTCGCCAACGGCGCGGATACGTCAGAAAAGACGGTGCGCACGGAGGGCCTCTGGGTCAAGTGCCTGGGCTGCCGGCAGACGATCTGGAAGGCCGATCTCGAGGCCAACTTCAACGTCTGTCCTAAGTGCGGGCATCACTTCAAGCTGGGCGCCCGGCAGCGCATCGAGATGCTGCTCGAAGCGGGATACGAGCTTGTGGATACCGGTCTTCGCTCCACCGACCCGCTGAAGTTCACCGACGTGAAGCCATACAAGCAGCGCCTGCGCGCCGCACAGTCCGCTACCGGCCTGGACGATGCCATCCTCAATGCAGTTGGCCGTCTAGGTCCTCACGAGGTCGTGCTCAGCGCCATGGAATACGGGTTTATCGGGGGTTCCATGGGCGCGGTGGTAGGGGAAACCATCGCCCGCGCGGTTGACCGCGCCCGCGTCGAGCGCAAACCGCTGATCGTAGTGGCGGCATCGGGAGGCGCCCGCATGATGGAAGGGGTGGTGAGCCTGATGCAGATGGCCAAGATATCCGCGGCGCTGGCGCAACTCGACGAAGCCCGCGTGCCTTACATCTCTGTTCTCACCGACCCCACCACGGGCGGCGTCACGGCGAGCTTCGCCATGCTCGGCGACCTGAATATAGCCGAGCCCGGCGCGCTGATTGGCTTCGCCGGCCCTCGGGTCATTGAGCAGACCATCCGCCAGAAGCTGCCCGAAGGCTTCCAGCGATCCGAATTTCTGCTCGAAAAGGGCTTCCTCGACGCCGTAGTGCCGCGCAGCGATTTGAAGGCATATCTCGTTCGGGCATTCGCATTTCTCAAAGCGCCGGCCACGGCCTGACCCGCGGCAATTCTTGTGCTTCACCTCGATGGCGAGGCTGCCGCATCTGCAGAAGAACCTTACATTGTGGGTAGATCGATCTCCTCGTGCAGAGGCGGCGTCTCCGATGACGGACCAACACTCATAGTGCGCCGGCCCACTGGAGTTACCCATTTTTGCGCTTTGGTCGACCAGTATTGGAGCTGCCGAAGGGGCACATGCAAGGTCACGGTCCTGGTTTCGCCAGCGGGCACGCGCACGCGGTCAAAGGCTGCCAGAGCGCTTACCGGAAACTGAACGCCCGGAGGAATCTTCTCTGGCGCGCCGAGATACACCTGGGGCACAGCATCGGAATCCATCTGGCCCGTGTTTTTGATGGCGACCGTCACATCCAGGCCTCCGTCAGCGGCCTTCACCGTTTTCAGTCCGGAATAGGCGAAAGTGGTGTAGCTGAGCCCATATCCGAATGGAAACAGCGGCTGGATGTGATCCTTTTCAAACCAGCGATAACCCACGTTTACGCCTTCGCTATAAGTTGTCCGTCCGCTAACCCCCTCCCAGCTCCGCTCGGGATAGTGCGGATCGGTGGCGGGGTAGTCGGTGAGCTTTCTTGCCCAGGTCACCGGCAGCCGGCCGGCGGGACTGACCTTTCCGAGCAGGATATTTGCCGTCGACCAACCACCCTCATCGCCGGGCCACCACATCTCCAGGACGCCTTTCACCCTGTCGAGCCACGGCAGCGCCACGGGCTGGCTGGTGTTCAGCACCACAATGGTGTTGGGATTCGCGGCTGCTACTTCTTCCACGAGCTTGTCCTGATCGCCGGGCAAACCGAATACGGGAGTCAAGCGCGTCCACACAAAGACCACGGCAATCCTGGCTCTTCTCGCAGCGGTGATGGCAGCTCGGTGATCGGCCCTGCGCTGTTCGGGCGTGTACCAGTTGAGCCGCACCTGCACCGGGGAACCCGATGAGTCCGGCGTGGTCTTGATCTCGATGGCATGCGGGCCCGGGGTCAGTTGCACTGCCCTGCGCACGTTATCCAGGCCGTCGGGAGTGGGAACCACGTTGTCCTGGTTGGCCTGCAGAATATCGCCATGCACTCCGCCCTGAAACGCTCCGGTTCGCGCCAGCGGCTTTCCGTCAAGCAGGATGCTGGCGTTTGTGCCCATAGCCTGCAGATAAATCCAGTAATCTCCGGGGTGGGGAGGGGTCAGCGACCCCTTCCAATCCAGCGTTGAATTGGGCGGCAGAGGGTTGCCGTTTTTCTTTGTGAAGTCCAGCTCGGCGTCGGTTTGCGGCGCTCCGCCGCCGGTTCGCAGCAGACCCGGTTTGCCGTTATGACTCCATGCACTTGCCGGAATTACGGTTCCCGTCATGTCGTCGGCCACCGCAAACTGAATGTGCGGGTTCCCGGAAATCTGCTTGATCGCCGCCAGCGGACCCACCTCGCGCCATGGCAAACCCACGCTGCGCTCGCCGTTGATCCCGATCGAGTCGACCTGTGCTGCGGTTGGCCCAATGAGCACCACATCGCTCAACTCGGCCTCATTCAGAGGCAGCAGGTGGTCCTGGTTCTTGAGCAGGACCGCGGCATCCTCGCTCGTCTTCAATACGGTCGCGGCATCGGCCAGCATGGCGTGCTCCGATTCGCGCCCGGTCGGCGGCACCGCCGGAATTTGCCGGTCGAGCAGATCGAAACGTTCCATCTGCGCAAGAATGCGGCCGGCTGCGCGCGTGATCGTGGCCTCACTGACCGTCCCGTGCTGCAGAGCGGAGCGCATGCCCGTCGGTCGATCCATGGGTACCGTCAGAACAAAGGCGGGCGTCGACTGCGTGTACTCCTCGGGAATGGCGCTGATCTCGGGACCGCGCAGGCGCTTGCGTGCTATCCCGGGATCCGGGAGCTGCGCTTCGAAATACGAGGCCATCTCA
>JASHOY010000335.1 GCA_030038435.1 Acidobacteriaceae bacterium | reverse complement strand
AGGCCCTCGATTCCGGGCCGTTCTCGCCATGGGTTCGCCCTGTCCGGGGTCGATGGGTGAATATATGGAACGAGGGAGATACAGATCATGCGTTTGGTTTTGAAGCTGGCCGTTTTGGCTCTGCTCCTGCCCGCGGGCGTTGCCACGCTTTGGGCTCAACAGGACTACTTCAGCAACTGGCCGCCGGGCGATTCGCCGCGGGAAGTCGGCAAAGCCGTCGCCGAGCACTTCATCACCAGCCCTCATCAGGGCAATGGCACAATTTTTTATGGCGAAGACGGCACCTGGTACGGAGCGCTTACATTTGCCCATCTGACTCATGACAACGCGCTGCGCGATGCGCTGATCAAGCGTTTCGAACCGCTCATGCCCGGAGGCGCCGAAGCCGACAGGATTCCCCATCGCGACCACGTAGACGACATGATCTTCGGCATTGTGCCCTTGCAGATTTACATGGAGACACACGACAAGAAATATCTCGATTTCGGGCTTTCCTTCGCTGACCGCCAGTGGGAAAAACCGCTGCCCGATGGTCTTTCTCACGAGACGCGGTTCTGGATCGATGACATGTACATGCTGACCATCCTGCAGTTGCAGGCCTACCGCGCCACAGGCGACGAGAAGTATCTCGACCGCGACGCCAAAGAAATGGTGGCCTATCTCGACAAGCTGCAACAGCCGAACGGGCTTTTCTATCACGCGCCCGATGCGCCGTTCTATTGGGGTCGCGGAAACGGCTGGATTGCCGCCGGAATGTCGGAAATGCTGCGCTCCATGCCGGCGAACTACCCGCTGCGCCCGCGAATTATGAAGAGCTACCGGAAAATGATGGCGGCGCTGGTGAAGTATCAGACCAGTGACGGCATGTGGCGGCAACTGGTCACCGATCCGCAGGCGTGGGAAGAGACATCAGGCTCGGGGATGTTTACCTTTGCCCTGATCACCGGGGTGAAAAATGGCTGGCTGCCGGCGGCAAAATACGGACCCGCGGCGCGCAAGGCATGGATCGCGCTGACCGGGTTTATCGACCAGAATGAGAACCTGACCAGCATCTGCGAGGGCACCAACAAGAAAAACGATAAGGAGTATTATCTCGAGCGCAAGCGCCGAACCGGAGACTTCCACGGACAGGAGACGGTGCTCTGGTCGGCGTCGGCGCTGCTGCGCCCGGCAGAAAGCGCAGCCGCAAACAAATAGATATCAGCGCCTGGCGGCCGATGTTCAGCCCGCGAATTATCGTGCCGCCAGCGTAAGGAAATAGCGGCGGGCGAAGGCGATAAAAAACGGCCAATCGGGCGCCGGAGTATGGCCGCTGCGGTGCTCGCGGTAGGCCAGGGCGCCCGTGTCAACCAAGGTGCCGATTGGCGGCCATTCGGTGACTCCCAGGCCTTTTTTGCCCAGCAGTCTGTAAACCGGGCTGGCGCCGGCTTCAGCCAGAAACATACCTTTGGGATCGGCCCAGCCGTCGCCCTGCGGGGTGGGGTTGCCGGCGCCAATAAAGACCGGCCGCGGCGCGCAAAGCGCAATCAGTTCATTGGCATCAACGGGCAGGTCGCTGGCGTCGAGCGGGCCGCCGTAGCGCAGGAAATTGCCGTCGAACCAGTGGTACTCGCTCAAGTCTGTCAGATTGCTGATCTGCTCGCCGTAAACGTGCCGGTAGAGCTTGGCTCCGCCTTCGCCGGAAGAGTTGATATAAGCAATCGCGAAGCGTGGATCATAAGCCATTGCGGCCAGCGCGGTCTTGCCAAAACGTGAATGGCCTGCAATGCCCATTCGGCTGCTGTCGATGCCTTTGACAGTCTCAAGGTAGTTGAGCGCCTGACTGGCGCCCCAGGCCCAGGCGCGCAGCGCTCCCCAATCGCTCGGGCTGCGCGGCTGCCCTTTGTCCATCAAGCCGATGATGCCCTCGTCGAGACCGGCGCCATTATCGGCTTGAAAGCTGGTGGGCGAGAGCATGGCATAAGCCCATCCTTGGCCAAGCACCTGCACCTGCCACGGAGGCGCCGCGTCGCCGGCCTTCTGGTGTGGCAACTCGCCGGCCCAGATGGGATCAAATTCGTCGTCAAAGGGCAACTCCAGGATGACCGGGACAGGGCCGCGAACGCCGGTTGGCATTACCAGCACCATATGCATATCTACACGGATGGCCGGATCGATGGAGTTATCCACCCTTCCGTCAACCATTCTGGAAATGACCGGCGTATTTCCGATGGTAGCCTCCCTGGAGTTGAGCACTTTCCAGAAGACCCGCGGCAAATGCGGCGGGACCCGGCCGAAGATGTCGCGGTTGAAGTCGGCGACAATCTGCGCGCGGCGTTCGCTCCACCACATCTGGGGCGTAGTTACCGGCTGGCCATCATTCATCACCAGCGGATCGGGGATGTTGCGGTAGACGTCGGCTTTGGACTCATCGTAATTGGCGGCATATGGAGAATCAGGGTGCGAGTAGCTCGCCGGAGGCCGCAGTTGCTTTATCCCCAGCAGATCGAGCATGTGCTGACGGTCTTTCTGCTCGGCCGCTTGGATGGCCTGCTGCCTGAGTTTCTTCGCCTCCGGCACGGCTGGCGCGGCAGTTGCACTCCTAAGGAATGGAACCACCAGAACCAGGGCAAAGAGAGCAAGCGGGCGACAGGAAATGAGCGGCCGTTGTGACATAAGGAACCTCAATTCCGAGTGTAACCGCCGCTGCGGACGGAGCCGGCCATGCGCGGTTGCCCTGGTTTCCGATGCGCAGGCGCATTCAAGACGGACGCGATTCTGCCGATACAACCATCGAGTCCACTCGGAAGGAGTCTGCTCATGCGTTGGCAATGGCTACGCGATCTTCCCACATCCTGCAAATTCAGCTTTGCTTTTGGGGTTGTCTGCAGCCTCTGCATCGTGCTTGGCGCATACACTTTTTTCACGTTTCGCGACGTATCGGTGAAGAGCGCCGATTCGAGCGGAATTGCCTTTCCTGCCCTGGTCCAGCTCGATACGGTGCGCGGCGCGTTGAACACCATTCGGCGCGAGGACCTGGATCTGGAGCTCTGCCATAGCTCTGCCTGCGTTGATGCGCACGGCAGGGCAAGACGGCGGGCCGTGACGCAGTATCAGAGCGCGGTGACCAGTTACGCGGCATCGATCAACTATCCGGGAGAACGCGAGCTCTACCAGCAGTTTTCCAGCCAATTTGCCGAGTATCTGGACTCAAGCGAGCGCAGTCTGGCGCGGCGGGCGGCGGGCAAAGCTGCCGAGGGGCCGGATCTGGCCAGTTCGGAGCGGATGGAACAGCTCACCGCATCCGCGCTGGAAGCAATCTCTGCCGATATCCGCATGAACGCGAACCACGGTATGGCCAGCGCGGCGGCGGTGACGCAGATCAGCCGGCGCGCCACCTGGATCGATAGTGGCGCTACGGTGCTGATCATGCTGCTGTGCGGGATTATTGGGCTGGTTCTGACTGGCGAGATCGCGCCGCGCATCGGGAGGCTGATGAAAGCTGTCGAAGCGATGGCCGGCAAGGATCTGACCGCCGAGGTTAGGGTGACCGGAAAGGACGAGCTCGGACGTCTGGGAGAAGCCTTCAACAGCGGCGTGGCTTCGATTCGGGGCGTACTGGAATCCGTGGCTCACGGCGCGGATACGCTCTCCGGAGCGACCGCGGAAATCAGCGCGCGCGCGGTACAGAGCGCCGGCAATGCCCATGCGCAATCCAGCAAGACCAACCAGATTGCGGCTGCGGCTGAGGAGATGACGGCGACCATCGGCGAGATCAGCCGCAACACCGAGACGGCGGTGGGGGCCAGCCGGGAATCGGCTCGCACGGCAGAGGAAGGTGGTTCGGTGATGCAGCAGGCCGCGGCCACCATGCAGAAGATCGCCGCCGCCACGGCGACGGTGGCCGACAAGATGGCCTCGCTCGCGCAGCGCTCCGAAGAAATCGGCAAGGTGGTCAGCGTCATCCAGGAAATCAGCGAGCAGACCAATCTGCTGGCATTGAATGCGGCCATCGAGGCAGCGCGTGCCGGTGAGCATGGGCGGGGCTTCGCGGTGGTGGCCGGCGAGGTGCGGCGGCTGGCCGAGCGCACCAAGAGCGCCACCGAAGAAATTGCCGGAACCATCCGCAGCATTCAGGAGGAGACGCGGGAGACCCTGCAGGTGATGCAGGAGAGCCGCGCGTCGGTAGAGAGCGGGATGGAGGAAACGGCCAAAGCGCGGCAAAGCCTGGAGGCAACGATCGAGTTGTCCAAGCACGTTGAGCAGCAGATTCAACTGATTGCGACAGCGGCCACCGAGCAGACCTCGGCGGCCAGTGAAATCTCATCGTCGGCGGCCGAGATTTCGCAGCTATCAGTGGAGAACGCGCAGGGGGCGGAAGCGGCGGTGGAGGCTCTGAAGAATCTGGCCTCGCTGGCAAGCGAGCTGGATGAGATGATCCGTCAGTTTCAGTTGGATGCTGGATTGTCGCGGAGAGCGCATGCCCCGCGCGCGATGCGTCCGGCGCTGCACGGCGGGCTCGAGCCGGCGCGTCCATAGGAGCCCGCGCGGCGATCGTGGCGGCTTGTACATGGCCAGTTCGGTCGCGTATCATCCGGGGGCCGCTGAGACGGCAGGAGATATCGACAGATGAAGAGACAGATGCTGGGCGCGTTGGCCGTGCTGGTGACGGCGCTGACGGTTACATCGGCGCGAGCGGCGGATGTGACGGGAAACTGGACCGCGGAAATGACGACCCCGGACGGGAACAGTTTTCAGATTGCATTCACCTTCAAGCAGGACGGGAACGCGCTAACGGGCACGGTGCAGGGGCCGCAGGGCGATGCCATTGATATCAGCAACGGCAAAGTGGATGGGAACAAGATCTCCTTCGATGTGTCGTTCAATGGCATAACCATCAGCCACGAAGGGACGGTGAACGAGACTGGGGATGAGATCGAGATGACGACCAAGTCCGATTCGGCGGACTTTCCCGGGGGAAAGATGACGCTGAAGCGGGCCAAGGCGGCGGAGCCGGCGGCAGCGTCGCCGCCTCGGTAGGAAGGGAGCGCAGTTCGGCTGCTTCACGACGACCGGGTTAAGGGTTGCAGTTGCCGGTCGCGGAGATGCCCTGGGTAAAGCCGGGATTTGCGGTGCTGTGACTTGTTGAATGCCGCAGTTTGGACGGTCAGAAGCGGAGTAGGTAGGAGACTTTGAGGTAGAGATCTTTGTTGTCGTTCATCAGCGAGGAGCCGGTAGCAGGCAGGATGGGCTCATCGGAGTTGCAGAGGCCGTCGTCGAGGCGCGTGCAGAGTGCGCGGTTGAGATTGGCGAAATTGCCGATGTAACCGACGTAGACCGCGGTGCCGGGGTGAGGCATGTAGGTCAGCAATGCGTCGCCGAAGAGGTCCTTGGAGTTGGTGAGATCGGTCAAGTCAGGGTGGGGGAGGGTGGCGATGTACTGGCCGATGAGATTGACGGAGAGAGCCTTGGTGAACTGATAATTCCAGCGCGAGATCAGCTCGTGATTGTCGTAGACAACCTCGCCGGTATCAAGATTGGTGAAATGCGTATAGACGTAGCTGTTCTGCAAATCGATCGCGTCAAATGGCTTGACCTCGAGGCTGACGCTGGGCGATGAAACGGCTACGGGGCCGGGTCCCTGGTTGCCGGGCGGGCTGTAATTGACGGTGGTTCCCGCATAGTATCCGCCCCCGGCGGCAAGAAAGGGCACCGGCGAGGTGTAGAAGTTCACGCCCGCGGTCTGGCTGTGATACTCGACATTGCCGGTGAGAGCCGGGTAGTCGGTGGGGCGCAGCCGGTCCTGCCCGAAATCAAGATAGCCTGACAACGAAGTGCGGTCTTTGAAGGTAAAGCCGTAAGAGGGGTTGAAGTAGAAGTCGAGGGGCACGCCGTTGTGATCCCAGATGCGCTCGCTGTAGAGGCTGGGGCCGTCGGAAAGAATGATGCCGTGCGCAGGGCGGAAGGTATAGCTGAATCCGCCATTGGGCTCGCGCACATCGGGCCGCGTAAAGAACCCGGTGTCGGTGAGAAAACCGGCCGCGGTATCGTGATAAGCCAGCCACCAACTGCGGTGCAGGTCAGAGTAGTTGACCTGCTCGAACCACGCTTGACCGCTGCAGGTCAGGGCCAGATTTTCGCATTCCTGCTCGCCCTGGGTGCTGTTGCTGATGTTGCTGGTCTCCGAGGTGACGGCCTGGCCGGTGTAGGTCCAGCGGTTGCCGACACGGGCGCGATAGTCGAATCCGCCGGCGCGGTTGAAAGAGCCGCGATATTCGCGGTCAGCGTAAATCAAGCCGACGTCGGAATGCGGGCCGATGTCGCGGTTAACTCGGCCAATGTAAAAACGCGCACGGGTGTTGGCTTCGGGATTGCCGGGCGGAACGGCCTGGCCGGGGCTGCGGTCGTCAACATCAAGCACGCCCATGGCCCAGTGACCGAGCTTGCCGCTGAGTCGCGCGCCGAATTGCGGAGTGACGATGTTGTTGGTGTAGTAGAGGCTGATGGGAGTCTCGAAGTAGCTGCTGTTTTCGATGAAGAAGGGGCGCACTTCAGGGAAGAAAGGCGGGAATCGCTGGTTGGGCGCGGCAGGATTGTTGATGCCCACCTGGCTGAAATCGGGATTGACGGTGGTATCGAGGACCAGGCTGTTGTGGAGGATGAATTTGGAGTCGAGGCCGGAATAGCCCTGCAGGTGCTTGTCCTGAAAGTAAGGATCGACGGGGTTGACGGTGTTGAGTTGGCGAATGCTGCGGGCGATTGAGTAGGGCTCGAACTGCAGGTTCTGGCCGCGCTCGATGTCCTCGAAGCCCTCCACGGCAATATCCTGGGTGAGTTGGCCGGCGATGTTGTGCCTGCTGCGCGGCCAGTAGACTGATTCGTCTTCGTGGGAAATGTTGCGTTCGAGGATGATTCCCCAGGTGCGCAACTGGCCGGGATCGGCCTTGGCAAAGTAGAGGCTCGCAAAAGGAATGCGCATGAGCACTACGTAGCCGGAGCGGGTGCGGCGTCCCCAGGTGGACCAGACCGTGTCAAAGGAGAAATCGTAGCCGTCTTCTTCGGTGTAAAGGGCGTCGGCCTGGATGCCCAGGGGATTGGTTTCAAAGACGAAGGCGCGGCGCTGATCGTGGAAGGTGTCGAGCATGACGCGCACGTGGTCGTCGTCGCCGAGAGAATCGCGCTGGAGCATATGGGCGCGAACCAGCCTGGGGTCGCGGTCGCGGCAGATGAAGGCGATGAAGAGGTATTCGTGCGTGTAGCCGAGAAAAGCGGTGGTGGTGTCCCGTGGGATGGCGCCGTCATCGGGATAGCGCTCGATGAATTTGTCGACGCGGAACATGGTGGTGGCGGGGTAGCGCAGATTGCGGCCGAGGAAGTCGCTGAGGACGGGGGCTGTTGCGAGACGAGGAATGACGATCGGGGCAGGAGAAGGTTCGCTGAGGGAAAACGACGGTGAGGGCGATATGCCGGCAGCGCTTCGGCCGGCGGTGTTGGCGGCGGCGGCAGGCGCGGCGTAGCAGAAGGTAAGCGCGAGCGCGCCGGCCAAGGCAGTGAGAAGCCTGCGCGCGATTGGTACGAATTGGATGTTGCCAATGCTCAAGCAAAAAAAAACTAGAGATAGATAAGGAACTACGGTTGAATCTGGCGAAAACGCTTACATTTTCCATTTTATAACGGAGACGGCGACGCGGAGCCTTGCGTCAAGCCGGACCATCCGGCGGGCCAGGGGGCGTGAAACTCGAAGCTTCTCAATCCTGCGGATGGGGCGCATGATCGTCGGCTTCGGCGGCGAGAGCGAGTGCGGATTCTTCCGGCGCGGCGTCGGCAACCAGCTTAGGCGCCAGAGGCTTGCGCGGCTTTACTCCGAGCTGGCGCAGCATTTCCACCTGGCGGATGAGGTTGCCGTCACCGCTGCTCAGTTTTCTCCAGGCCTGGTCATAGCTGCGGCCGGCGTCGCGAAGGCTGCTGCCGATGGCGTCCATGTCGGCGACGAAGCCGGCAAATTTCTCGTAGAGACGGGCGCCGCGCTCCATCACGTCTTTGACGTTGCGGGCCTGTGTCTCCTGGCGCCAGAGGACGTTGACGATGCGAATGATGTAGAGCAGTGTGGTGGGGCCGACAAGCAGGATGCCCTGGTGATAGGCCTCGGCCCAGAGGTCGGCGTCGTTTTGCAAGGCGAGCAAAAAGGCCGGTTCCACGGGGACAAACATCACCACGAAATCGGGGGCCTGAATGCCGGGAAGGCGGTCGTATCCGGCCTTGGCGAGATTGGCGACGTGGCCGCGGACGCTGCCGAGATGCAGCTTGAGCGCAGCTTTGCGATCGTCTTCGCCGGCGGCATTGACGCAGTCAGCGTAGGCGGTGAGTGAGACTTTCGAGTCGATGATGAGGTTGCGGCCGCCGGGAAGAAAGACGATGACGTCTGTGCGCGCCGTTCTGCTTTTGTCGCCGTCGCCGTTGGCGAGGCCGGCGAAGCTTTGTTGAAAGCTGTACTGTTCGCCTTCACGCAGGCCGGCTTTTTCAAGCAAATCGCGAAGGATGAACTCGCCCCAGTCGCCCTGTGCTTTCGCGGAGCCGCGCAGGGCAGTGGTCAGGTTGCGGGCCTGCTCGGCGAGCTGCTGGTTGAGGGTGCTGAGGCCGCCGATCAAACCCTGCAGAGTAGCCACGCCGGTTTTCGAATCGGTCTGCGCTTCTTCAACTTTCTTTCTGAATTCCTCGATTTGGGTTTTAAGGGGACTGAGGAGGTTGCCGATTTCCTTCTGGCTGCCTTCGGAAAAGGATTTCGATTTCTGGTCGAGGATTTCCGCGGCGAGGGCCTGGAACTGGTTGGAGAGGACGGTTTTTGCCTCCTCGAGAAGCGCCAGTTTTTCCGTCAGAGCTCTGCGCTCGTTATTGAGATCGGTTTCGAGCCGGCTGATGTGCGCCGCCTGCTCGCGTTCGGCGTCGCTTTTCGACTGCAAATTGGCGCGCAGCGAATCGCACTCGGCGGCGAGCTCGTGAACGCGGCGTTCGCGCTCGGCGGCAAGGGTTTCAAAGCCGGCACGGGCGGCAGACTCAGCCTGCGCCTTGACCAGCGACTCACGGACTGCGTTGAGCGCTTCCGACGATTCGCGGATGCGCTGCTCCAGGATCGTCTTTTCCGATCTGGAAGCGGCGCTGCGGAGCCAGAAGCCGACCAGAATACCGGCCAGAGCGGCAAGGGCGGCGGCGATGGATGGAAGCATCAAGTGGTCAGGGACCTCTTCGCCAAATATACGCTTCCAGGCTGTGCATTTTACGGGAATTTAATGGTGATCGCACATCACCGTCGAGGGCGGCGTATTTGCTTCAAATGCCGCGGCTTTACACCTCCGCGAGGGGACCGATAAACTTGAATCTTCGGGGCCACGCGCAATTTTTCGCGTAGTGGTTGTGTTGCCCGGGTGCTTGCAGGTATTGTAGGCAGGCGGAGGGGTCTGTCAACCGATCCCCAGAGCGGATCTCGAAGTTTTGGAGAACACGAGGAGAAGCGCATGGCAGTTGAAGAAAAAGTGAAGCAGATCATCGTCGAGCAATTGCAGGTAGACGAAGCGGAAGTGACCCCGAACGCGAGTTTTCAGGAGGATCTCGGCGCCGATTCGCTGGACGTGGTGGAACTGGTGATGCAGTTCGAAGAGGCGTTCGACCTGGAGATTCCCGACGAGGATGCAGAGAAGATCAAAACCGTCAAGGACGCCATCGAATACATCGAGAAGAATGAAAAGACCGCGAAAGGAAGCAAATAGCCATTGACCCAGAGATTGACTCGCAGAGTCGTTGTCACCGGTCTTGGGCTGATTTGCGGAGTGGGGAATACCGCCCCCGAAGTGTGGCGAAACCTCTTGGCCGGAGCCAGCGGCATGGCTCCGATCCAGGGCTTTGACACCACCGGGTTCCCGGTGACTTTCGCCGCCGAAGTCAAGAACTTCGACCCGCTGGATTTTGTCGATAAGAAAGAAGCGCGCAAGATGGGGCGCTTCATTCATTTTGCCTTTGCGGCCACGCAGGAGGCGATGCAGCAGTCGGGTTTGCAGATCACCCCGGAGAACGCCGATCGTGTGGGCGTATTCATCGGCTCAGGGATCGGCGGGTTCGAGATCATCGAGCGGGAGCACAATAACCTGCTGCAGGGCGGTCCGCGCAAGATCTCGCCGTTCTTTATTCCCGCGGCGATTGTGAACATGGCGGCGGGACAGATCAGCATCCGGTATGGCGCCCGGGGGCCGATTTCGGCCACGGCGACGGCTTGCGCGACCAGCGCGAATTCGATTGGCGACTCGGTACGGATGATTCTGCACGGCGATGCGGACGCGATGATTGCGGGCGGATCGGAGGCTGCAGTCACTTCCATGTCGGTGGGCGGATTTGCGGCCATGCGGGCGCTTTCCACGCGCAACGATGAGCCGGCGCGGGCCAGCCGGCCGTTCGACAAGGACCGCGACGGATTTGTGATTGGCGAGGGCGCGGGGATTCTGATCCTGGAGGAGCTGGAGTTTGCGCGGGCGCGGGGCGCTAAGATCCTGGCCGAAGTGATTGGCTACGGGATGAGCGCAGACGCGTACCACATGACCGGCATTGCTCCCGAAGGCCTGGGCGCGCAGCGCAGTATGAAAGCGGCGCTGAAGGATGCGGCGATTGCGCCGGAAGAAGTGGGTTATGTGAACGCGCATGCCACTTCGACGCCGGCCGGCGATGGGAACGAGTCGCGGGCGATTGAGCTGGTTTTTGGCGAGCACGCGCTGAGCCACCGGCTGAAGATCAGCGGAACCAAGTCGATGACCGGGCATCTGCTGGGCGGCGCGGGTGGTCTGGAAGCTGGCATCACCGTGTTGGCGCTGCAGGAGCAGAAATTGCCGCCGACGACGAATCTCGAGAATGCCGATCCCGAGTGCCGGCTGGACTATGTGCCGAATCAGGCGATCGACCACAACTTCGATGTGGCGTTGTCGAATTCGTTTGGATTTGGCGGAATCAATGCGACGCTGGTGATGCGGCGGTGGGCGGAATAGAGCAGTCCGAAATTCGCAGTTTTCAATTCCCAGCTCACAGTTCCCCGATTTCCGGAAAGAGCGGAGGGATGGACCTGAGGCAATCCCCGCGAGTTGCGAGGCGTTGTTCTATGGTTTGCGCAGGAATCACTGTGAAGTCGCTGGCGGCGACTTAGCCCTGGGAACGCGCAGCTCCGGATTGGGGAACGCGTCGATATTTTCTTCAGCGCTGCCGTGCAGGCAGGCGAAATCCTTTTCGATAGTTAGCTCAAGCTTTCCGTCGGCGCCGAGGTCGATGGTGGCGTAGATGCCGACGTCATCGCCGAGAGACCATTTCTGAGCCTGCGCGGTGGGAATGCGAACCTCGAGCGAAGGCGGGTCGAAGCGCACCGTGGGCGCGGCTGTGCTGGCGGTGTGTTCGAGCGAATAGTTGAGGCGGGAGCGGCCGTCTGCGGCGAAGAGGATGGCGGCTTCAATGCGCCGATCCTTCATAAGCTGGTCAAGCTCGGGACGGGTGATACGGAGGCGCAACGAATTGTCTTTGATGCGGAGCTTCATGATGGTTTGCCAGCGCGCGATCCTGCGTGTGCCGAGGAGATTTTAGCATTCGGCTGAGCCGTCGCCATGGGATGTGCCGGTTCTGCCGGTCGGCTTCCCATGGCTGAAGCTGCGACGGACAAATATTGCGCCCCGGGCGCGGATATTGCGAAGCAGATCAGGCACGCGTGGTTTTGATTTGGACCAGCTTGTCAGAGGGATCGGCGCCCGGAAGCTGGTAGTCCGGTCGGTTCCATCTACCTTACACTTCCACCCCCTGCTGCGGCGTGCGCCGCCCACGGCGGAAATTCTCTGGCGAGAGCGGGTTGGTCGCTACGCTATCCGCAAGCGGTGTTAGGCTCACCGAGGTCTCCGTGTAGGCGGGCGTGTGTACGCCGCGATCGACGTTGGAACTGGTGCGGCGGTTGACAGGGTTTTCCGTTGAGTTCATGGGCATATACAGCTGCGTGCCGTAGACGCGGCCGGTTACCAGCACGGGAACGGTGACTTCTCCATGAGGGCTGCGAAGCACGACTTTGGCCCCTGAGTCCGGGCCGCGCTCGTCGGCCAGATCCGGTGACACTTCGACAAAATTGCTCGGCGTGAACTGGCGGATGCCGGCGCTGAGATAGGTCATGGTGTCTTCGCCCTTGAGGTAAATGCATTTGAGCTTGCCCTCGTGGACGGCGCCGATCATCTGGTTGCGGATATAAAGTTGCGCTGTGTGGGACGCAGGGAAGCGCCGGCGGAGAGACCAACGTCTATCAGGTTGTCACCTGGACCATAGAGAAGATCGGCCTGACGTATGCCGGCAATCTGACTACGGTCTTCGATAATGCCTTCCGTGAGCAGAAAACCGGCGGCGAGTTCGCTGTCGTGGCCCGGGGTGCGCATGGTGACCGTGAGGGGTTTGCCCGCCAAACGAATTTCGAGCGGCTCCTCGGCGGCCAGCGAGTCTTCGGCGCCGCGCATGCGGCCCTCTTCCCACTCCGTCACTTGCGTCGGCTCGATGCTTTGGCGCACGGTGCGGTTCCTGCTTCAGGGCACACCGGAGCGCTGCGTGCGGAGAAAGAAGGATTGCAAAATCGCCGTGCGGACTGGGGGCGGTTGCAGCTTCCCCGGTGCAACTATTTACAATGAAGATTCGTCAATCAAATACCACGTGCGGCTGGAATTGTCAGATATACGGGGCCTGTATATCCGGCTCAACAACAGGTCCACACGCGGAGACTCCAGGCCGCAACCGGGGTTGTCCTTCGGGGGTGAGCCCGGGCAAACCGTTCCAAATTGCCTTTCCAGGATTTCGCAATTCGACATTTCCTGCTGACCACACGATCGCGATTGGACTGAAAAGAAAAACATGGACCAAGATTCGTCTGCTTTCCACTACGAGCCGCGGGGTTTAACGGCGGAAGCGCCCAAAAAGCGGAAGCACCGCTGGATCTGGGTGGTGATCCTGCTGCTCTTCGGGCTGTTGTTCTATTGGGTGCTTCATCAGCACTATGCGAGCCAGGCGGTGGGCGGTCGGCGGACCTTCACCGGGGTAGTGCCGGTGACCGAGGCGACGGCCAGGTCGGGCAGTATCGGGGTCTACCTGGACGCCATCGGGACGGTGACGCCGGTTTACACCGACTCGATAACCGCGGAAGTTACGGGAGTGATCACGGCGGTGCACTACCGCGAAGGGCAGTATGTGCACAAGGGTGATCCGCTCATCGACATTGACGACCGGCCCTATGTGGCGCAGCTCATGGAGGCCGAGGGCGCGCTGCAGCGCGACCAGAACCTGCTGGCCGAGGCGCAGATGGACCTGAAGCGCTACCAGTTGGCGTGGGCGAAGAACGCAATTCCGCGACAGACGCTGGACGACCAGGCGAAGCTGGTGCTGCAGGACGAAGGCGTGGTGAAGAACGACCAGGGGACGGTGAACTACGACAAAGTGCAGGTGAGTTTCTGCCACATCACCTCGCCCATTAACGGGAACGTAGGTTTGCGCCTGGTTGATCCGGGGAACCTGGTGACGGCGAATTCGACCACCACGCTGGTGGTGGTGACGCAGATGGCGCCGACCACCGTGGTCTTCACACTGGCGGAAGACAACCTGCCCGAAGTGCTGCAGCAAACGCGCAGCGGGCACCGCTTGACGGTTGAGGCGTTGGATCGCACGGATGAGCACGAACTGGATGCAGGCAGACTGGTCAGCATGAGCAACCAGATTGATACCGTCACCGGAACGGTGCAACTGAGAGCGGAGTTTCCCAATGCCAAGGGAACACTGTATCCAAACCAGTTTGTGAACGCGCGGCTGCTGGTGAACACTCTCGAAAACCAGACGCTGATTCCTACCACGGCGATCCAGCACAACGGGTCAGTGGCTTTTGTTTATTTGATCCAGAACGGCAAAGCGGTTATGCGCAATGTTCAGGCCGGGGTCTCGAATGCAGGCGAAACGGCAGTTACCGGCATCAATCCGGGTGACGTGGTGGCCAACAGCAGTTTCCAGAAGCTGATCAACGGGTCGCCGGTGAGCAAATCGAACTTTGCCATTACACCGACGCAGCCGTCCGCGGGAATCTCTCAATGAATCCGTCGCGCCCATTTATTTTGCGGCCGGTGGCGACGTCGCTGCTGATGGCCGCCATCCTGCTGGTGGGTATTGTAGCCTTCACGCAGTTGCCGGTGTCGGCGCTGCCCGAGGTCGAATACCCGACCATTCAGGTATTGACGTTCTATCCCGGGGCGAGCCCGAATGTGATGGCGACCACGGTGACGGCGCCGCTGGAGCGCCAGTTTGGCGAGATGCAAGGGCTGAGCCAGATGACCTCGACCAGCGCCGGCGGGGTGTCGGTGATTGTGCTGCAGTTCAACCTGTCACTGTCCCTCGATGTGGGAGAAGAAGAAGTTCAGGCCGCGATCAGCGCGGGCGAATCGTTCCTCCCGTCTGACCTGCCTGTTCCGCCGGTTTACACCAAGACCAATCCCGCCGATTCGCCGATTTTGACCTTTGCCGTCACCTCCAATGCGTTGCCGCTTTCGCAAGTTGAGGACCTGATCGACACGCGGCTGGCGCCGAAACTTTCGCAGTTGAACGGCGTGGGAATGGTCAGCATTAGCGGCGGACAGAAGCCGGCCGTGCGCATTGAAGCTAATCCCGTGCAGCTCTCCTCATACGGATTGAGCATGGAGAGCCTGCGTTCGGCCATTACCGAGGCCAGCGTCAACTCTGCCAAAGGCAATTTCGATGGACTCCGCCAGGATTACCAGATTGACGCCAACGACCAAATCACGACCGCGGATCAGTACAGGAATATAGTTGTTGCTTATAGCAACGGCGCCCCAGTGCTGCTGAAGAACGTGGCCAACGTGGTCAACGGCGTGGAGAACTCCGAGGAAGCGGCGTGGATGAACCTGACGCCGGCGGTGGTGGTCAACATTCAGCGCCAGCCCGGGGCGAACACCATTACGGTGGTCGACAGCATCCGCAAGATTCTTCCCCAACTGGAATCGAACCTTCCCGCTTCGCTCAAGATCAACATACTCACCGACATGACCACGAGCATTCAGGCGTCAGTAAATGACGTCGAATTTGAGCTGATGCTCACCATCGGCCTGGTGGTGCTGGTGATCTTTCTCTTCTTGCGCAGTCTGCGCGCCACCATCATTCCCAGCGTGGCGGTTCCGGTTTCGCTGGTGGGCACGTTTGCGGCCATGTACCTGCTGGGGTTCTCGCTGGACAACCTGTCGCTGATGGCGCTAACCATCGCCACCGGATTTGTGGTGGACGACGCCATCGTGATGATCGAGAACATCAGCCGCTTCCTGGAAGAAGGAATGCCCCCGTTGGAGGCGGCGCTGACAGGCTCGGGACAGATCGGATTCACGATCGTGTCGCTGACGGTATCGCTGGTGGCCGTGCTCATACCGCTGCTCTTCATGGGCGCGGTAGTGGGGCGGTTGTTCCGCGAATTTGCCGTCACCCTGGCGGTGACCATCGTGATCTCGGCGGTGGTTTCGCTGACCCTGACGCCGATGATGTGCTCGCGCATTCTGCGCCACGATCCGCTGGAGAAGCAGACGCGATTCTATCGCTGGTCAGAGCATGTGTTCAACGGCCTCATCGGCTTTTACGGCCGCACCCTGCGCGTGGTGCTGCGCTTCAAGACCATCACCCTGCTGGTGGCTCTAGCTACGCTCATTCTTACTGTTGCGCTTTACATTTACATCCCCAAGGGATTTTTCCCGACGCAGGATACGGGAGTGATCCAGGGCATCTCGCAGTCGGGGCCGTCGGTTTCATTCCAGCAGATGTCGGCCGAGCAGCAGGCGCTTTCCAGGATCATTCTGAAAGACCCCTCGGTGCAGAGCCTGACTTCATTTATCGGCGCAGATGGCATTAACACGACGATGAACAGCGGGCGGATTCAGATCAATCTGAAACCGCTTCAGCAGCGTGTTCCCGCATACATCAGCGCATCGGACGTGATCCGCCGGCTGCAGACCAAGCTGCAGCAAGTCCCGGGGATCCATCTTTACATGCAGCCGGTACAGGACATCACGGTGAATGACCGGGTGAGCCGCACGCAATATCAGTACACGCTGACCGATCCGGACATGGACGAGCTGAACACCTGGGCCGACAAATTTGTGGCGCAGCTCGACAAGCTTCCCAACCTTGAGGATGTGGCCACGGACCAGCAGACCGGGGCGCCGGCCGTGGAACTGGATATCGACCGGGTAACTGCTTCTCGGCTGGGAATTGCGCCGAATACGATCGATAACACGTTATACGACGCCTTCGGTCAACGCGAAATTACCACCCTTTATACGCAGACCAACCAGTATCACGTGGTGCTGGAAACCGCGCCGCAATGGCAGAAGAACCCCAACAGCCTGAATGATATCTATCTTCCCTCGAATGCATCGTCGGGGGCGACAGGTCAGGGTGCAGTGACCTCGTTCTCGACTTCGGCGTCGGCTTCGGCAGGATCCAATGCCCTGACCGCAGGAGTACGTTACACGCCGTCATCGAATGTCCTGTCGGCGCCGGCTGCCGTGCTGGGCGGACAAAGCAGTGTGACCGGCGCTTCCTCGCAGAACGGCGGTACCGCCGCCGGAACCACGCCGAACACGGGGACAGTGGCGACATCGTCCGGTGCAGTGCCCCTGGGCGCCATCGCGCATATCACCGATACCACCGAGGCACTGTCGATCAACCATCAGGGCCAGTTTCCTTCGGTGACGGTGTCATTTAACCTTGCTCCGCATGCGTCGCTGGGCACCGCGATCACCGATATCGAGAACACCGCCAAGAAGCTGCATTTTCCGGCCAGTTTGCAGGCAGATTTCCAGGGTACGGCGGCTGCGTTTCGGGATTCCATTTCCAACGAGGCTCTGCTGATTCTGGCGGCGCTGGTGACCGTGTACATCGTCTTGGGCGTTCTCTATGAGAGCTTCATTCACCCCATCACGATCCTTTCCACGCTTCCATCGGCTGGCGTGGGCGCTCTGCTGGCGCTAATGCTCTTCGGTCAGGATCTCGATGCCGTAGGCATCATCGGCATCATCTTGCTGATCGGCATTGTAAACAAGAATGGCATTCTGATTGTGGATTTCGCGCTGGAGGGAGAACGGGAACGCGGAAAAGCATCCGAAGAGGCGATTTACGAAGCCTGCCTGCTCCGCTTCCGTCCCATCTTGATGACTACGATGGCGGCGATGCTGGCGGGAGTGCCGCTGGCGCTGGGCCGGGGTCTGGGTTCGGAGTTGCGCCATCCGCTGGGCATTGCCATGGTCGGCGGCTTAATGTTCAGCCAAGTGCTTACGCTTTATACGACACCAGTCATCTACATCTTCTTTGATTGGGTCGGCCAGCGCGTGACGGGACGTCACCTCTCGGCGAAACATGGTGGCAGCGGGCGGGAGCGCGGCAGTGGTGGGCCGGAGCCCGGCATGGAGCACGCATGAGCCTTTCGTCTCCATTTATCCGGCGGCCCGTAGGCACTACGCTGCTGACGCTGGCGGTGGCTATGGCCGGGGCCATTGCGTATACGGTCTTGCCAGTGGCGCCGCTCCCGCAGGTGGATTTTCCCACCATCAATATCAGCGCCAGCCTGCCGGGAGCGAGCGCGGAGATTATGGCCTCCTCCGTGGCCACTCCGCTGGAGCGGCAGTTCAGCCAGATCGCCGGCGTGACGGAGATGACTTCGTCCAGCAACCTGGGGCAGACCAGCATCACACTGCAGTTCGATTTGAGCCGAAATATCAACGGCGCGGCGCGCGACGTCCAGGCGGCGATTAACGCCGCGCGGACCTATCTGCCCACCGATTTACCTTCCAATCCATCCTGGCACGAGGAGAATCCTGCCGCCGCACCCATCATCATTCTCGGCCTTACCTCGAATAAGTACGACATAACCAAGGTCTACGACCTGGCCTCTACCGTCCTCGAACAGAAGATCTCACAGATCAATGGTGTGGGAGAAGTGGACGTGGGCGGCGGCGCTACGCCGTCGGTGCGCGTGGAAGTGAATCCCACGAAGCTGGAGAGTTTCGGCTTAACTCTGGGCGCAGTGGAATCGATTCTGAGACTGCAGAACTCGCACGAGCCGACCGGCCAGCTTAGCGAAGACGGATACAGCGAAGACATACTGACCAATGATCAGCTTTCCAGTGCGTCGCAATACAAGCCACTGATCGTGGGCTATCACAACGGCGCGCCGGTGCGCTTGGAAGATGTGGCCCAGGTGGTGGACTCGACGCAGAATATTCGCACCGCGGGTTTCATGGACGGCCAGCGGGCGGTGCTTATCATCATCCGCCAGCAGCCGGGCGCAAACATCATGGAGACTGTCGATCGAGTGAAGGAGCAACTGCCGTCGCTCGAGGCGGTGCTTCCCAAGGGCATTAAGACCACGATCGTACTGGACCGTTCGACGACCATTCGCGCATCGGTGCTCGACGTGGAACTGACGTTGATGGGGTCGGTGATCCTGGTGGTGCTGGTGGTGTTTTTCTTCCTGCGCAGCCCCCGCGCCACACTGATCCCCAGCGTCGCCGTACCGGTTTCGCTGATTGGAACTTTTGCGGTGATGTACCTGTTCGGGTATAGCATCGATAACCTCTCCCTTATGGCTTTGACCATTGCCACGGGATTTGTGGTTGACGACGCCATTGTGGTGATGGAGAACATTACCCGGCATATTGAAGGGGGCATGGAGCCTTTCGCCGCGGCCATGAAGGGAGCCCGGGAGATTGGCTTTACGGTGCTCTCCATGAGTAGCTCGCTGGTGGCCGTGTTCATACCAATTCTTATGATGGGCGGCATCGTGGGGCGGCTCTTCCGCGAGTTTGCCATGGTGCTTTCCACGGCCATCGTGGTTTCTCTGTTGATTTCGTTGACCACCACGCCGTGCATGTGTGCGCACCTGCTGAAGGCGCATCCGGAGGGAGGGCATCACAACTGGATGTACCGCGCAAGCGAGAAGTTCTTCAACGGAATGCTCGCTATATACCGGCGCTCCTTGATATGGGTGCTGGACAATCCCGGCTTGATGCTGATTCTGCTGCTGCTGACCATTGCCCTGAACGTGGTGGTGATCATCAGGATTCCCAAAGGATTCTTTCCCCAGCAGGATGACGGGATTCTGATTGGTGGTGTGCAGGGGCCGCAGGATGCCTCCTTCCCGATCATGCGCTTCTCGCTTTTGAAGCTGGTGAATGTGATTGAACACGATCCGGCGGTGGCTCACGTCATGGCCTTTACCGGGGGCAGAGGATCGAGCAATGGAGGGTTCATCTTTGTTTCTCTTAAGCCACTGGGGCACGGCAAGGGCGACCGCACCGCATCGGCCATGCAGGTGATCAACCGGCTCAGGCCCAAACTGGACCGCATGCCGGTGGCCTCCGCCTTTATGCAGGCGGCTCAGGAACTTCGCATCGGAGGCCGTTCCAGCAATGCGCTTTATCAGTACACCATTCAGGCTGAGAGTCTCAGCGACCTGGCCAAATGGGGTCCCATACTGCTGGACCACATGCGCAAGCTGCCGGGCATCACCGATGCGAACACCGACCAGCAAAACGGCGGCCTCGATTTACAGCTGCACTACGACCGGGTCACCATGGCGCGACTGGGACAGACTCCGCAGTCAATGGACAGCGCGCTTTATAGCGCTTTCGGCCAGTCGGAGTCCTCGGTGATTTATACCCAGCTCAACCAGTACTACGTGGTGACAGAGGTGGCGCCGCGTTACTGGGAGAATCCGTCGGGGATGAACGACATCTACTTTACCCCGCCGGGGGCATCTGGGGCGGGAATCGACATGATATCGCCGTTGAGCACGGTGCTATCTTCACACGCCGGGACGACGCCGCTGGAAATCGATCATACGGGGCTGTTCCCCTCGGTGACGGTCTCGTTCAATCTGGGACCGGGCATGGCGCTGAGCGACGCCACGCGCGAGATTGACCAGATGGAGACGCAGTTGGGCATGCCTTCGACCGTGCATGGGCTGTTTGCCGGAACCATGGAGGCGTATCAGCAGTCGCTTTCCACCGAGCCCATTCTGGTGACGACGGCGTTGCTGGCGGTGTTCATCGTGCTGGGCATGCTCTACGAAAGCCTGGTGCATCCGCTGACTATCATCTCCACGCTGCCATCGGCGAGCGTGGGCGCGATGATTGCGCTCATGGTGTTCCACATCGACTTGAACGTGATTTCAATCATCGGCATCATCCTGCTGATCGGTATCGTGAAGAAGAACGCCATCATGATGATCGACTTCGCGCTGCAGGCGGAGCGCGTGGAAGGCAAGGACACGCACGAGGCGATCTTCGAGGCCTGCATGCTGCGTTTTCGTCCCATCATGATGACCACCATGGCGGCAATTTTCGGCGCGCTGCCGCTGGCGTTTGGAACGGGCATGGGATCGGAGCTGCGCCGGCCGCTGGGCATCACCATCGTGGGCGGATTGCTGCTCAGCCAGGCGCTGACGCTTTACACCACGCCGGTTGTCTATCTCTACATGGACAAGCTGCGCGTACGGGCATTGAACCGGATACGTGGAACGCTGCCTCCGGCGGCGGAAGGAGTTGCGTCGTAAGACGAGAGGGACGACTATGTCCGAAGCTAAAAGTGGAAATTCGTTGATATTTACCGCGGGCGCGCTGGGCCTGGCGATGCTGATTGCGGGTTGCCGCGTGGGGCCGAAGTATACGCCGCCCACGCCGCCGGCGGTGACTGCGCCGAACTACAAGGAATCACCTGTCAATTTCCAGAATGAGCCGGGGTGGAAGGTTGCCAGCCCGCAGGCGCCGATGATTACCGGGAACTGGTGGGAGATCTACCACGAACCTGAGTTGAATGCGCTGGAAAGTCAGCTCAACATCAACAACCAGAACATCAAGATCTACTTTCAGGATTTTATGGAAGCGCGGGCGGTGATTGCCGAGGCGCGCTCCCTTTACTGGCCAACGATTACGGCCAGCCCATCCTTTAACCGTTCAAGATCCTCGGGCAATCTCCGCTCGGCTTCGATCGCTAACACTGGCACCACTTCCACTTTGTGGTCGCTGCCGCTTTCGGTCTCCTGGACGCCGGATTTCTTTGGCAAGATACGGAACGAGGTGCGCACCGAACAGTATGCGGCGCAGGTAACCGCGGCCGACCTGGCGCTGGAAAAACTGACCGAGCAGGCCAGCCTGGCCCAGTACTACTTTGAAATCCGCGGCCAGGACATGCTGCAGCAGATTCTCAACCAGACCGTGGCCGCCGACCAGCAGACCCTGAATTCAGCCCAGGGCGCTTACGACGCGGGAACCGGAGATTACATTGCCGTGATCGAAGCCAGAACCACTCTGCAATCGGCGCAGTCGGCGGCGATCAACGTGGGACTGTTGCGCGCGCAATATGAGCACGCCATTGCCGTACTACTGGGCAAAGTGGCCACGGACTATTCGCTCAGCGTAAAGCCAATGGTCTATTCACCTCCGGCGATTCCCACCGGCGTGCCTTCACAACTGCTGGAGCGGCGGCCCGATGTGGCCGCGGCGGAACGAAAGCTGGCTGAGGATAATGCGACAATCGGCATCGGTTACGGCGCATTCTTTCCATCCGTGAATATTTCGGCTTCGGGCGGATATGAGACGTCGAACGCCGCGCACATTGTCGATTGGCCGAGCCGTTTCTGGTCTGTGGGGCCATCGATATCACAGGTGCTCTTTAACGGATTCCTGTACCGCGCACAGCTTCACCAATACGTAGCCATCTACAATGCGGATCTGGCCACTTACCGGCAGACGGCGCTGACTGCATTTCAGCAGGTGGAGGATTCGCTGGCAGGAACGCGGATTTACTCCGAGCAAATTCTGAAGCAGCAGGAAGCGGTGCAGTCGGCGCAACAGTATCTGCAATTGGAAACCACCCGCTATAACCAGGGCATCGACCCGTATGTGGACGTGATGCTGGCGCAGACCACGCTGCTGGGCGATCAAACCACGCTCAATTCGCTGCAGGTGGATGAGATGCTCTCTTCAGTGCAGCTCGTGGAGTCGCTGGGCGGAGGATGGAACCGGACGCAGTTGCCGACCCCGAAGGAAGTGAGCGCCAAGCCTCCCGAAGGTACATATACGTTGGGACACTAGCTCGCCGACTGTATGAATTCGTAGCGATTCTGAGGTCGTCAACCTGCCCGCGAACGACAGGGACGCAGCTTGGATAGGGCGCTCCAAGTTTGATACGCAATCAAGCTCTCAGAGACCCGGATCGCTGAGGAGAATCGGTGGAGTGGGGCTCAATCCCAGGACACGATCACCGAGAAACGGAAATCGCCCATGAAATCAAAGCTCACCGACGGCATCGATCGGAGAACGTTTGTCAAAACTGCTGCGGGAACTCTGGCGGCTTCGGCCGTCACTTCGCTTTCTGCTCAGGTGCAGGCGAGCGGGCAAAATTCCCGACGCCGTACGCCCAATGTCATTTTGATGATTTGTGATGATCTTGGCTCCGGAGATCTCCATTGCTACGGCTCTTCGCTAAAGACTCCAAATCTCGATCGAATGGCGAACGAGGGTGCGCGCTTCACGCACTTCAATACCGCGCATCCAATCTGCTCCGCATCGCGGGCGGCGTTGCTGACGGGAAGATACTCTAGCCGAACGCATACCCAGGGCGCGTACGGCCCTTCGTCGAAGCAGGGCACGGACCTGGATGAAAAGACACTTGCCGACATTCTCAAGACCGCAGGATACAAGTCCATGGCCATCGGCAAATGGCACCTGGGCTACCCGCCGCCTTATCTGCCCACCAACCGGGGATTCGACTCGTACTATGGCGTTCCGTGGAGCGTGGACATGGCTCCGTTGCCGCTGCTGCGCGACACCACCGTTATCGAGGAAAACGCCGACCGTGAAATGCTGACGCCGCACTACACCGGGGAAGCGGTCAAATTTATCGATTCATCTGCGTCTGCGTCATCTCCATTTTTTCTTTACCTCGCGTTTTCCTATCCACACGATCCGCCCACCGGCTCTCCGCGATTTCGCGGACACTCCGGACTCGGACGGCAGGGCGACGCCATCGAGGAAATCGACTGGAGCGTCGGCGAAATTCTCGATGCGGTGCATCGCAACGGGCTGGACGCGGACACGCTGATTTTCTTTACCAGCGATCACGGCCCGTGGTTCCAGGGATGTCCAGGGCCGCGCCGGGGGCGCAAATCAACGGGGTTTGAAGGCGGCGTGCGCATCCCTTTCCTTGCGCGCTGGACTGGCGCCATTGCAGCGGGAAGAGTGGTTGACGAGTGGGGATCGAATCTCGACGTTGTGCCGACAGTGACATCCATCTGCGGAGCGGAGCCTTCGCCCAACCCCCTGGACGGGCTGGACATTTCCGCACTTCTGACCGGCAGGGGCGATCGTCTCAACCGGAGAACGGTGCTTTACTTTGCGGTCTCACCCGACCAGCAGGTACTGGAGTGCGCCCGCAAGGGCAATTGGAAGCTGCGCATTTCGCAAAGAACCGGGGAAATATATATCAACGACTGGCTGGGCGGCTCTTGCGAACCCGAGCGGCACTATTTTCTGCCCCACCCGGAGCTCTACAACTTGGAACTGGACCCGGCCGAAAGCTACGATGCGGCGGTAGATTATCCGGAGAAGATCAAGGAAATTGAACGCGACATCGAAGCTTTGATCCCTACATTTCCGCAAAATGTTCAGAAGACTTACGCAGAGATGAAGGCAAATCCAGGCAGCCACTTCACGCCTGCCGCAGCCGCTACACGCCCCGGGGACCTGGAGGCTCCGAACTGGATCTACATTCCCCCGTGGCGACAAGATGTTAGCGGCATCGGCTGAAGCCGGGAACGCTTCAGATTCTGGTCCAGTCAAGGATGACTTTGCCGGCCTGGCCGGTGGTCATCGCCTCAAATCCACGCTCGAATTCGTGATATGGAAAGCGATGGGTGATGACCGGCGAAATGTCTACGCCGGATTCGAGCATCACGCTCATTTTGTACCAGGTCTCGTACATTTCGCGGCCATAGACGCCTTTGATGGTGATCATGTTGAAGATCACCTGGCGCCAGTCCATCATGGTCTCGGTGGCGGGAATGCCGAGGATGGCGATTTTGCCGCCGTGGCTCATGTTGGAAATCATCTCGCCTAGGGCGGCCGCATTGCCAGACATTTCCAGGCCCACATCGAAGCCTTCCTGCATGCCGAGCTGCTTTTGCACGTCTGCCAATGCCGTTTCTTTTACGTTGACGGCAAGCGTTGCACCCATTTTGCGCGCCAGATCGAGGCGGAACGGATTCACGTCGGTGATGACGATGTGGCGCGCGCCGGCATGACGCACCACGGGAATGGCCATGATGCCGATGGGTCCGGCGCCGGTGATGAGCACGTCTTCACCGAGCACGGGGAAGGAAACCGCGGTGTGGACGGCGTTGCCGAAGGGGTCGAAGATGGCGGCAACTTCCTGATCAATGCCACGGTGGTGGCGCCAGATGTTGGACATAGGCAGCGAGATGAGCTCGGCAAACGCGCCGGGACGATTGACGCCCACTCCCTGCGTCGAGGCGCAGAGGTGGCGGCGGCCGGCAAGGCAGTTGCGGCAGCGTCCGCAGACCACGTGGCCTTCTCCGCTCACCAGGTCGCCGGGGAAAAAGTCATTGACATTGGAGCCCACGGCGACGATCTCGCCTGCAAACTCGTGGCCAATGGCCATGGGCACGGGAATGGTCTTCTGCGCCCATTCATCCCACTGGTAGATGTGCAGGTCAGTGCCGCAGACGCCGGTGTAGCGCACGCGCACCAGGACGTCGTTGATGCCAATGACCGGATCGGGGATCTCTTCGAGCCACAGGCCGCGCTCGGCTTTGCTTTTCACCAGCGCCTTCATGGTGCGAACCTCCCGTTGAGAGCAAGCATGGTTTCATCCGGTACTCTAAACCATCCGGGGCGGTTGCGTTGCGGCGATGGCGTCGGCTAGGATGGCGGTCGGACCGGGAGGAATCAATGAATCGACGGGAATTTTCTGCACTACTGCCACTGCTTGCTGCGGTCGGCGCACTTGCGCCTGCAGAGGGCGCGCCGGCGCATGCGCCGCTGGAAAAACTGGCCTCGGGACTCTATGCCGAGGGGCCGGCGCCGCAGCCCTCGGCGACAGGACGCATCAGCCGGCACATTGTGCTGGGCATGCTGCCCGACGACATCCGGCTGGAAGCGCATGAGACCACGCTTGAGCCGGGCGCGGGGTGGGAGCCGATCCGCACCCACAAGCACACCGAGATGTGGCTGGTGATGGATGGGCATGTGCACCTGATGACGGAAGGCGCGACCCGCGTGATGACCCGGGGCGATATGGGCATCGCCGTGGCCGGAACCAGGCACTCGGTGGCCAATGCCAGCAAGACGGAGACCTGCTCGTATTATGTGGTTTGCGTGGGTCCGCCGGAATAGGGAGAGCGGGGGACTGAGAAATTAGGTCTCTCGTACACGGGTGGGCTATGCGGTTGTTTGTAGGGATTCCGCTGGCGGATGAAGTACGCGCGCAGCTTGAGTCAGTGGTGGAGCAGCTTCGGCGCGGGGACGATCATTTGCGCTGGACAGCCCCGCAGACCTGGCACGTGACGCTCCAGTTTTTGGGTAACGTGGGCGGCGAGCAGTTGGAGTGCCTGAAAGTGCGGCTTGCCGAAGTGGCGTCGCTGCCTGTGTCGGTGCGCTTGGGGACGCTGGGGGCGTTCGCGCGTGCGGGGATTGTGCATGTTGAGGTAGAGGCGACAGCGGGGCTGACGGAACTGCAAACGCGGGTCACGGCGGCGACGGCGAAGTGCGGATTTGCGCCGGAGGAGCGGCCGTTTCATCCCCACATTACCCTGGCGCGCGCCGGGAGCCGGGGGAGTTTGCGCGGCGTGCCGGCGCCGCGTACGGGGCGGGAGAATCTGCCCAAGTTCACGCCGTTCGAGGCACGGGAGTTTTTATTGTACGAGAGCTTCACCGAGCGGTCAGGCGCACGCTACGAGGCGCGGGCGCGGTATGCGCTGAGCAGATGATCGCCTGAGAGGAGCTTGGCGGCTTCGAGCTATGAAGACGCCCCAGGCCCCAATAACAGAATCTGGAGCGCCCTGACCCCGGTGGCTTTCGGGTGCGCGGCATGAGTTTTCCCCGCACCCATTCCTTTATTGCTGAGGCGCTTCCGTGATGTGCACCGAGTGATCGAGGTGGAAGGTTAGCAGGGTTTCCGCAGGCAGAAAGATTTCCCGGTTGCCGGTGAAGGCGCTGCCGGCGGTACCGGCGCCGCCTCCGGCTAATGCACCAATCAGGGCACCTTTACCGCCTCCGGCGAGACCGCCAATGAGAGCTCCGAAGCCTGCGCCGCCACCTGCAAAGAGTGCGGTGCGCCTGCCTTTGCCTTTTTCAGCGCGGGAGATGGTGCTGGTAGCCACCGGGTAGCTGCCCCATTTCGTAGTTACGCGTTCAAGGCGCAGCGCCAGCTCCGCTCCGCCCTTGAAGCGGCCAAGAGGCCTGGCAGCGATGACGGTGCCCTCCGCCCGTGCATCGCGAGGGATGACCGTCTGGCCGTTGACTCTGACGGCATCGGCGATGGTGCCGGAGAAAGAATCGCCAGCGCGGCTGATTTTGGAACCCAGGTCCTGGTCGAGGCGGATGCGCAGGTCAGTGCCCGCGGGCAGAGCCACCACGGCCGGCGGAGGCGGAGCCTGCGGAGCCGGAGGCGCCTGTGACTGTTCGGGTGCCCCGCCGGAAGCACCGGATTGCGCCGAGCCGGTCTGCGGAGAGCTTGGGGATGTTTGAGAGTTGGAGGCGGTGGAGGCGCTAGTGCCGCTGGCGCTGCTGGCGGCCGGCTGCGTTTTCGAGTGGCACCCATTGCAAACGAATACCGAAAAGGCCGCTAGAGCGGCAATGGAAAGGGTTCTGCGAGGGAAGCTCATTTTTCTACACGCTCCTTGAAGGGAAGTTCCCGACCCGCCACGCGGGGTCAGGAATGTGGTGGCAGAGAACGGCAGGGGCGATACGCTGAAGATTAGATGCCAAGCTGCGGCGCCGGGGCCGTCTGCGCGGGCAGGATTTCTCCGGGCAATGTCTCAGAATGTGAGCGAAGGCGCTCCGCTACTTATTGGTATCGCCGCCGATCTGGATGACGGCGTATTTTGCGGGACCGCTGCCAATGTTGCGCACGGTGTGCAAAGTGCCGTAAGCCACGTAAATGATCGAACCTGGGCCGGCACGCTCGGCTTTGCCATCGTGATCGAACTCGACCGTACCCTGCTGAACCACAATGAGCTCAGAGTGGTGAATGCGATGAGGCGGATTGGGTTTGGTCCCTGCCGGCTGCATGGTCTCATGGGCGGCGACGACCTCGCCGGTGACCAGCGTGCCGTCAAAAAAATTGCGGCCGACGGCGCCGTTGGCTGCGGTGTGAGGCGTCATCTGCGAAAAATGGAAGACGCGCGCTGTGGCGAGCGGATTGGGATGCGCGGATTGGGCGCAGGTCGCTGCACAGGCGAGGGCAGCGATGAGTGGAATGAACTCCCACCCTTTTCGCAGACGGCGCGAAAAGGATGGGACACGGGAACCGGCGAATGGGGCATGGAAACGCGATGGAATCTGAGGCGTGGGGGCGATCACGGTTGTCTTCATTTTTGCGGCCTCAGACGTGCGCGGTTGCGGGGGATGAGGCTTCTGCGTATTCCTTTTCGGCCTGTGTGAGGGCGTCTTCAAGGATGTCGAGAGCCACGGTGGCTTCCTCTTTGCTGACGATGAGCGGCGGAGAGAGGCGGAGCGTGGTCTGACCGCAGCCGAGGACCATGAGGCCCTGCTCAAAGGCCAGGGTTTCCACGCGATCACGGAGCTCCGCTGCGGGTTCACGGGTGGCTTTGTTTTTCACCAGCTCGATGCCGATCATCAGTCCGCGGCCGCGAACGTCGCCGACGAGGGGGTGCGTGTGGACCCAGCCGCGCAGGCGTTCGAGCATGAATTCACCGACGCGTGCGGCGTTGGCCATGGCTTCGCGATCAATAATGTCCATGGTGGCCAGCGCGGAGGCGATGGAGACGGGATTGCCGCCGAAGGTGGAAGCATGGGAGCCGGGAACCCAATCCATAATCTCCGCGCGGCTCATGCAGATGCCCAGGGGGAGACCGCTGGCGATGCCTTTGGCGATGCAGACGATGTCAGGCTCCACGCCGGAGTGCTCGACGGCCCACCACTTGCCGGTGCGCCCGCAACCGCACTGGACTTCATCGACAACGAGAAGAATGCCGTGACGCGTGCAGATGGCGCGCAGCTCGCGCATGAAGTTGTCAGGCGCGACGATGTAACCGCCTTCACCCTGGATGGGCTCGATGAAAATGGCGGCGACTTCTTCGGGGGGAAGGATGGAACGGAAAAGAACGTCTTCGATGTAACGCGCACAGCCGAGGGCGAAGGTTTCCTGCTCTTTCGGCCCCCCCGTGGTTCCGCGGTAGACGTAGGGATAAGGGATGTGGGTGACGCCGGGAACGAGCGGGGCGAAGCGGCGTTTCTGCTGCGGCTTGGAGCCGGTGAGCGAGAGCGCGCCCATGGTGCGGCCGTGGAAGGCGCCATGGAAGGCGATAACGTGCTGGCGGCGGCTGTGATAGCGGGCCAGCTTGAAGGCGCACTCAATGGCCTCGGCGCCGGAGTTGCCGTAGAAGAAGCGATGCGGGCCGGGCATGGGAGCAACCGCGGACAGGCGCTCGGCGAGATCGGTCAGCGCTTCGTTGTAGAAATCTGTGCCGGAAATGTGCATCAGTTCGCCGGCCTGCTTCTGAACCGCCGCGACCACCTCAGGATGGCAGTGGCCGGTAGAGACGACGGCAATGCCGGCGGCAAAGTCGAGAAATTCATTGCCATCGGCATCTTCAACGCGTACTCCGCGGCCGCGCCTGGCCACCAGCGGGTAAGAACGCGTGTGGCTGGGCGAGATGAGGCGGTGGTCGGCTTCCACTGCGGCGCGGGAGCGCGGGCCAGGCAGGGCAGTCGCAATCCTGGGTCCGTATTTTGCGTGGAGCTCTTGTCTGGTTGACTCTGGTGTAGTCATGGAGCAGCCTCCTTGGCAGGTTTGTTGGTGAGGCGAATGAGGCTCGTGCCGGGACGACCGGATGGATGCAGCCCGGACACGGGTCCGTCAGGATCGATCAGGTCAGTTCGCTATTTTCGATAAAGTTCGCAGAACCGGCGCTAATCGCTCGCAAAAAGGCTAGGTCGGGTACGGATCGGGAGCACACGCAGATGGCGCCGCGGGCAGATGCAACGCGCGCGCGACCGCGACCAGCGCCGCGTGGGCGCGAGCAGCGATAAATGGGCGGCGCGACGGTGCATGGAAAGCCTGTTATCCAGCAGCATAACACGCGGGGATTGGGCGATTCCAGCCGTGTTTGCGCCGGCCGGCAGGGCCTACGACGGCGGGTTCAGGGACTTTTTGACAAAAGCGTCGATGGGGACGAGGGCGAGAGGGGGTTGGTCGTCGAGCGTGACTACGCCGTGCTCGAAGTCACGCAGTCCCTCGGCATCATCGGCCATGGCCAGCCAGCAGACAGCGCTCTTTTTGAGCACGGTGCAGGCGATTTCCAGGGTGTATTCGGAGCGGGGTTGGCTTTTAGGGATGCCCACGGCGCGTTCGATCCAGAACTTATAGGTGCCCAAGGTGTAGTTTCCAAAGACAGGGCTGGAAACGTTGAAATTTTGTTTGAGGCCGTCGGAAACACCGGCGGCAAAGTCGGACAGATCTTTGTCGGTCATTGTCTGGCCATAACAAGAGAAGGGAAGAGCGACAACTACGATGGCGCTGGGAGGTTTGCCGTGCTGTGCGCTGAGGGCCGGCTGCGCGCAGGCGATATCGAGAACTTCCTCGGGTTTTTTGGCGGCGTTTTCGGCGTCTTGTTTGGCGGCAGGCAGCGCGGAGCGGGGAGCGGTGAAGGTCCAGTCTGCGGGCAGCTTGTAAGAGAAACCAAAAGCAGCGGAATTGTCGGCCGGAGAAAGGGAAGACTGGGGATAAAGTGGAGCGGCGGCAAGTGCGAGGAGGATGGCGCCGGCCAGAATGCAGGCCAGCCTACGCGGCCGCGAGAGCGGAGACTCAGCAGGGCGGAGCGTGTTGGGGGTCGCGCGCATCAAGAGGTTGGATGAAATATTTGCGGCAATCGGCGACAGCGATGGGCAGAAACGCGGATTTAAGCGGCGGCGGCACGCTGAGAGTCTGGCGCTAAGCCCCCTATTTCCGCTTCCAGCGAACGCCGTCTCTTGAGTCTTCGAGGATTACGCCATTTTCGGCCAGTTGGTTGCGAATCTGGTCGGCGCGGGCGAAGTTGCGCTGCTTTTTGGCCTGAGTTCGCTCGGCGACAAGAGCTTCGATAGCTTCGTCGGTCAGCGACTGGCGCGCGCGCAGCTCGGGGGCGATATCGGCTTCGCGGCCGGCGCCCTCCGCCCATTCGATAGCGCGGCGCGTGGCTTCATCGTCGCGATCGTCGATGACGTCGAAGACGGCGTCGAAATCTTTGAGCACGGCGAGAATTGCGTCGCGGTCGGCGGAGAAGAGCTGGCCCTGATCGATGGCGGTGTTGGCGGCGCGGACCAGTTCGAAGATGGGCGCGCGGGCGTCTGCGGTGTTGAGGTCGTCGGCCAGGGCGGCAATGAATTCGCGATGCGCGTTTCGGGCCGCGTCCTGTAGCGCGGGATTCTCGCCGCTGGCAAAGGCAGTTTCGCTGAGTCGCTGCTGAAAGTTGCGCAGGCGCTCGATGGCGCGGGTGGCTTCGAGGAGGCCGTCGAAGGTGAAGTTGAGTTGATGGCGGTAGGGCACGGAAATGAGCGCCAGGCGGATCGCCGAGGCTCTATAGCCTTTGAGCAGCAAGTCGCGGAGGGTGAAGAAATTGCCTTCGCTCTTGGCCATTTTGCGGCCGTCGACCAGCAAAAAACGTACGTGCATCCAATGGCGCGCGAGGGGCTTGTGGGTGACGGTCTCGCTTTGGGCGATTTCGTTCTCGTGATGCGGGAACATCAGGTCTTCGCCGCCGGCGTGGAGATCGA
The DNA here is from genome assembly GCA_030038435.1 of Acidobacteriaceae bacterium. Taxonomy (GTDB): domain Bacteria; phylum Acidobacteriota; class Terriglobia; order Terriglobales; family Acidobacteriaceae; genus Telmatobacter. The sequence goes on along the minus strand of JASHOY010000335.1, from coordinate 1,074 downwards.
AGCTGTCGCCCAAGTACTCCATGGCCATGGTGGAGCATTCGATGTGCCAGCCGGGACGGCCGCGGCCGATGGGCGAGTCCCAGGAAGTCTCGCCAGGTCTGGCGGCTTTCCAGAGTGCAAAATCGCGCGCGGAGTCTTTTTCATACTCGTCGACATCAATGCGGGCGCCGTCGGTGATGCCGGTGAGGTCTTTTTTGCTGAGCTTGCCGTATTCAGGAAATGCGGCGAGACGGAAATACCACGAGCCTTCTTCCGTTTTGTAGGCCGCGCCTGCCTGGGCAAGCTTTTCGATCAACTCGACCATCTGGGGAATGTGTTCGGTGGCGCGGGCAATCTGCTCGGGCCGCTGCATGCGCAGGGCGTCGAGATCTTCGAAAAAGGCGTCGATGAATGGAGCCGTGTATTCGCCGATGGGAAGGCCGGTCTGGGCCGCATTGCGGATGATTTTGTCGTCGACGTCGGTGACATTCATGACGTGATGGACGGCGATACCCATCACCTTGAGTACGCGGCGCAGGACGTCGATGTGAAGAAAGGTGCGGAAATTTCCGATGTGGCCGTAGTCGTAGACGGTGGGACCGCAGGCGTACATGCGCAGCGCCTTGCCGTCGGAGGGGAGCAGGGGATCTAGTTGTCCCGTGAGGGTATTGAAAAGGCGGAGGGTCATCGGTTCAGGATCGAACGTCGTGCTCATGGCGCCGCTGGATTCGTCCCGCTGCAGCGGGCTGGTTCGATTGTAGCAGCGTGAAGCGAAAGGCTTTCGGACAACCAATCCCGGAGAGGGCGCGTCTTACCCATGCTGAATCGCTTCCTTCCCCGAGACTTTTCCAATCTTCTGCTGACGGCAGGGAACCGCTGTTGCTCATTCTTTGTCCTGGGGCCTGTTAACACTCTTGGGATGGCGGCGACGGGAGCCAGATTTGCCGAGTTCTAGAAGCGAGGAGCGTGCTGTGGTCGATCCCTGGAGCGACGAGCGACAACGAAATCGGGAAATCTGGCCCCGTCCCTTCGGGTTGCGGCGTAAATTCGGCCATACTTCGTTGCCGGCCTCGACGGTGGGGCCTGCCACAGCCT
>JASHOY010000334.1 GCA_030038435.1 Acidobacteriaceae bacterium | reverse complement strand
GCTGCTCCGGCGACAAATAGCTGAACATGTGCCCCTGCTGATCATCGGTTCCTCGCATATCCAGGTCATACCATGCACCGATGCTCAGAGCCAGGACTTTTTCAGCAGCCTGCTAGAGGTGCGCCAGCAGGTCGCAGAGAGGACTTAGCTGGCATTCTCAGCTTTCTCGGCGCGCAACGGCTCAGGCGTCTCAAAATCCGACGCCCAATTCATTGCGGAAGCCAATTGAGCAAGCGGATGTTGTTCCCGTCGGGATCACGTAACGTGGTCGCACGCGCGCCCCAGGCCTGATTGGCAGGAGCTGACTCGAACTCTACGCCACGCCCGCGAATCTCCTCGTAGGTGCGGTCCACGTCGTCAACCAGGAAGCTGATGTGGTCGAAGCCGGGCGGATTGCTGAGGCCGAAAACACGCCTCTCCGGGAGGGCGCCACCTTGCTGCGCTGCGAAAATGAACAGCCGCGCTGAGCCGGCGGCCAACATACATCCGAACTCGTTTTCGAAAGTTTTTGTGAATCCCAGCTTCTGGTAAAACGCGACGCTGCGAGCAAAATCGCTGGCGGCAATGCCGATGTTATCGATCGCGGTAATCATATGCTGATCTCCTTGGGGAAACTCTGGGAAGGTTTTTGTCTCTGCTCCGTTCGGTGCCGAAGCAACTCAAGCAACGTCGAATCGTAACGTCAATCATTGTCTGCCGAGGACCCCGCTGAAGGCAACTTGTGCCGCAAAGCTGTCTTCGAGGAAGAGAACCGTCGGGTTCTATAGAAGGGGATGTCAAGCAAGAAACCCATCCCTCGTTCCGCGAAGAGAATCTACGCATCCCTTTGCGAGGAAACACTACGGTCTGAGTAGTCGCTCGGCAATCAGGCGGAGCCAACGGTGTAAGCGCACCCGGGTGAAAGCACCTCAACCTTGGTTGCCGGCGCCTGACGCAGCACCGCGCCCTGAAATGCACCCGGCAAAGATTCGCTTTTCGCGAAGTAATTGAGGAACAATCCATCCATAATCGCGTCACCGCGAAATGCGTAGTGCGTGGGTATCGCGATGCGTGGTTTTAGTCGCGCACAAAGCTCGGCTGCTTCATTGGGATCCATCACGACCTGCTTCCCCAATACCCTTAGACCGTTAATGGGTAACAGTGCAACATCGATTCGCGGGCATTTGGCTGCAATCGCGGACAACTCAGGAATGAGCATCGTGTCCCCTGCAAAATAGACAGTGAAGCCGCAAGCCTCAAGGACGAAACCAACCTCTGGGACGCCATGTTTTGCGGGAACCGCAGTCACCGCAATGGTTTGCGCAATCGAACTTTTCCATGGATCGAGTGCCGTCGCTCGCCGAAATCCCACCTGTCTCGCTCGCTTCGCTGCCGCACTCTCAGCAATGATGGGAACGTCCTTATCTCCGTACGCCGAAAACGCATCCATGTCGTTATCGTAGTGATCGTGCGAAATTACGACTGCAGCAAGCTTCGGCAGATCCGCAAGGCGAACGCCGAGAGGCTCTCCGGGGTGATAGCCAAGTTTCTCAGAGAACCACGGATCGGTCAAAACGACTTGCCCGCCGAAATCCAGAAGCATTGCACAATGTGCGATGCGGGTAATCGTCAGTCGGAGCGTCATACTCTCTCTTCTCCTAATGGTAAGATGCGGCAGAACTGTTTACGCCGAACTTTGAGCCTTCAACCAAGAGAGCCATTGGACCCAGGTATTCAGTCCGCGACGTGGCTTAAATAAAGGAATCAATGTCCACTATCCAAAGTCCTATTCATGGGTTGAGGCGGAACTTCTCTTGGATTGAAGAAGCTTATCCCTGAGCAGTGAACGGACGAGTGTGTCGGCCAGCCAATCCTGGTATTTTTGAGAACTCCATCCACGCTCGCGGACCAGCAACCGATACACGTCGCTCCCCGTAAGGGTCCAGAGGATATCCCGAGCGTTCCGGTAACTCAGTTCCGGGCGAAGCCTCTTCGTGCCGCGCAGAGAAACGACCATCTGTTCCTGCCTCTCGTAACGGATGCTCTCCCGCTCCTCTTCCAGCCGCGCCAGTTCCGGCGCCACCACGCCCGCGCCGCGCAAGAGGTCGAAGCCTGTCCGCTGCGCATCGTGAATCTGCCGGGCGATCCGTGCCGCTCCTCGCAGGCGCATTTCCGGGTCTCTTTCCTCCAGAATTTCCCGGACCGTGTCCTCGTAATCGGGCCCAAAAGTGGTCTGGTTGAGAAGTTCGGCGAGGATGCCGGTCTTCGACCCGAAGACGGCATAGACGGTCTGCACAGACACTTCGGCTTGCTGGGCGACCGCTTCAATGGTCATTCCGGCGTAGCCCTCGGCTTCGAGAAGCTGCCGCGTGGCCTCGACAATCCGCCTACGGGTCTCGTGGGCCTGGCGCTGGCGAGTCAGCGATTTATAACCGCGCTTTGCCGATTTCGGCATCCCTTAAAAAGTTTAGCAACTATTATTCAATAGAGTCATCTCTATCGGATATGCGGTGTGCGGAAGCTCAAGGAGATCAACTGCCATGACAAGCACTAAGACATCGATGCGTCTCTTCATCCTCGGCGCCACCGGCGGCATTGGGCGGCAGCTCGTGGATCAAGCTCTTGAACGGCACCACCAGGTAACTGCGTTCGTCCGCTCGCCGCAAAAGCTTGGCGCTCCACGTGACGGATTGACCGTGATTCGGGGCGATGTGCTCAACGCAGATGCGATGAGCGCAGCTCTTCGAGGCCACGACGCAGTGCTTTCGGCGCTCGGGCCGCCGGGACCCTCGCGAAACACCATTACCAGCGACGGAGCGCGGGCAACCGTGGCGGCAATGCAGAGCGCTGGCGTGCGTCACGTGCTCGTTGTCGGAGTCGCAGCGCTCTTCCCCGACATTGGAATGCTCGGCCGTATGCTTCGCAATACGCTCCTCCGCAATATCGCCGACGATTCGGCCGAAATGGAGCGAATCGTCGAGGCAAGCAAACTCGATTGGACGATCGTCCGTCCACCGCGCCTGACGAATGGTCTGCGAAGGGAGCATTACGGGGTTGCCGACGACGACCTACCGAAAGATGCTGGCGGGAACGCCACCATAAGCCGGGCAGACGTGGCTCACTTCATGCTCGAAGAAGTCGAGCAACCCGGACACATGCGGCAGATCGTAGGCATCGCGTACACCAAGAGGGTAAAGCCATGACGCCACTCTTCGGGGATATCCGGACCGAAATCCCCACGGCAAAGTTCAACGTATTGCGCGGCGGTGTCTATCTCGTCTCGCTTTAACTCAATCATCCAATCCAACCAGGAGAAAACACATGAATCCCGTAACACAAATCAATTTCATTTCGATCAAACCCGACAAAATCGACGAATTCTTCGAGGCTGATCGTAGCTTCATTGCGTCGGCCACTCTGCCAAAGGGTCTCATCGGTAGCCGCCTGTACAGAAGTCCGGATGGTAAATCAGCGGTTCGGGTGACCCAGTACGAATCAGCCGAGGCCCACAAGGAGTATCACCAGAGCGAAGCTCTGCAGCAGCAGATCGCCCTGCTGCGCACCTTCGTTGAGTCGTCTACAGCGGGCATTTATGAGGAGGCTCGCACTACGGGTAATTTCAAATAGGCTTCTTCTCTTGCCGTTGACCACAAGTACGCTCGTCTGTCAGTCGGCAAAAGACCTTGCCCGCAGACAGACGGGCGAAACGTAGCGGTGAGGGCCCTGCGCGGATCTACCAAGACAACCTCTTCAAGGGACTGGCGAATGAATCTCTATACCGTTGTTCTCTTTATCCATGCGATCGCGGTCCTTGCACTCACCGCTGCATTGACCCTGGAAGCGTGGGTACTGTTTCAGCTCCGGCGAACGATGCGTCCGTCTGATGTTCAACCCTGGATTGTGACCATGCAGCCCGTCGCCATTGCCGCGATCACTTCGCTGGTAATCATCTATGTCACAGGCGCCTACCTTACAGAGAGCCTGCATTCCTGGGCTCTCGCCTGGCCGCGCGTTGCCGTGTTGGAAATCGTGCTCTTCGCTCTCCTCGGCGCAATGACTGGCCGCCGCATGCGCGCAATCCGACCCTACGCCCCGAGCGAAACGATCATTCCGTCTGAATGGGATGCGCTGACACAGAGTGCGTTTCTCAAAGTCTCACTGAGCGCGAGAATCTGGATCGTGATGGGTACAACCCTGCTCACGGCAGCAAAACCTGATCTCAGAGTGTCTCTCCTTATCGTCGCCTGCTCCCTGATCCTCGGCCCGTTATTCTCGTTCGTTTCATTCGGGGGCCGCTCGACGGATTCGAAGGTCCAGGCCGAGTCCAGATGATTCCGCGGTCGTCTGCGCCTGACCAACCTTGGCCGCCTGGACTCATCAGGGCTGTCGAATCTAGCTTAAAGCAGAGAAGAAAATCGTATGGTACTGACAAAGTTAGCGCGGCGATCCGGTTGATGGAGTTCAATGGGAACCATAGGCGACTTTACGTCCAGGTGCATGGCCGAACCATGTCCTAGTAGACTGTCGCAGAGAATTCATTACCGGGTAGTGGCGCAGTTGTCGGTTCGCGATGATGCGACCGTTGGTATAAATTCTTTGTGAACACGGCATCAGGTAGACTTATCGCCGTTTCTTGAGATGGTGGCTGGACATAGGCTGGCGAAAGGATTTCAACGCTTGGCTAACGCGAAAGCTCGGCTGGTACGGGGC
>JASHOY010000333.1 GCA_030038435.1 Acidobacteriaceae bacterium | reverse complement strand
CAGAGGGGCGCGGGTCTGGGAGAGCCACAGCCGGATAGACCGCGGACTCTTTCTCACTATAGGTCCGCTCCGTTTATCCCTTCAACGCTAAATGGACCGCTGGCCCGCGTGCCGGCGTTTCATTCGCGCCTATTGAGGGAGATCAGCATGAGCAAATTGAGCAGAAGGAAGCAGGGGCGCAGAAAGCAGCGCTTTGTAAACCGCCGCGTCTGGCTGACGATGGGCACCATCGCCGCCTACGCGGCGGCGGGCAGTTCAAATAAGAGCGCCTTGTCGTTTGCGCAGTCTGGCAAGGGTAGTGCGCAGGATAACGGGCAGGCCCAGCTCAGCGTCCGCCGTTTCGACATTCCCGCCGGCCCGCTGGATATCGTGCTTGCCCAGTTCGCAAAAGACTGCGGCACGGCCATACAGTACACCGTGCCCAAAGAGACGATTCCAGGGTTCAGGTCCAGCGGTGTCACCGGGCTTTACTCGCAGCAGCAGGCGCTCAGGCAGATCCTTGCTGGAACCGGGCTGGACTTCACCTTCACCGGGCAGGACGCGGTCACAATCGGGGTCAGGAACTCCCAGTCGGTCGAGGTAAGCGCCACCTCTATCGACAGCGTTGCCCTCGCAAAGCTTCCCACCCCGCTCCTCGATACGCCGCAGTCGGTTACGGTCATCCCGCACCAGCTTCTTACCGATGAGGGCGTCACCACCTTTCACGATGCGCTGCGCAACTCACCCGGCATCAGCCTCGCGGCCGGCGAGGGCGCGCTGCAAGGGGACAACCTGACCATCCGCGGTTTTCCCGTTGAAGATGACATCTTCCTTGACGGCATCCGCGATTTCGGCAGCTATTATCGCGATCCGTTCAATTACCAGCAGATCGACGTGCTCGAAGGCCCGGCAGGCGTCGAGTTCGGGCGCGGCTCAACCGGCGGCGTCATCAATCAGGAAAGCAAGACGCCCGAGCTCCATCCCTTCATGGACTTCAATGGCGACCTGGGTACCGACCGCACGCGCCGTTTTACCGCGGACATCAACGAGCCGCTGCCGCATGTGGCGGATGGCGCTGCCTTCCGGCTTAATCTCATGGTGCACGACTCCGGCGTGGCGCAGCGCGACGTGACCACCAACCGCCGTTTTGGCGTGGCGCCCACCTTTGCCGTGGGAATGAACTCGCCCACGCGCCTGGTTGCCAGCGATCTTCACATGCAGGAAGACGACATTCCCGATTACGGCATCCCCTGGTACTTCGGTCGCCCCGCTCCCGTGCCGCGGCACAACTACTACGGCTTTGAGCACGACAACTTCCTGCGCACCAATGTAGACATTGGCACCGTCAGCATCGAGCACGACCTGAGCGATCGTGGCCTCTTGCGCGATATCGCCCGCTACGCGCATTACGAGCACAAGTGGCAGATCACCGAGCCGCAGGTCAACAACGCCAGCTCCGGCGCCATCACGCCGGCTACCCCGCTCGATGAAGTGATGGTCAACCGCAACCAGCTTGCCGGTCATAGCGACGAGGCGCAGCTCTGGGATCAAGCGGATGTCACTTACACCGGAAAACTTCTGGGTGTTCGCCAGACGGCCGTCCTTGGCGCCGAAGGCGGCAAGGAAAGCTCCGATCCCGTGCGCACGCGCTTCGTCAATCCCGTCACCGGTCTCAACACGGTCCCGCTTACCAGCTTGCTTCACCCCGACCCGGCCCAGCCTTTTTCGGGGACCGAATTCCCCAACACGCAGGTCCACACCGACGCCTTCAGCGCCGGCGTCTACCTGCTCGATACCTTCGAGTTGAGCCGCGAGTGGGAACTGAGCGGCGGCATTCGCCTCGACCACTTCGACGCAAACGAAAAATCCGTCACCTGGGCGTATCCCACGTCGGGACCGCCGGTAGGCACTCCTCAGGCCGCGGGCTTCGAGCAGGACATCAACAAGGGCACCTGGCGCACCGCGCTGGTCTACAAACCAACGGCGAACGGCAGCATCTACTTCGACTACGGAACCTCATTCGATCCCTCCGCCGAACAGCTCTCGCTCACCGCGGCCAACGCGGAAACGCCTCCGGAGCAGAACGAGAGCTATGAGTTCGGCAGCAAGTGGAACATCCAGAACGGCAAACTCACCCTGCGCGGCGCTCTCTTCCGCACCAACCGGGAAAATGTCCTCGAACCCGATCCCACCGATTCTTCTGTCGATGTGCTTGCGGGAAATCAGCGCGTGGATGGAGCCGAGGGCGTCGTTCAGGGCCATCTCACCGACCGCTGGGAGATCCTGTCCAGCTACACTTTCCTGCGCAGCGAGGTCGTAGATTCCCCTGTCACCCGCCAGAATTACCCGGCATCGATCGGACTGCCGCTGCAGAATGTCCCGCAGAATCTTTTCAATCTGTGGACCGAGTATCGCCTGCCGCACGGCTTTGAAGTCGGCGCGGGCAGCAACTTCGTGGGCGCGCGCGACGCCAACAGCACCACGCTGACCACCCTGTCGTCCCTTGAGACGGCGCCGGAGTACTGGACCTTCAACGCCATGGCGAAATACGCAATATCCGAGCGCATCTCCGTCCAGGCCAACATCGACAATCTCACAGACCGCTTCTACCTCGACGAACTGCATCCCGGCCACGTGATTCCCGGAGCCGGAACTTCCGCCTTGTTTGGCGTGAACTACAGGTTCTAAAGAACAGAGCAGGAAGCGCAGAAAAGGAAACCCGATGCTTTTAACAATCCCGGATCTGTTCTCCCATGAGCAGGTCCAGCAAATCCGCCAGAAACTCGACGCCGCCGAGTGGGTCGATGGCCGCGTGACCGCCGGCCACCAGTCCACGCTCGCCAAAGACAACATGCAGATCCCCGAAGGCCATCCCGCCGCAAAAGAGATTCGCGAACTGATTCTGCAAACT
>JASHOY010000332.1 GCA_030038435.1 Acidobacteriaceae bacterium | reverse complement strand
CCAGGAGGCAAATTTGATTACCAGACTCTTTCAGCGAACGATGCTTCATATTAGCGAAGCCCCACAGCAAAAATAGGAAATGCGCCGAGCAGGCGGGAAATCCCGCTGATGCTAGGGCGGTTCCTGCATTCATGTGTCCTTTTCCGGTTTGTGAAAGGTAGCATTTTCTCAAGGAAAATGCCCGCCGGCAGTGCGCTCTCAGGCCACAGCAACTCTGCAACCGCTGTAGGATGAAGATTCGAGGATGGGTGCCGATGGGCCGACAATCCAGCCACGTGGTGACTCCCAAGAACGCAACGGGAGCGAAAAAGCCGGACCACCCCCGCAACCCCGTAGCCAGCGGCGAGCGGGACGCCGCGCACAACCGCGCCGCCGCCCACGACTACTTTCTGCTGGAGAGATTCGAGGCCGGCGTGGCGCTGCGCGGGACCGAGGTGAAGTCGATCCGCGAAGGCAAGGCCAACCTGAGGGACGCCTACGGGTTGATCAAGGACGGGGAGGCGTTTCTCCTGAATATGCATATCGGTCCATACTCCCACGGCAATATCGCCAACCACGACGAAACCCGGACGCGCAAGCTGCTGCTGCATCGCGAAGAAATCCGCAAGCTATTCTCGAAGACGCAGGTGAAGGGGCACACGCTCATACCCACGCGGCTCTATTTTCGCAAGGGGAGGGTGAAATGCGAACTGGCGCTCGCCAAAGGCAAGCAGGACTGGGACAAGCGGGAGACGGAGCGACGGCGTGAGGCCGACCGCGAAGCCCGCGCCGCAATCAATGCCAACAAGCACCGCATGGGGCGGTGAAAAGGAAGCTCTCAGCTTCCAACTCCGCGTCCCCATGGGATACGAAGTTAGCCGAGCCACTCTTGCATTGGCGCGCTTTTTTCCTCTTCGGCCTTCTTCTTGGCTTTTTTGTCTGCGGGTCTCTCTTTGTAGTTCCAGCGCGGAGTCTTGCACTTCCCACACCGCTTGCAACGGCGCGGATTTTCTCTCGCCGGATTCAGAGATCCATCTGGCAGGCGCTTGTCGGGCAACCAGATTTCACCGCAAACATCGCACTCTGGAACTGCCACCATGGAAATAGCCAATTTGTCCCTCGTTTCCGCCATTTTCTTGAAATGGGAGGAGCTAACCCATCGCCTTCACCAAGCGGCTGGCACTTAGAGGCATAATAGCACCAATGGTGCATTACACTAATAGTGCAAGATTGAGAATTTGAAACCACGCGCTCTTTAGCTGCTACATGTCCGGGGCGCGCTTCTGCTGCCGGCGACGTTTGATGGATATGGCAAGGCTCGGCTTGCCATCGGGCTGGCCTCAGATGTGAAAATAAAACCGATATGCGGACCGAACTCACCTTTGCTTCCCTTTCCAGAATTGAAACCGAACTGCTGGCGGTCTTTGCCGCCGACAGGCAAACCGCCAAGGGCCGGGACGCGGAGCCGCAACCTATTCTGCTGACTGGAGATGAGACCGTCAACGCCGCAGCGGCTGCGGTCCTGGCAGGTGGAGAATTCAAGGCTGGGGCCAATGAGACTTTGCTGCTGCACGCGCCGGCGGGGCTCCGAGCCAAGCGGCTGCTCGTGGTGGGACTGGGCAAGCAGGCGAAAGTGACGCTTACTCACATCCGCAATGCCGCGGGAACAGTGGTACGTTTCGGCAAGCCGCGTGGCATCCGCGAGCTGGTGGTGGCGTTGCCTGAGCTCGAGGCGGTGGCTGCGCCGGCGGCGGCGCGAGCGGTTGCGGAGGGCGCGTTTGTGGGCGACTTCGATCCGGATACCTACCGCAGCGACCGCAAAGACCAGGGCGTGGAGTCGTTCCGGCTGGCCGTGCCGGCCGGCTTTGACCGGGCAGCGGTCGAAGCGGCCTTCGCCGAGGGAGTGATCGTCGGCGAGAGCCAGAACTTTGCCCGCCTGCTGGTGAATGAGCCAGGGAACAAGCTGACTCCCGCAGTGCTGGGCGAGCGCGCAGCGAAGATGGCCGCCGAAGTGGGCTTGAAGTGCGAAGTGTTTTCGACCGAGAAGCTGCACGAGTTGAAGATGGGCGCGTTCTGGAGCGTCGCGCAGGGCTCGGAGCAGCCGCCGGCCTTGATTGTTCTGCGCTATGAGCCGGAAGGGGCAGTCGATGGCCCCGTGCTGGGGCTGGTGGGCAAGGGAATCACCTTCGATACGGGCGGAATCTCGCTTAAACCGGCGGAAAATATGGAAAAGATGAAGTACGACATGGCCGGCGGGGCTGCGATGCTCGGGGCCATGCGGGCGATAGCGCTGCTGAAGCCGAAGATCCGTGCCATCGGGATAGTGTGCGCGGCCGAAAACATGCCCGATGGCAAGGCGCAGAAGCCCGGAGACGTGCAGACGGCGATGTCGGGCAAGACCATCGAGATTATCAACACCGACGCCGAAGGGCGACTGGTGCTGGCCGACGGGCTGGCCTATGCGCGGCAGCTTGGCGCCACTCACCTGATCGACGCGGCTACGCTGACCGGCGCCTGCGTGGTGGCGCTGGGGATGGTGAACGCCGGGGCATTCTCGAACGACGAGGCAACCTACGCGAAGTTTGAAGCGGCCCTGGCCACCTCGGGCGAGAAGTTCTGGCGTCTGCCGCTGGGCGACGAGTATGCCGATATGATCAAGAGCGATATTGGCGATATCAAAAATACCGGCGGGCGCTGGGGCGGGGCGATTACGGCGGCGGAGTT
>JASHOY010000331.1 GCA_030038435.1 Acidobacteriaceae bacterium | reverse complement strand
GACGGGCACTGACGGCAGAGCATGCTGGACTTTGGCTTCGGCCACCACCGCGTCGAGGTGCTGCAGGACTTCGGCAACGGTCATAGTGTACATTTCGCGGCGCGCGTCGTAGCCCTGATCGATGAGCTGTTTCAGGTAGCGGCCGGCGACCTGCGCGGCGAGATGGTCGGTGATGATTTTGCCGGCGCGCTTCTTCTGCTCCACCCAGGCGGTGCAGGGCATGGCAATCCACATGGGGCGTCCGTTGACCTCGAAGCGCACATCGACGGCGTCGGCGTGGCGGGTCGCGATGGCGACGATGTTGGCCTTCCAGCGGCAATGCAGATCCTCTCCGCTCCAGCGCTCGGTGACGTGAAAGTCCTCGTACATGCCTCCAGCGTACCGTCTGGCGGCCCCGGCGGCAAGCGAAACCAGGGTTGGACTGCTCTCTTTGCAGACTGTTAGACTAGAAGGGTTGCCGATGCAGTGTCTTCGCCGGCCGAAGACCCGCGCGCAAGATCACTTACGAAGGACATCGAAGAAACTCCCGTGGATACACAAACCCGTCGCGCCCTTAAGGGGGATAAGTTTGCACAAGCCGCAGCCAGCGGTGTGGACTGGTTCAGCGGCCACCGGACCGGCGTTGTGCGCTGGGCCATTGCGGCCGGCGTGGCGCTGGTTTTGTGCGCGGGCGCGCTGATTTACTGGAATGTCGAAAATTCGGCAGCCGCCGTGGCTATGGGCGCGGCAATGGACACCTACACGGCTCCGCTGGCCGAACCTGGAGCGCCGCCCGAAAGCAGCACTTACGCCACTGCGGCGGACCGGTCTAAGGCGGCCAACAAGGAATTTCTCGCGCTTGCGCAGAAGTACGGCTGGTTGCCGGAAGGCGCCAAGGCGCGGTATTTCGCCGGGGTGACTGACGAAGAGCTGAACGACAACGCCGCCGCTGAAAACGAACTGAAGTCCGCAGCCGGCGCTTGGAACCGCAACGTCGCGAATCTTGCTAAGCTGGCGCTGGCAGGACTGTATCAGAAGACGGGGCGCGATGACCAGGCAATCAGTCTCTACAATGCCATCGCCGCCAAGCCCTCAGAGACGGTTTCAAGCGCTGTCGCCCAGCTCGACCTGGCCGATCTCTATGCCAGCGAAGGCAAGCAGAATCAGGCGCGTGCGCTGTGGGCCAAGATCAAGGATTCAGACAAAGAGGGTGCCGCCGGCGCCATCGCTGAACAAAAGCTGACCGGACAGCAGCCGTAGAGGCGTGCTTATCCCGGAACCCGGTTCCGGCGCCTCAAGCGTCGTCCTGCGCGGGAACCTCCGGCTTCGCGAGCATTTTTCCCGTTGCCTGCGTCTGATCGGCTATGAGCAGTACCAGCCAGGCAATTTACGCAGGATGGATGGAAATGCCGAACAGCGCGGCCAATGAGCGTCTGCAGACGCAGGCTGAAGAAGATGCGCTCGCGGCCCTGGTGACGGAATACGCGTCGACTCTCTACCGTGTCGCCTTTTCCGTCCTGCGCAATGCTGCAGATGCTGAAGATGCCGTCCAGGAAGCATTTCTGCGCGTTCTGCGCCACCGCGGCACGTTGGCCGAAGTGCGCGACCGGCGAGTGTGGTTGATCCGCATCGTCTGGAACATCGTCCTCGACCGCAAGCGTCGCGCCAAGACCCGCCCGGAGACCGACGACGTGGCGGAACTGGCGCGCGTGCTTCCTTCCAACGGCCTTTCCGCCGAGCAGATCGCCGCTGCAGCGCAGCATCATTCCCACGTACTAGGGTGCGTGGAGCAGCTTCCCGCCAAAGAGCGGGAGGTGCTTTTGCTCTCGGCCTTCGAAGAGTTGTCGAGCGTGGAGATTGCCACGGTTCTGGGAATTACGGAGTCGAGCGTCCGCTCGCGGCTGTTTCGCGCGCGCAACCTGATGGCTGGCTTGCTCAACCACGTAAGGAGTCAGCGATGAATTTTCCTGAGAACGTACCGAATGCTACTGGTCCTGACCCTGACGTTTCTAGGGCCGCAACGCTGGCGGAGATGGATGCCACGCTGCGCATGATCGCCAACCTGCCCGCACCGGCGGGGCTTGAAGACCGCATGTTTGCGGGGGTGCTGAAAGCGCCGCGCAAGGCCGGGGTGCTCTCGTGGCCGCGGCGACTTTACGCGCGGGACTGGGTGCGCAGCATAGCCGCTGCCGCGATTGTGCTGGCAGTGGGCGGCGGCGGATGGGGAATCTATGCGCATGTGGCGCCGAATGAGCCGGTGCGGGCGATCGCGGCGCCGCGGCGGATCTTCGAACCGGGCGGGTTTTCCAGCGCCGAGGTTATCCGCCGGCCACAGACTCTGAATGGCCCGGTAGTCAAGACGGAGCCAGCCGCTGCTGCGAAGACCAAGCCGTCAGAGCACTGGACGCTGAAAAAGCGGGCACGGCAGACGGCTGGACCGAGAGGGCGTACCGCCAAACTGCGTCCCGTCGCAACCAGCTCGCAGTCAGTGAAGTGAATCTGATTGCTGGCCGGTTGCCTAAAAGCCCGTGGTGAGATTGGAGTTCCGGACATGCTCTCCCGCAGTGGCTGGGGCTATGCTCATTGAGATCTATCTCAAATTTCAGTTTTCGACAGTGAGAGTCAGGGTTGACTGATGCGAAAGAGACGCGGAGCTTGCCGTGACTGTAAGGGTATAGCTCTGCGCCCGTGTCGAGCTACTGCTGCTGCCGCCGCAGCCGGAGATTGCCGCGATCAGGACAGCGCCGGTTACGGCCAATACAAGCACCCAGCCGGCCCTGTTCAACCGTCGCCGCATTTTTCGCAGCCCCGCGAGCGGCAGGAGAACCAGGCCCAAAGCAATGGACAGCGTGCCCCCACCGACCGGCTCGGCGATCGGAGTTACGGCCCCGCTGGCTGGTAAAGTAACGGTTAGAGTCACATTTGTCGCCCCTGCCCCCGCCGGAATCGCGGACGGTGAGAAGATTGCTGTTGCTCCCGTGGGTAATCCGGTCACAGTGAAGGTTACCGGGTCGGCGAATGTGTCTCCGCTAGGAGGATCGATGGCAAGGGAATACACGGCCTGCCCGCCCGGCGAGGCTGTTGCCGAAGTGCTTCCTCCACTTGGAGTAGCGACAGTGAAGTCTTCTACCACCTGACCCACCGCGCTGCTTGTGACTGCCGCAAACTTTGAATCTCCCGCGTAGGCGGCAACGATCGAATGCGTGCCCGATGTCAGTGCGGAAGTGGTGTAGGCGGCCACTCCCGAACTCAGAGTGCCCGATCCCAGCAACGTCGTACCGTCATAAAACGAGACCGTTCCTGTGGGCGTTCCGGCAGCCGAAGTAACGGTTGCCGTGAAGGTCACCGGTGCGCCCACATAGGTCGGATTAGCTGAAGAGGTAAGCGAATTGGCGGGGGTCGCCTTGCTCACGCTCAGCGTGACGTTTGCCGAGGCGTCCGCGTAGTCAATTGCATCGGTGGGCGTAAATGTCGCCGTCAGCGTTTGCGGTCCGACCTCGAGGACGGTTCCAGCAGCCGGCGAGTAGGTAAGGCTCCCGGGCGCAGAAGCCGTTGCATCCAGCTCTGTGCTGCTCAGCGCCGTACCATAGGTAATGGCGGCAGGCGCAGGCCAGGTAATTGAGGGCGTGGCTTGTGCGCCAGTTCCACTGAGCGAAATGACCTGCGCCGCGTAGCTCGGGGTCGTCACGTTGAGTGCGTTGTCGGTGAGCACGAGCGAGCCGCTGATGGCGCCTACCGCCGCCGGCGCAAAACCGATCGACAATTGGCACGATGCGCCTGCGGCCAGCGTTCCGGGCGCGGAAGAGCCAGCATCGACCAGCGGGCAAGCTGAAGAGCCTTCGCTGTTCAGTGTGAAGCTTGGCGAAATGTTTGGATTGTTGCCGCTGGCCGGGACCGGAAAGGTCAATGCGGCATTGCCGATGTTTGCAAGCGTCACGTTCTGGGGACTGTCGGAGCTGGTTGAGCCGTAAGGCGTCGTCGCAAAGCTCAAGGTTGGCGCATCGACGTAGTCTAACTTCCAGACGTTGTCGGCTTGATCGCTTGAGAAATACACGTTGTCTGTGCCGTCAACCGCTATGCTCAGGGGTGCGTTAAGGCCACTGCTCACGACGAACTGAGTGTAACCGCCCGCCGCGGGAGTTTCCTCCACTACGCGGCTATTGCTACCATAGCCATCGACGACAAACAGATTTCCTGCTCCATCCAGCGCCACGGCGTGTGGACCGATTAACCCGGTGCCGATCGTGCTTTGGACATAACTTGCGCCGGATGGAATTTCCTTCAGCAGCGCTTGGCCCAGGTTGCCACCGCTGGCCGCGATATACAGGTCACCGGCTTCATCCACCGCTATCCCGTCTGCATAAAACGTAGAGAAAATCTCGCTCCCGACATATGCGCCGTTCACGAGAGTCTCTTTTTCCACACCGATGCCGCCGCGTCCAACGTAGACATTGCCCGCGCCATCAACGGCAATACCTGCGACGGTTCCCAGCGTGTTGTCAACTACACTCTGTGTATAGCCCCCGCTTGCCGATGGAGTCTCCTTCAACACCACGAGGTTGTCCTGATCGGCGATATAGACGTTGCCCGCGCCGTCGACCGCAACCCCTGTCGGGAAGCCCAGTCCGGTTGCGACCGTGGTCTGAGTGTATCCGCCTCCATTCCAGGTCTCTTTTATTACGGAGTTACTGGGGTCATAGCCGACGATCGCATTCGCAATGTAGAGGTTTGCTGCTCCATCAACTGCCACGGCGTAGGGGTTGGTCACATTGCTGAGCGACAGCGTGCTCTGGACGCCCGGCGGGAAACTCACCTGCGGACCTATTCCGATGCCTTGCACATACCCGGTTGCAATAACATTTCCTGAGCCACTTTCCAGGAGCGCGGCGCCATACCGCGCGCCGGCGAATTTGGGCTTGAAGGTCACATCGACCGTACAGGTTGCGTTCAAGGTGTAGCTGTAATTCGCTCCATTGGTAGTGCAGGAGCCGGTCCCGGCATCGGTAAAGTCCAGACCCGCTATGCCCTGCGTAACGACGGCAGGTACGGAAATCGGCCCAGTCGAATCGATGTTGAAAGTTAACGACACGGTGGAAGACGGCGAATTCACGGCCACGGACCCGAAGTTTACGCCGCCTTGCGCCAACTTCAGAATCGTGCCCACAGCGGGCTCGTTGAAATAGAGGCTCCCGTTGGCATCGATGGCGATCGCTCCGGGTACCGCGGCGGTTCCAACCACGGCGGTCTGGTTATAAGTGCTGCCGTCAGGCGTCTCTTTCACAATGAGGCCGCTGCCGCTCTCTGTGATGTATAAGTCGCCCAAAGCATCGACAGCAACTCCGTCAGGAGAGAGAAGCACAGATCCAACATAACTCAGCGAATAGCCGGAGCCATCCGGCGTCATTTTGACGACTCTGTTGTTTTCGACTTCACAAACGTAGACATTATCGCTGGCGTCGACTGCAATGCCGTCGGGCACGAAGCCCCCGACCACGAGGCTCGAGATGTAGATGCCGCCAGACGGAGTTTCTTTGACGACCTGGGCATTGTCGATATCGGAGATGTAGAGGTTGTCGGCTGTATCCAAGGCAATCGAGGCCGGAAAACTCAAGCCGGTAATCGGAAGCACGGTCTGGATATAAGCAGAGCCGGACGGCGTCTCCTCGAAAACTTTCGCATCGCCTGAATCAGTGATGAAAACATTGCCGGATGCATCGACTGCAACTCCTGATGGGGTGTCCAGACCGGATGCAATGACGGCCTCTTGGTAGCCGTTTGCCGTCGGCATTTCCTTGAGAACACGGTTGTTGCCGCCATCGGCGATATACACGTTGCCGGCGCTATCCACCGTTACCTGATGAAAGTGAGATAGACCGTTCGAAGCCACAATGCACTCTACACCGGCGAAGTGTGCGGTCTGAGCAATACACGTCTCTGATGCCCCGCTGGCAAACAATCCAAGGGCGCAGATCAGAACCAGTCGCAGAAAAGTTCGGGGATGGGGAAAAGGACGAACATTAAAGCCGTTAGGACGAAGATAACCAAGGGACCGAGGCAAGGAAATCACGGCTGACTTTCTCCGCAAGCGGTGACATAGCTCGCAACATGACAGTATTGGAGGCCAGGAACAGAGCGATCCTCATGCCACCCTTCGGTAGCTGCAGCGAGACTCCCCAGATCTCTGGTCGAAACATTGTTAGAATACGTCGGGGAAAGTATACACCAGAGTATTGCGCTGAAACTCGCATGGACATCGAGGAATAACCACATTCAGCGCCACTGGAAGAATGCCGAAAGGCTCCAGAAGATTCCTTCTGAATCCCATTGATAAGCTATTGATTCTAGTATAGATGTAAACTTCGGGAAGCGATTGCTCTGCCACTCGGCTACTCCCGCCCTTTTTAGTTATCTGCGGGATGGCTGAAGCCATGCCCCTTCAAACACCAAGTCTTTTTGCCACGGGTCGTCAGTTTAAGAGGATGCGACCTGCGTCAGGCCGCGCGATTCACTTACTTCCAATGAAGGCCTTTCCCGGCGGTTTTTATAACTGGCTACAATGAATTCGCGGAAGAGCGGGTGCGGCTCCAAAGGCTTGGACTTAAATTCCGGATGGAATTGGCAGCCCAGGAAGTAAGGATGCCCCGGTAACTCGATGATCTCTACATAAGTGCCGTCCGGCGTAGTACCGCTGAGGCTCAGACCGCCCCCGGTCAGCAATGCTTCATACTCGCGATTGAATTCGTAGCGATGGCGATGCCGCTCACTGATTTCCGTAGCGCCGTAGGCCTTCGCGGCCAGCGAATCTTCCTGCAGAATGCAGGTCCACGCGCCCAGGCGCATCGTGCCTCCCATCTCTTCCACTCCCAGAAGTTCGCGCAGCTTGTAAATAATTCGGTGCGGGCTGGCAGGGTCGAATTCGCTGGAGTTCGCGTCTTTGAGGCCGCAGACGTTGCGGGCAAATTCAATACAAGCCGTCTGCATGCCGAGGCAGATGCCGAAATAGGGCACCTGTCTCTCTCGCGCGTAACGGATGGCGTTCAGCATGCCTTCAACGCCGCGTTTGCCGAAGCCGCCGGGTACCAGAATTCCATCAAAGCCTTCCAATTGCGATTCGTAACTGCGGTCGTCGGGAGTTTTCGCTTCCAACCCCTCGGCTTCGATCCAGGTGATATTGAGCTTGAGGTTCTGTGAGATAGCGCCGTGAGTTAATGCTTCCTTGAGCGACTTATAACTGTCTTCGTACTCGACATACTTGCCAACGATGGCGATGGAGACATCATCTTTCGGATGATACGTACGGTCGACCAGGTCCTTCCACTTGCTGAGATCTGACTCGGGTGCTTCCTTGTGCAGGTATTTGAGGATGAGCGAGTCAACGCCTTCCTGCGCGAAGCCCAGGGGCACTTCGTAAATGGAGGGGACCGTGCGGGCGCCGATCACCGCTTTTTCCTCGACGTTGCAAAAGGCGGCGATCTTCTGCTTGATATCGCGGCTCAGCGGGCGATCAGAGCGGCAGAGCAGCACATCGGCCTGGATGCCGATGGAAAGCAGTTCCTTCACCGAGTGCTGGGTGGGCTTGGTCTTCAGCTCCTGCGCGGCGGCGATCCAGGGGACCAGGGTGAGATGGACGAAGACTGTGTTTTCGCGGCCCAGCTCCTGGCGCATCTGGCGGATGGCTTCGAGAAACGGCAGCGATTCGATGTCGCCCACCGTGCCTCCGATTTCTACGATGGTCACATCGGCGCCGTTGGCGGCCACTTTGCGCATGGCGTTCTTGATTTCGTTGGTGACGTGCGGGATTACCTGAACGGTCTTGCCGAGGTAATCGCCACGGCGCTCCTTGAGGATGATCTGCTCGTAGATGCGGCCGGTGGTGAGATTGTTGTCGCGGGAGAGCGGGGCATGGGTGAAGCGCTCGTAATGGCCGAGGTCGAGGTCGGTTTCCGCACCGTCGTCGGTGACGAAGACCTCACCGTGCTGAAAGGGCGACATGGTGCCGGGGTCGACGTTGAGATAAGGATCGAACTTCATGAGGTTGACGCGAAGGCCGCGGCATTCGAGCAGGCAGCCGATGGAAGCGGCCGCCAGGCCCTTGCCCAAACTGGATACAACTCCGCCCGTCACAAAGACATACTTTGCCGACATCACTGCGACCTCTTGATTGAATGGATGGATTTGACCGTACCTGGGGGGCACAATCAAGTATGGCAGAGATAAAGGCGGAAGGAAACAGGCGAATGGGCGCAATGAGGAAAACGCGCATGGCGCAACCGGTAACTCCCATTATTCTATTGACTTGCATAGACTGGGCCAGGAGGCAGTTGGGGCGCACCTGCGATACCGTCATCACCCGGAAGCCCGGAAAGTTGCCGCTGCAGGCCGCGATTGCGTATTGAACAGGCGGTCTCCCGTCTTTTATCCGCGCCAATCCACCGCGAAAGCGGCCGTGACGAATGACCTCCATCCCGCGTCGGGAAGACAGGATTCATATTTCACTGAAATCTTCGCCCTGTTGCGCCGCACCCGTCTGCATTGAGCGCTCGATCTCTTCCAGTGTCTTTCCCTTAGTTTCAGGCAGAGAAGCGGCCAGAAACACCAGGCCCGCCAGACAAATCAGCGCATACGTCCAGAATGTTCCCGAGGCTTTCAACGCCGCATTCAGCAGAGGGAATGTATAGGTAAGCAGAAAGCATGCGGCCCACAGCGCGGTTACCGAGATTGACATGGCGCTGCTTCGGACGCGGGTGGGAAAAATCTCCGCAATTACCACCCAGGTCACCGGCGCCAGAGATACCGAGTAGCACGCGATGGCGCCCAACACCAGCGCCAGCATCGGCTTGCCGTGCACATGCAGCCGGTAGAGCTCTCCGAGAACGCCGTATACGATCACCAGTCCGGTAAGGCCCGAGAGCAGCAGGATGCGTCTTCCGAAGCGATCGATGGTGAACAATGCGACAAAGGTAAACGCCAGGTTCACCGCGCCGGTAATGACAATGTTGAAGAGAATATCGGAGACATGGTATCCGGCAGCGGCAAAGATCTCTTGTGCGTAATTGAAGATCACGTTAATGCCCGACCACTGCTGCAACACCGCCAGCGCCACGCCCAGCAGCAGCACCTTTCCCATCCCGCCGGAAAAGAGCTCTGAGAATGTAGAGCGCTGTGCAGGCAAGTGCGCCTGGCGTGCGAGGTCGCTGCCCACCTGATCTGCATAAGCCGGACCGCCCAGCCGCTCCAGCACCTGAATTGCCTCCTGGATGCGGCCCTTCGCCGCCAGCCAACGCGGGCTCTCCGGCACCAGCAACGAAGCAATCAGGAAACAGACTGAAGGCAGCGCCGTCACCCCGAACATCCAGCGCCATCCCCACTGTCCGTTCCAGGATTCGAGAACCTGGTGCGCCGTGAATCCCGGCGGCACCGGCCGGGCAATCAGCCAGTTCACGATCTGCGCCAGAAGGATGCCAAAGACAATCGCCAACTGATTCAACGACACCATCCGCCCGCGCAGATGCGCAGGAGAAATTTCGGCAATGTACATCGGCGAAATGCCCGAAGCCAGTCCGATGGCGTATCCCCCCGTAATTCTCCACGCCACAAACGCGGTGAAAACATGGGCCATGCCCGTGCCCAGCGAGGAAATAATGAACACCAGGGCGGCCGCAATCAGCAGCCGCTTTCGTCCGAAGCGATTGCTCAATGGGCCTGATGACAGCGCCCCGACCAGGCATCCAATGAGCGCGCAGCTCATGGCCCAGCCCACCAGCGAAGGCGAATTCAGATGGAAGTAGCGCTCGTAGAACGGCTCTGCGCCACCGATCACCACCCAGTCATAGCCAAAAAGCAGCCCACCCAGCGCGCCGGCCAGCGCCACCAGCCACACATAGACCCGGCCTGTACCTGATAGGGAGGCAGTCTTTTCCTCGGAAGGGGGCAGCGGCGTGATCATCTTGCCGGCGCGACCTCAGACACTCGCGTTCCAGTTTTCTCCATCTGGCTCAGCATCTCTGCCGCGAATTGGTGGTTGGGATCTTCGCTGAGCACACGGCGCATCAGATCTATCGCTTTGGCGGCGTCGCCTCTCCCATGGCTCGCCAATGCTTCCAGCAGCAGTGACTCGATTTGGTTCTGCTTGATCAAGTCGTCGTGAAAGAGAAGCATGTTGGGCAGCGATGTGGCGAAGTAATCCACCTTCGGCTCGCGTTTCATGGTTTCGGCGGCAAGCTCCGTCATCTCCTCCAGGATCGCCACGGCCCGCTTCTCTTCGCCCAGTGCGCGCAGGGCAAGCGCTTGAAAATAAGACTGCCTGCCGGTCTCGAGCAGGGGAGCCGCTGCGGCAACCCAAAAGTCGTGGGCCATTTTCGCGTCTCCCATTTGCTGCGCGGCGATGCCGGAGAGATAATCTAGGTCACGTTCCAGCGTGAGCAGGTGTTTGCCTTCACCCAGGTTTTCAGGATAATGCCGCGCCGTTTCGAAATGGCGCAGTGCTTCTTTCGCATCGCCCGCCGCCAGCGCCGCTCTGCCCAGCGCCCGGTGCGCGTTCACATACTGTCCTGACACCAGACCCTCCCCGCCTTCCCAGGGACTGAACCGTCGCTGCGCAAGCATTTCCAGGGCCTTCTGTTCTTGCCCGGTATGGTTGCGCAGCGTAATGAACTCAACCGTCAGATCGTCGCGCCGGGCAACCAGCGCGCTGTGCTCTTCCAGAACGCGCAGGCGCTCCGCGGGCGCCGCTAGTCCGGCTCTCTTCTTCAACTGGTCCCATTCGTAGAGCAGGCGCGCATCATCCGGGTCGGCCGTGAAAGCCTTCTCGTACATGCGGTCGGCCGCTCGTGCGTCGTTCAGAACGTTGAACTCGGCGATGCCCAGGTTGCGCCACGGGATGGAAAATCCGGCATCCAAGTCGACCGATCTGCGCCAGCAGCGAATTGCCTCCTCATAGCGGCGCTTATCGTAATAAAGATTCCCCAGGTAATATTGCGCTTTGGCAGCGCCTGGATCCAGCGCAATCGCCCGCTCCAGGACGATCATCTCTTCCCGCCGCGCCGGAAAGCAATAACGCGGCGATGCCGCTTCGGCGCACCTGGCAAATTCGCTCACATCCTGTTCGCGTCCCAGCAGCGAACAGAGCCACGAAAGCGTATACCAGAGCATCGGATCATTCCACCGCGCCTCGCCGATGCACCCTTCCAGCAGATCGGCCGCGTCGTCGTTCAGGCCGCACCATGCGAGATCATAAACCACATCCAGCAGTGTCTGCGTGTCCCCATCCAGCGCAGCGACAAAGGTCCGCAGGTCCTCCGCATTGCGGTTTAAGAGAAATTGCTCCGCCATGCTGCGGAAGTCGAGAGGATCGAGTGACAAGGTCGCGGCCACCGAACCTTTCGCTTCATCCTTCCGGTCCAGTTCGCGCAGTAGCGAAGCGCGCAGCGCCCGGGCCTTGAGATTCGCCGCGTTCGAGCTCAGGCTCCGCTCCACCTGTTCCAATGCGCCCGCGTAATCGCCACGCGCAACGCTTATTGACGCCAGGGCATAATACCCGCAGCTCTGCCAGGCACAATTCCAAACCGCCTTGTGAAACGCCGCATACGCTTCGTCAATCTTTCCCTGATAAAAACAGGCCAGCCCCAGGTTGTAAAAAGCCTCTCCGTCATAGGGATTGGGATTTCTGAAGGTGAGCCGCTGCACCGCGGTTGCAAAATGCTTTTCCGCCTCGGCAAATTCTCCCCGGCGCAGATAAAACAGTCCCATCGCATTGTTCAGCCTGGCGTCTCCGGGGTCGCGCCTGAGGCCCTCAAGCCAGTAGGCCTCCGGCGATCGCGTCGCGTGCCGATATTGCTCGAGGTGCAGTCCGGTCAGATAAAGCTCGTCGGCACTGGCAATCTGTGCAGGAGCGGGCGGCTCCGTCGCAGGCGGCGGCAAGGCGCGCTCACTCAGCTTCTCCGGCCGGTACGCTATCACTTCGCCGCCCGATTCATCGAAGACCGTCAAGCAAAGCTCTTCCGGCGTTGCACCCGCCGCTTCAGCCTCTGCAATCAAAGGTTCGCCCGGCGCTAACTCGCCCTGCTTTTCGAGCATCACCTTGCCATTACGAGTCAATATCACGCGCACGCGGCGCGGCGAAGTCACACAGGCGCCAACCCGAACGATCCCCGCTTCGCACTCGAGATTCACTGCGGCTTCGGTGTTCGCATTCTTCACCGGTCCGATCTTCTGAACGGGATACCAGTACTGGCTGAACGTCTTGGTCTCGTACGGCTGCAGCCACGAGAAATCAGGCTGATTGTCGGTATAGGCGCCGGCCATCAATTCAACATAGGGACCGTCTTCGTCAGTCAGATTGCGGTCCCACGCATAGCCGAACCCGGCATTGCCCCACGTCCACAGTTTCTTGCCCGGAGCTACATGGTGGTTCGAAGTCTGCACCAGCCCCGCTTTCCGCGCGTGATCGTACCCGCCGAAGAAATCGTATTTCGACTCCGTCACCATATACGAAGTCGGAACCGGAATGTTCTTGTACCAGGAAATATCCGTGCCCGGGCTGTAATCCACTCCGTAGTAACGGCCGCGCGCAATGGGGAATGACGTGATGGCGCGCTTGGCGTGGTCGGCGACAAATGTAACATCGGGGGGAAAGAACGCCTGGTAATTCTCGTGCACGCGCACCGCAACATTGCTCCACCACAGGAAGGTCTGCGGCAGCGGCGTGCGGTTGAACAGTCGAACCCGCACTTCGATCAACGCTTTCCCCGGCGTTAATCGAATCCCGGCCATCCCCTTCATGCGCAGCATGGGATCGTGTTCGCTCAGCCACACGGTGCAACCGCCGTCCTCGCTCTTCTCAATGTGCGTGTGAACCGGCATATACGTAGATGGCCGGTGATGCTGCGGCCAATTGAATTCCACTCCGCCGGAAATCCAAGGACCAAGCAATCCCACCAGCGCCGGCTTGATTACATGCTGCCGGTAGAAAAAATCATAGCCGTTGGTCTTGTCCAGACCGCTAAAAATCCGTCCGCCAATCTCGGGCAGAATCATCAACTGGACAAACTCATTTTCCAGTACGACGGCGCGATAACTCTTTTCAATCTTCTCCAGGGCCACCCGGTCGGTGAAGGGATTCGGATAGACCTTTCCGCTGCTCCCCTGGTAGACCCGATTCTCGAAGAACATCGGATTCGGATCAGGGTCCTGAACCGGGTAAGTTGGAATCGCAACTTCCTTTTCGATACAGATTACCGTCTGGTTGGCGCCTGCAATATCACTCACAGCAACTCCCGGCTCAATCATCTCGCTCCGCATTCGCGACATGGGCGCGACGAGAGCATGGTTCACTACGGCATCCGATGCTTCAGAATCACCGATTCAAAAACCTCGAAAACTACAACAGCGGCGTAAGTCCGGCTCCACATATTCTCAGGAAGACCGGGTCTGAGCGCAGAGGGGTTCTCCACCCGGGACTCGGTCTATGGCAAAAGACTCGGTCCGTGTACGTAAACGATCACTATGCTAGCTCTCTGGGATTTTCTTGTCAAAGCGAAACCACGCTAACGACGTGCTCCCTCCCAGTTCGCTACTGAACTGGCAATTCCTGAAAGCTTTTGCGAGAAGGGCACGGCGTCGCACAGGGAAGCGTGTTGTCCCGGTTAAGCCGGAGTCATGCCGGCCGCGTCACCGCTTGTAGCCGGAAGTTGATCGAGAAACAGCGGCAAATTGCTCCGCAGAACAATGCCGGGGCCAAACCGCGTTACCGGCTGCGCCACTGATCCGTCAAGCAAATAATGGACCAAAATCTCGAGCGCGGCTCTGCCCTGAGCAGACGGCCGCTGATGGAGTGATGCAAGAATTCTGCCGGACTCGAAATACGGAATCATTTCGGGGAAAAGGTCGGTGGCTACCACCAGGATTTGGTCGAGCGCACCTTGTTCGTCCAAAGCTCGAAGCACCGGGATACTGTTGGCGGTGCTGATATATACTGCTGTCGGCCGGGGCTTATGTTGCAGCAGGGCCAGGGTCTTGCGGCGTGCATCCTGAGGAATATCATGGCTCTCAATCGCGGGCAGCAGAGAGAGATGAGGCGCGATGGTGGCCAGGGTGGCTGCGAATCCCCGAAGTTTCTCCGCATGGTCTTGTGTGCTGAGGTCGCCGGTAACGGCCGCAACGCAACTTGGCTTCGGTAAGGCCCGAGCGAAAAGCTCGGCCGCAATTCCCCCGCTGACGGTCGCATCCACTGCAACCGAAGCAATCCTTCCACTACGCGGCGCATCGCTGGCCACGCAGACAACCGGAGTGCCGCGCGCCACAAAGTTGCGAATGATTGGGTCGAATTTCGCCGGGTCTCCGGGAGTCAGAATCATTCCGTCAAAGTGCCGCCTCATGTCGGCTTCCAGCAGCTCAACGTCGCCTTTCCCGATATGCGGGTAGGTGCGAAAGTCGAGATCGATATTCACGCCCACCATTCCTTCCGCCGCCGCCCGTATGCCCTCGCGGAGCGGGTCAAAAAATGCGGCGATTTCACGGGGAAGATGCACTCCAATTCGCAAATGCCGGTTTAGCTTCAGCCTTCTGGCCACCACATTCGGTCTGTAGTTGATTTTTGCGGCCGTCTTGAGTACTTCCGCGCGGGTGACAGGGCTGATGCCGGCGCGATTGTGCAGCGCGCGGTCTACGGTGCCGATGGATATACCCAGCATCCTTGCAATTTCTTTGATTCCGGCTCGGGCTGGGCTGGCCTCATCTTTCATACACACCTTTATCTTTGCGCTCTCATTCTAGGACGCAGTTCGGATCGCCGCCAGATCAACGGCTCTGATGGACGGAGCAAATGCACTACCCATTTTCTCAAGTTCTCCGCGAAGCCCCACGGCTAATGAATCTCAAGGCGGCCTTTCAGATGTCATGCAGCTGGGAATGGTTGGCTAAATCCTGGCATTGTTGCGGTGCTCAAGCCAGAACCCCATGGGGATGGCGGACGAACACCTCCGGATCATAAATGGAGGCGAACAGATCGGCTTCCTTCCGGATGCGCGCCCAGGTCGCGTCGGCCTCCATCATGCTTTCCATCACGCCAAGATAGCGGTTGGACTCAATATTTCCATATTTGAAGAACGAGTCGGTAATGATGAGCGTTCCCTTTTCAGTCTCGATTGCGATCGCTATCGAGGAACGATGGTGCACGCCCGCCCAGAACACGCGGATTCCAGGTTGGATCTCCTCTTCATCGTCCAGCAGCCGCACTTTCTCCCATCCTTCATTCTGCAGATAGTGATTTACTTCGGGCGGAACGCGTAAATGGCGCGGAACGTGAAGGTGATAATAGGGCGCCTGAAAATCCTCGATCCAGCCCCGCCGTGAAATGCCGATGGTGGCGT